>DAITPL010000015.1:24622-33011 GCA_036833615.1 Rhodanobacter sp.
GCCCCGGCCGCCTTGTTCAAGCCCTTGCCGAGCAAACCCTGCATGGCGAAACCCGCGGCGGCACCGACCGGGCCACCCACCACGGCACCCACCAGCGGCAGGCTGTTGCCGACATGCGGCACCACGTACACCTGCTGGTCGTAATCCCTGGCGCGCAAACCGGTGCGCCCGGTAATGCTGATGTTGGCCGAGGAGCCGACGATGGCCAGGTTGTTCGTGGTGGCATTGCCATCGAACAGGCGAAAATCGCCGGTGATGGAATCAAACGCCAGCCCCTTGCCAAACACATCACCGAAATCCAGCGTCAGGCGACGTGGCAGCTCGGTCAGCGAGACCAGTCCAAGCAGCCGGCCGACACCCGGCGACGAGGCGTCGGGAATACGCCCGCCTTCCACCTTGACCCTCAGCGTGCCATCCAGGTTGGTCAGCGAAAACGACGTTGGCGAGCCCGGCCAACGACCGTCAATGAGATCATGGGTCTCGCCGCCATCGACCAGGCCAGCAAAACCGAACACGCCAAGCATGGCTCCCAGATCGTGGGCGGAAAAGTTGATGCGCATGCGCGTGTGGCTGTCTTGCGCGCTGCCATTCCAGTCGCCACTGGCCGTGATCTGCACGTCTTTGGACAACGCCCGCAACTGTTCTATGTGCATGCCGTCAGCCGTTGGCCAGCTCTCCAGCCGCGCTTCACCCAACCGTGCCTCGCCCAGTCGCAGATCATTGACCCACAGATGCAACGGCGGCAACGCCGCGGGATTGATACCGGTATCTGCAGGATTGTCCTGGCCCACGACCGCAGCGCCGGCAGGCCCGCCGCCAGCTGACACTGCCTGGTTGGCACTGCCGCCAGCATTCACCTCCGGGCTCTTGGGCCAGTACAGGTGCTGCATGCGCGCCGTGATCCCCAGTCGATTCAAGTCGCCGCCCGGCACGGCAATGGTGCCTGCCAGCGCCGGACCAGCCACATGGATGTTCAGCGCGCCAGTCTGACCGGTGGCATCGATCTGCATGGCGCCCAGCGGGCGACCAAACCATTGGGCGTGATCGGCCGTGACGTGGATGCCCTGCACCGCCGGCACGTCGCCGCCCTCACCACCACCCACCGTGCGCTGGACCCAGCCAGTCACATCCAGCTGGTCGGCGTGCCCGCGAATCTCCAGGCCCTGTGCCGGCACGTCCTGCGGAGGCTGCTCCCCGAAGGCCAGCGTCCCGGCCAGTGGCCGCGTGGCGTTGGCCAGACGAAAGCGCGCGCGCGCAACGCTGCCCAGCGCAATTTGCAGATCACTGCCTGCGGTCGGTACACCCAACGTGAGGTGCAGCGGCAGATCGGTCGCCGGCGACTTGTGCAACGGCACCGGCAGATCCAGCGCAATACCGCGCAAACTGGAGTCGACGGTCAATAGCTGCGGCGCACCGGCCCCCCGGGCCAAGCTGTAGCCAATGGTGAAATCACCGCTACCGCTGGACGCCCGTCCGATCCACTGCAGGCTCGGATAATTCTGGACCAGCCCGCCAAGACTCCACGCACCCTGCAACTGGGCCCATACCGTGGTCTCGGCGTGCCCGACCACGTCGCCAATGGCAAACTCCAGCGTCGCTGGCTGGCCGTGAAAAGCGGTTTGCAGCGGACCGGCGGCAACACCGTGCGTATCGAAACGCAACGGTCCGGTGAGCTTGTCGAGTTTGAGGTCCCACGCCGGTGCGTCCAGGTCGGCGGCGGCCAACTGCGCACGCCCGTCAAGCTGCGCCGCGCCGTCGTCATGCAGTGGCAACAGCAAGCGCAGCGAAAACGTCGCCGCACCACCGAGCTTCAGTTTGTCCAGAGTCTCCACATGTGCATGGCCGATCGGGCTTTGGCGCACGAACTGCATCACGTCGGCGCCACTGCCACCGCCACGGACGATGAGATCCAGCGACGCGTTGCCGAAATCGGCAATCTGCGCGACAGCCTGCTCGGCGCGCACGCCCAGCGTCTGGCCACTGCTGGCCACGGCCTGCATACCGTTGTTGACGAAATCCGCCACCACGTCGACGCCGTCCGCACGCGGCCAGCCCACACCGTAGTCGAGCGTCAGGCCGCGGATCGGCACGTGCGCCTCGAAGCGGCCCTCGTGTTCACGGAACGGCCATTGCGCCAGATCGCCACGCAACACCACCCGGGCGTTGTCGATCGTGCCGGCCACCAGCGCGCGGTCGAGCCAACTCGCGGAGGTGGGTGACATCGAACCGAGCGGCCAGAACAACTTTGCTGCCGGCACCTCGGCGTTGTCCAGCACCGCGTACACATCGGCCACGGGCGGCCCGCCATGCGTGGGGAAGGTGAGTTCGCCACGCACCTGGCCCGTATAGCCGGTACCGGAGAAATCCAGCGGGTCCATGCCAAGCGTCCAGTCGCCGTCATGGTTCCAGAAGGCCAACGTGCCAGCGAGGCTGGAGAACGCCAGCGGCTGCCGGAACAAGTGCGGCAACGTCAAGCTGCTGCCCTGTGCCGGCAACTTCAATACCAGCGCCTGGCCATCGCCGCGCACCCGACCGCGCAATTGCCGCACACCCGGCAGTTTGCCCACCGGATCAATGCCCAGCCCGGCGAACGTCAGGTCCAGCGCCTGCAGCCCGCCGGCCCGGCTCCAGCGCACCGCCGCATCAGCCACCACGCCGCGCGGATGGCCACCACTCAACCACGCGCTGACGGCCGGGTTCAGCCCGGGCTTCAACGCCAGCAAGGGTAGCCATCGGGCCAGTTGCCACTGCCGCGCGGCAACACCGACACCAACTTGTGGCGTGCCAGGTTGATGTACCGCCACCACTACCGCGCTGCCATCATCGCCAGCCCAGCGCAGTCGGTAGCCATCAGCGCCTGGACGCACGTCGGCCAACCCATGCAGCGCGCTCACGTGCACACTGGCCGCGCCGGCAGCGGACACGGTTGGTGCATCGACATCGAGCCGCAGCAACGCGCTCAACAACTTGCCGTCGCGCCAGTCCAGCCACGCCGCCACGCGCCCACGACCATGCTCGAGGCGGTAGCCATGTGCCTCCACGTCGGCCAGCAACGGCTGCAGATCAACCTCGTCCAGGCCGACCCACAACCGCCCGCTGTTGCCATCATCGCGAAAATCTCCAATGGCATGCAGCGCGGTGCCCACTCCGGCGCGACGCAAGGCGCCACCTATGCGGATGCGCCCGCTGCCTTGTCGGCTCACCCGCAACTGCCGGGCGAGCAACGTGTAGTGTTTATCGGCGGCGACATCGCTGATCTGCACGCGCAAATCCTGCAGCCACAAATCCACGGACAAACGACCCAACGCCAGTGGCTGACGGGTGGTATCCCCGGCCACGCCGATGCCGTTGATGCGCCACGCCCCGTCGCGCTCGCGACTCAGATCCAGTTGCAACCCGCGCACATGCACGTTGAGCAAGTGCCGCGACGGCAGCAACCAGCCACCAAAATCCAGCTGCAGTTCCGACTCCGGCAGGCGCAGCGGCGCCGCGGACTGGCCGATCGGTGCGCCGACGGTCACGCCATGCAGCACAAACAGGGGGCCAGACGGTGTCCAGCGACCTTCCATGGACGCAAAGCTCACCGGCCGCTGCGCGCGCGCGCTGAGCTGTGCCGCCACCCATTGTGGATGGCGCGCGACCAGCGGCAGCAGCAACTGGGCAAGGGCAACGAGCACGGCCAGGGCGATGACCAGCACGCCCAAGGTCCAGCCTGACGCGCGCATGCCGCGATGCACCCAATGCTGCCAACGTACGTTCACACGCGACGATCCAGGCTGGATTTACAACAAGACCACATCAAACTGTTCCTGCGAATAATGCTCTTCGGCCTGAAAGCGGATACTTTTGGAAATCAACTCTTCCAGCTCGGCCACCGCACCGGACTCTTCCTCCTGAATGCGGTTGACCACGGCCGGACTGGCCATCACCAGCAGTTTCTCCGCGTTGAACTGCCGCACGGCGCGGGTGATTTCACGGAAAATCTCGTAGGTGACGGTTTCCGCGGTTTTCAGCACGCCACGGCCGTTGCACACCGCGCACGGCTCGCACAACTGGCGCGCCAGACTCTCCGTGGTGCGCTTGCGCGTCATCTCCACCAGGCCCAGCGCCGAGATCGGATACACGGTGGTGCGCGCGTGATCGCGTGCCAGCCCCTTGTTCAACATGCGCAACACCTGGCGCTTGTGCTCATCATCCTCCATGTCGATGAAATCGATGATGATGATGCCGCCAAGATTGCGCAGGCGCAGCTGCCGCGATGCCGCTTGCGCGGCCTCCAGATTGGTCCGGTAAGCGGTGTCCTCCAGGTTGCGCGACCCCAGATAGGCGCCGGTGTTGACGTCGATCGTGGTCATCGCCTCGGTCTGGTCAACCACCAGATAGCCACCGGATTTGAGCGGCACCTCCTTTTTCAGCGCACGCTGCATTTCATCCTCGACGCCGTACAGATCAAAGATCGGTCGCTCGCCGTCGTAATGCTCAATCCGGTCATCCAGTTTGGGCATGAACTTGTGCACGAACTTGACCACGCTGGTGTGCATTGCCAGCGAATCCACGCGCACCTTCTCGATATCCACATTGAGCATGTCGCGCAGGCTGCGCAGCGGCAGTGACAACTCCTCGTAGACCCGCTCGCCCACCTTGGCCCGCGCGATGTTCTCCTGCACCACACGCCAGACCTTGCCCAGATAGGTCACGTCAAAGGCCAGCGACTCCGCACTCTGGCCTTCGGCATTGGTGCGCACGATGTAGCCCAGCGGATTTTCGCCAATCAGCGAAACCAGGGTGTCACGCAGGCGTTGTCGCTCAACCTCATCCTCGATGCGGGCGGAAATACCCAGGGTGTGTGCATACGGCAACAACACCAGATACCGCGACGGGATCGACAAGTGGGTAGACAACCGGGCGCCCTTGGTGCTGATCGGATCTTTCACGACCTGCACCACGATCTCCTGACCTTCATGCACCAGTTCGCTGATCGACGGCACGTGGCCGTTGCCATTGACCTCGACGTCGGCGGCGGCCACGACAGGCCGCACAATATCGGCGGCATGCAAAAACGCGGCACGTTCCAGGCCGATCTCGACAAACACCGCCTGCATGCCCGGCATCACGCGCTGCACCCGGCCCTTGTAGATGTTGCCGACGTAGCCGCGCTTCGATGCGCGTTCCACGTGCACCTCCTGCAGCATGCCGTTCTCGACCACGCCAACCCGCGTTTCACGGGGCGTCACGTTGATCAGGATTTCCTCGCTCACCGCGTACTCCCTCAAAGGTGATCTTTATAGCGGCTGCCGCGATGCAGTGTCGATGTACCGCGTCATCAATACGGCACCGGCGTCACGTTCTGGGGTTGACCGTATGCCGGCGCAGACGTTCGCTGCAAGCATTGCGTATACGCCGCTTCGCCCCGCACTGCGCAACCGGCTGCATCCGGCGTTACAGTGCGCTCATGGATCGCGTCCCGATAATCCTGGCCTGGAGCGGCGGCAAAGACTGCGCGCTGGCGCTGCAGCACCTGCGTGCCGACCCGCACTGGCAGGTCGTTGCGCTGCTGACGACGATCAACCGCAGCTACCAGCGCGTGACCATGCATGGCATGGCGCGCGAAGTGCTGCTGGCCCAGGCTGACGCCTTGGGGTTGCCGCTGATCGAGGTGCAGCTGGACTGGCCTGGCAGCAACGAGGCATATGAACAGGCGCAAGCGACGGCGCTGGCCACCGCACGCATGCACTGGCCGGGTATCCGCCACTGCGCCTTCGGCGACTTGTTTCTGCAGGACGTACGCGACTACCGGGTACGCCAACTCGGCAGGGAAAACTGGCGCGCGGTGTTTCCGCTGTGGGGTGAGGACACCGCGAAGCTGGCACGGCGCTTCATCAGCGAAGGTCACCGCGCCGTGTTGTGCTGCGTGGATACCCAGCAACTGGATCCGGCATGCTGCGGACGACCTTACGATCGGGCGTTGCTGGACAGCCTGCCGGCCGGCGTTGATCCGTGTGGCGAGCATGGCGAGTTCCACACGTTGTACTACGCCGGCCCGTTGTTCAAGGCACCGCTGCATTTGCGCCGCGGCGAAACCACTTTGCGTGATGGACGCTTCCAGTCCACCGACTTCCTGCTCGACCCCGCAGCAGGTGCGCGCTGACCCCACTGGTTCAACCCGCCGCGCGGCGCCCGCCCGACTCAATCAATGGGCGTATGCCGATACATACTTACCTGTTCGGGACGCACTATCGATGCCTTGTTGGACCAGGCCTGGCGGATGTAGCTCACCACCAGCGCCACGTCGCTGTCGTTCAACTGCTGCGCAAACGGCGGCATGGAATACGGCCGTGGATTGCCCGCCGTCGCGGGCGGAAAGCCGCCGAGCAACACCATGCGCGTGGCGTTGACACCGGTCGGCTCACTCATCGCCGAGTTGCCGTTCAAGGGCGGATAGACGCCAGCCACGCCGTTGCCATCCCGACCATGACAGTCCGCGCAACGGTCGAGATAAATCTTCTCGCCCGCACTGGCAATTCTGGCTACGTTGAAAGCCGAGCGCGGGGTTGGCTTAGGCGCGCGCGGTGGCAGCGACGCGAGATAAACCGCGATCGCGTGCAGGTCGGCATCCGTCATATGCTGCGTACTCTGCGCCACCACGTCCGCCATCGGCCCGAACGCCGCGCCCTTTGCCGATTGCCCGGTCCGCAGCAGATCGACAATGTCCTGTTCGCTCCAGCCAGCCAGGCCGCCATTTTGCCGTGTACTCAGATCCGGCGCATACCAGTTCTGCATTGGAATCTGCCCACCGGTGAGCCGCGCACCCTTGGTGATGCCGCCCAGCGCGCCACGCTCGGCGTGGCATTCGTTGCAATGCCCAAGTCCCTGCACGAGATACGCACCGCGGTTCCACTGCGCCGATTGCGCCGAATCAGGCTGGAACACGCCCGGTCCGAAATACAACGCCCGCCATGCCGCCAGTGTGCTGCGCAGGCGATAGGGATAGTCCAGCCCGAGCGGCTCCGGTACCTGCCGTACCGCCGGCAACGAACGCAAATAGGCAAAGATGGCCAGCGTGTCATCCCGCGTGACGTGGGTGTACGAGGTATACGGGAACGCCGGATACAGCCACTTTCCGTGACGCCCTTGGCCAAGATGCATGGCGCGCCAGAAATCGGCAAATGTCCACAGCCCCAGGCCGGTTTCGCGATCCGGGGTGAGGTTTGGTGCGGGTACGCTGCCAAACGGCGTGACGATCGAGCGGCCGCCCGCATAGGGTGCGCCGCCACGGGCGGTATGACAGCTTGCACAATCGCCGACCCGCGCCAGATACGCACCATTGGCGATCCGCGCCGGGTCGGCCAGCATCGCCGCGTCGACGGGGCCGGTCAGCACCACCTCCGCGCGCTGCCCGGGTTGACCGAACAATACCCACCCCAGGCCTGCCAGACCTGCCAGCAACACCAATAGCCACGCCCGCAGCAACCACCTCATGCACCCTCTCCCGTTGCGCCGAGCACACCGCACGGCAGTGGCGGCTCGACCGAGCCGGCGGGTTGGGCACGCGTCTGGGCCGGCATGGCGCGACTGGCCAGCCACGCCGCGACCGCGGTGATGTCCGCCTCACGCAGGCGTCCGGCAACAACCGCCATGCAATCGGGCTTGACCGTGGCGCGCGTGTGTGTGCGCCACGACCCCAGTTGCGAGCTGATGTAGTCATACGGCAGTCCCACCAGGCCCGGGGTCGACGGCTCGACGCCAGTAAGCTCGGTACCGTGGCAGCTGGCGCAAGCGGGAACCTTCAACTGCGGATCGCCCTTGTTCACCAACTGCGCGCCACGTTGCAGGACCGCGTCACTCACCGCGGGTATCGGGGAACGCACGTACGCCACCTGCTGCGCGGAAAAATACTCGGCAATCTCGCGCATGTAGTTCGGGCGCAGGTGCCGCACGGCGTATTCCATTGGCGCGTAGTTGCGCAGACCGTTCTGGAAATCCTGCATCTGCCGCAACAGATAGACTGCCGGTTTGCCGGCCAGCCGCGGGAAAAACTTGCTCCCCGGCCTGCCTTCGCCATGCACACCGTGGCAGGTGGTACATGCGGCAATCCGCTGCTGCAAGGTATCGGGTACCTTGGAGTTATCGGCCGCCTGTACCGTGGCACACCAACCCAACATCGCCGCAGCTGCCCAACCGGTCATCTGCCGCAGCAACCCAGGCAGCGAAATCGTGAAATCATTCATGCATAAATTATAGGCTCACTTGCCGCGCCCATCACCGTGGCAAGGATGCACACCCGTCTCGCGCAAGGCGCGCGGAACATGATATTTGGGGAGACGAACATGCGTTACGCGATCCATGGCTGCCTCGCGCTCGTCACTGCACTGATGCTGGCCGCTTCGGC
>DAITPL010000015.1:33111-39569 GCA_036833615.1 Rhodanobacter sp.
ACGCGATCCATGGCTGCCTCGCGCTCGTCACTGCACTGATGCTGGCCGCTTCGGCAGCGGCGACGCAGCCCGCACCTGGACCGTCGCCGTACACATCGATTGCCCAGCTGCAGCGACAATTGGATGCCGGCACGCTCGACAGCGTGCAATTGACACGGCTGTTCACCGCGCGTATCCAGCAGCTGGATCGCTCCGGGCCCATGCTGCGCGCCGTGCTCGAAATCAATCCGGACGCTGTAACGCTGGCCGCAACGCTGGATGCAGCACGCGCCCAGGCACCAGCGCGTTCGGCGTTGTACGGCCTGCCCCTGTTGCTGAAGGACAATATCGACACCGCCGATAGCATGCACACCAGCGCCGGCTCGCTCGCGCTGACCGCAGCACCGGCACCCCGCGATGCCGGCCTGGTCAGCCGGCTGCGTACAGCGGGTGCCGTGATTCTGGGCAAGACCAACCTCAGCGAGTGGGCCAACTTCCGCTCCACGCGTGCCAGCAGCGGCTGGAGCGGTCGTGGCGGGCAGACCCGCAATCCGTACGTACTTGATCGCAGCCCGTGCGGATCGAGTTCCGGCTCCGGCGCGGCCGTGGCCGCGGGTCTGGCGGTCGCGGCCATCGGCACCGAAACTGACGGCTCGGTCATCTGCCCGGCGGCGATAAACGGCATCGTCGGCATCAAACCCACGCTCGGCCTGGTCAGTCGCAGTGGCATCGTGCCGATCAGCCACAGCCAGGACACCGCCGGTCCCATGGCACGCAGCGTGGCCGACGCCGCCGCATTGCTCACGGTCATCGCCGGCAGTGACCCACGCGACCCGGTTACCGCCGACGCGGACGCGCACGCCACCGACTACACGCACTATCTGGCTGCCGATGCCCTGCGCGGCAAGCGCATTGGCGTGGTGCGCGCATTGGCCGGTTATCGCCCGGATGTCGATCAGCTGCTTGCGCACAGCATCGCTACCTTGCGTGCAGCTGGCGCCGTGGTAGTCGACCCCGTGGTTCTGCCCCATCTCAAGGACTACGGCGCCGCCGAAACCACCGTGCTGCTGTATGAGTTCAAGCACGACGTGAATGCGTACCTGCAGACCCGCACCGGCTTGCCCGTGCACTCGCTGGCCGACCTGATCGCCTGGAACCGCGGCCACGCCGCCACGGAAATGCCGTGGTTCGCGCAAGAACTGTTCGAGCAGGCCCAAGCCAAAGGCCCACTGACGGACCGCGCATACCTCGCGGCATTGGAGAAATCCAAACGCCTGTCCGGACCGCAAGGCATCGATGCCGCTCTGGCAGCCAACCACCTGGACGCACTGCTCGCGCCGACACAAGGCCCGGCATGGTCAATCGACCTGGTCAACGGCGACCGCGAAGGCAAGTCCGCCTACAGTGCCGCGGCAGTTGCAGGCTATCCGGCAATCACCGTACCCGCCGGTTTCGTCCATGACTTGCCCATCGGCATGCTGTTTTTCGCCGGCAAGTGGAGCGAGCCCACGTTGATCGCGATCGCCTACGGCTTCGAGCAACGCACGCATGCCTGGCAGCCGCCACGATTTCTCGACACGGTGGGCGGCAAACCGGTTCTCACCCAACCCTGACCGGGTGTTTCCCGGCTAGCAAGGGAGTGGTGCAGGTAAACCCGTGTCCAGCACTTGGATCAGTCACGCTGGTCGCCACCACGAGCTGGCCGATGGATCACACGTTGTGCTTGCCGGCACCGGATTTGTGCACGATCAACATCGCCAGCTCCAGCGACTGCTCGTAGTTGAGGCGCGGATCAACCATCGACTTGTAGGCACGGTCCAGATCCGTCTCCGACAAGTCCCGCGCGCCGCCCATGCACTCGGTCACGTCCTCGCCGGTCAGTTCCAGGTGCACCCCGCCGAGCCGCGTGCCGGCCGCGGCATGGATGTCAAACGCCTGGTCCAGCTCGCCGTGGATGTTCTCGAAGCGCCGGGTCTTGTGCCCGTTGGAAGTGTTCTCGGTATTGCCGTGCATCGGGTCTGCCACCCACAACACACGCCGCCCCTCGCGCTTCACCGCCTCCAGAAGCGGCGGCAGCGCCGTCGCAATGCGCGCGTTGCCCATGCGATGAATCAGCGTCAAGCGGCCAGGTTCGTCATGCGGGTTCAACGCGTCAATCAACGGCAGCAACTGTGCCGGCGTGACTGCAGGACCGATCTTGACTGCAATCGGATTGCGAATACCACGGAAATACTCGACATGCGCACCATCCAGTGCCGCCGTCCGCATGCCGATCCACGGGAAATGCGTCGCCAGGTTGAACCAGCCCGCGTTGCGCGGGACACGTCGCGTCAGCGCTTGCTCGTAATGCAGCAGCAAGGCCTCATGCGAAGTGAAGAAATCCACCTTGGAAAAACCGGCGATCGGCCCGGCCAGGGTCTCCATGAAGCGCAAGGAGTCGCCGATAGCCTGCACCATGTGCCGGTACTCGGCAGCAAACGGCGAACGCTCGACCCACGACAGATCCCAGTATTCCGGATGCCGCAGGTCGGCAAAGCCGCCATCGACCAGAGCCCGCACGAAGTTCATGGTGAGCGCCGAATGCGCATGTGCACGAAGCATGCGCTGCGGGTCGGCGCGGCGTGCCGCTGCAGTGAACTGCTGACCGTTGATCAAGTCGCCGCGAAAGCTTGGCAGGCTTGTGCCATTCCGCGTTTCCGTGTCCGAGGAGCGGGGCTTGGCGTATTGGCCGGCAAATCGCCCCACGCGCAGTACCGGCTTCTGCAGCCCATGCACCAGGACCAGGCTCATTTGCAGCAGCACCTTGAGCCGATTGGAAATAATCGGGCTCGTGCAGTCGGCAAAGCTCTCGGCGCATTCGCCACCCTGCAGCAGAAAGCGTTGGCCATCCTGCGCTTCGGCCAAGGCTTGTTTGAGCGCAAGGACTTCCCACGATGTCACCAACGGCGGCAGTTGGGCAAGCCGATTGCAGGCGCTCGCCAGTTCATCCGGGTCGTCGTAATGGGGCTGTTGCAGCGCCACGCGCTGCGCCCAGGAATCAGGCGCCCAGTGTTCGGGAACCGGTGCAACCGACAATGGATAATTCATGCGTAGCGTCTCGGCAGATAGTGGTTGCTACGCGCGCCTGCGCCGCGCAGCGACGATGGCGAGCACCCCCAACGCGACAAACCATATCAGGCTCCACGCCGGCATCGGCAACCCGAGGATCGGTTGCACTGCCGCGCACTCGCCGGACCCACTGAATACCTTGCGCAACATGGTCGCCAGCGGGAATGCGTCAAACAGGTAACCAATGCCCGGTCCGCATGATGGCACCTGATCGGGCGGCAGCGACTGCAGCCACAGATGCCGAGTGGCGGTGACAATGCCGCCAACCGCACCCGCCAGCACCAGGCCGGCATACGCCCACCGACTCGTGCCGCGTGGCGAGTGCAGGCCGCCGAGCAGGAAAAACAACGCCATGCACAGGAACGCGATCCGCTGGAACACACACAGCGGACACGGGGTCATGCCCAGGTAATACTCAGCGTACAACGCAAAACCGAGCAGGCCGAAACATGCGACGAAGCCGAGCAGAAAGCTGGTTCTAAACGACCACGACAATGGATTCATGAGAGTCGGTGCCAACACGGGAAAGCAAACCTTAACCTTTCTGCAGCAGGCTGTCAGCTTCACCTTGCGCAATATGCGACGGGCGTTTGCGCTCCGGACAACACAAAACCCCGGCGGTTGCCCAGCCGGGGTTTGTGTGTGTAGTCGTTGTGGCTATCCGCCGCTCACCAACCAAACCGCGTATCGGAAGCGCTGTGACGGCAAAGCCCGCCGGGCGATCAGTCAGTGACGGCTGCGTCGCTCTGCGGTCGACCTACCAGTTCGACGTAAGCCATCGGCGCATTGTCGCCTACCCGGAAGCCACACTTCAGGATGCGCAGATACCCACCCGCGCGCTCGCGGTAACGCGGCCCCAGCTCCACGAACAATTTGCCGACGGCTTCCTTGTCGCGCATGCGCGAGAACGCGAGCCGCCGATTGGCCACACCGTCAGTCTTGGCCAGCGTAATCAGCGGCTCCGCCACACGACGCAGTTCCTTGGCCTTGGGCAAGGTGGTGCGGATCAGCTCGTGCTTCATCAGCGAGGATGCCATGTTGCGAAACATCGCCTCACGATGCGAGCTGGTGCGATTGAATTTGCGTCCGGATTTTTGGTGGCGCATGGTACAGCTCTCTATGTCTGTTGTTATGGAAGGCCGGCAACGAGGCCCGGCTTTCCGCGGTTACCCGCTATTGAAGCCCGATGAACCAGGCTCTCAGAGTGCGACCAGGGATGGCCGTCTTTGCTTGCCGGCTGGGCGCAATGTGCGCTCAGACCGGAGTTTCGTCTACAGCGATCAAGGATCGATCGCACAGTCACCTGCCAATCATCAGCCCAGCTGCATGCCGTGCGCAACACCCGGCGGCGGCCAGTTCTCCAACTTCATGCCAAGCGCGAGGCCACGTCCACCCAGCACATCCTTGATTTCGGTAAGTGACTTCTTGCCGAGGTTTGGTGTCTTCAGCAATTCCACCTCGGTTTTCTGCACCAGGTCACCGATGTAGTAGATGCTTTCGGCTTTCAGACAATTGGCCGAACGTACGGTGAGTTCCAAGTCATCGATCGGGCGCAGCAACAGCGGATCAAACCCACTCTGTTCGGCCTCGCTGGCATCGCTCTCGCGGTGCGAGAAGTCGCCAAACACGGACAGCTGGTCATTGATGATCTCGGCGGCCTTGCGTACTGCGTCTTCCGCGCCGATGGTGCCATTGGTCTCGATATCGAGTACCAGCTTGTCGAGGTTGGTGCGCTGTTCGACACGCGCGGCATCCACCTCATACGCCACGCGCAACACGGGGGCGAACGATGCATCGAGCTGCAGTCGACCTATCGGACGTGCTTCATCATCCGGATGCATGCGCGTGCTGGCCGGCTGATAACCGATGCCACGGCGCACCTTCAACCGCATGTTGAGCGTGACATCCTTGGTCAGATGGCAGATGACGTGCTCGGGGTTGATGATTTCGACCGAATGGTCCAGCACGATGTCGCCGGCCGTCACCACGCCCTTGCCCTTGCGCGAAAGCGTAAGCGTGACCTCTTCACCGGTATGCTGACGAATCGCCACGCCCTTGAGGTTGAGCAGCACGTCGATGACGTCCTCCTGCAGCCCCTCAAGGGTGGTGTATTCGTGCAATACGCCGTCGATTTCGACCTCGACGATCGCACTGCCGGGGATTGAAGAGAGCAGCACGCGACGCAGCGCATTGCCCAGAGTGTGGCCGAAGCCACGCTCGAGCGGCTCGACCACGACTTTGGCGCGGTTGGCTCCAAGCTGTTCGACGCTGAGGCCCTTCGGCCGCAGCACACTAGTTGACGAAACTGCCATGCAGAGCTCCGGTAATTACTTCGAGTAAAGCTCGACGATCAATGCTTCATTGATGTCGGACGGCAAATCGCTGCGATCTGGCACCGACTTGAACGTACCCTCAAACTTCTTGGCGTCGACCTCGACCCACATCGGACGCAGGTCCATGGTGTCGAAAATGGTCGCCGCTTCCTGCACCCGCAATTGCGCGCGACCACGCTCGGTCAACGCCACCGCATCGCCAGGGCGGATCTGGAAGGAGGGAATGTTCACCTTCTTGCCGTTCACCAGCACTGCCTTGTGGGCAACCAGCTGGCGCGCCTGGGCACGGGTCACCGCAAAGCCCATGCGATACACGACGTTGTCCAACCGGCTCTCGAGCAGGCGCAACAGGTTTTCACCAGTATTGCCCTTGAGCGTCGTGGCCTTGGTGTAGTAGTTGCTGAACTGACGCTCAAGCACACCATAGATGCGCTTGACCTTCTGCTTCTCACGCAGCTGCACGGCATAGTCGGACATGCGCATGCGCTTGTTCGCGCCGTGCTGGCCGGGCTTGTTTTCCAGCTTGCACTTGGAGTCCAGCGCACGCGCCGGGCTCTTCAGGCTGAGATCCGCACCCTCACGACGGGCGAGTTTGCAGGTAGCTCCACGATAACGTGCCATATTCTTTTCCAGATAGTCCGACCATGGACGGCCGGTTTTGATTTCCGCGATCAAGGATGATCGCAAAAACAAATCTTCAGACTCGACGCTTCTTGGGTGGACGGCAGCCGTTGTGCGGGATCGGCGTGACATCGATGATATTGAGTACCTTGAAACCCAACGCATTCAACGAACGCACCGCCGACTCGCGGCCCGGGCCGGGGCCCTTGATGCGTACCTCAACGGTCTTGATACCGTAATCGCCAGCAGCCCGACCCGCCTTTTCGGCAGCGACCTGGGCGGCAAACGGCGTGGACTTGCGCGAGCCGCGGAAACCCGCGCCACCGGCAGTGGCCCACGACAAGGCGTTGCCCTGCCGATCAGTGATGGTGACGATGGTGTTGTTGAAGGAGGCCTGCACGTGGGCCACGGCATCCG
>DAITPL010000016.1:0-39458 GCA_036833615.1 Rhodanobacter sp.
GGCGGTGCCCGCCCTACAACTGACTTGCACGCCTGCGGGCGTTCAAGCAGCGCCCGCCTGGGCTTCCGGAGACGCGCGTTGAAATGCCTCCAGCTCGGCACAGGCCGCGTGGATGCGACACAGTGTCGGGTAGCGCTCAACCGGTACCTTCCAGCGCAATGCGTTGTAGAACTGCGGTACCAGACATACGTCGGCCAGGGTGGGCGAGTCGCCGTGGCAGTAGCGACCCATGGTCACGTTGTCAGCCAACTGCTCTTCCAGTGCGTCAAACCCCACGGTAATCCAGTGGCGCGACCACTCCACCTTTTGCGCCTCGCTGACACCCAACTGCGACTGCAGATATTGCAGCACGCGCAGGTTGCCCAATGGGTGCACATCGCACGCCACGGCCATGGCCAGCGATCGCACGCGGGCCCGGCCGCGTGGATCAACGGGCAACAGCGGTACGTCCGGGTAAATCTCGTCGAGATATTCGATGATCGCCAGCGATTGGGTGATGGCCCGCTCACCATCCAGCAGACATGGCACCAATTGCTGCGGATTGAGCGCGCGGTAGCTGGTGGCATGCTGCTGCCCGCCATCACGCAACAAATGCACGGCATGCGTCTCGTAAGTCAGCCCTTTCAGGTTGAGCGCAATCCGTACGCGGTAGGAGGCGCTGGAGCGCCAGTAGTCATACAGCAACAAACCACTGGTCATGAATGTCTCCTTGCGTGCAATGCGTGTTTGAGCGCTGCGCCCCGCTCACCAGTGGCCAAGGCCACCGTCGGCGCGATCGCCTCACGCCACTGCGGGTACCGGACTGCAGTTTGCGTCAACCCGCCCCGCCCCGGACAATAGCTGGTTCACGCGCCGCCTGATTACCTTTTCAACATTTTACTGGAGTTACGTCGTGGCAGTCATCCGCATGAGCGACCTCGATTTGCGCGGCAAACGCGTGTTGATCCGCGAAGATCTGAATGTACCCATCGATGATCAAGGGCGCATCAGCTCTGCCCAACGCCTCACCAGCGCGCTGCCGACCATTCGCGCCGCACGCGACGCCGGTGCGCAGGTGATGGTGTTGTCGCACCTTGGGCGCCCCACGGAAGGCCAATTCGACGCCGCCGCCTCGCTGGCTCCGGTGGCGGCGTGGCTGGGCACCCGATTGGGGACGCCGGTACCACTCATCGCCGACTACCTCGATGGTGTAGCGGTAGCTCCCGGCACGGTGGTGCTGCTGGAAAATTGCCGCATGAACCTCGGCGAAAGCAAGGACGACGACGCATTGGCGAAGCGTTACGCGGCGCTGTGCGACATCTTCGTGATGGACGCGTTCGGCACCGCACATCGTGCCCAGGCGTCCACCCACGGGGTCATCCGCTTCGCCCCGATCGCTGCAGCCGGTCCGTTGCTGTGTGCCGAACTCGACGCGTTGGGCCGCGCCCTGGAACAGCCGGAGCATCCGTTGTTGGCCATTGTCGCCGGCTCCAAGGTATCCACCAAACTGACCCTGCTCGACAACCTGCTCGGCAAGCTTGACCAGTTGATCGTTGGTGGCGGAATTGCCAACACGTTTCTTGCCGCAGCCGGTTACGCAGTTGGCACATCGCTGCTGGAACCCGATCTGATCGATGCGGCAAGGAACATCATGGCGGACGCGAAACGCCGCGGCGCCGCTATCCCGTTGCCCACCGACGTGGTGGTGGCTACCGCGTTCTCCGCCAATGCCACGGCAACGGTGAAACCCGTGGACCAGGTGCGCGAAGACGAGATGATCCTCGACATCGGACCGGACACCGCGCGGCACTACGCCAGTTTGATCGCCAAGGCCGGCACCGTGGTGTGGAACGGCCCGGTAGGCGTGTTCGAGTTTGATGCGTTCGGCAAAGGCACGGAAACCCTGGCGCGGGCAATCGCGGCATCCAGCGCATTCTCGATCGCCGGCGGCGGGGATACCCTCGCGGCCATCGACAAATACGGCGTCGCCGCCGACATGTCATACATTTCCACTGGCGGCGGTGCGTTCCTGGAGTTTCTGGAAGGCAAGGAACTGCCGGCAGTGGCCGCACTGAAAGCTCGCGCGGCCGGCTGATGCTTTACCTGTTCGACCTCGACGGCACGCTGATCGACTCCGAGCGTGGCATCCTCGGCTGCGTACGCCACGCACTGACGCAGATGCACGTTCCACTGCCGGAGCCGGCAGCTCTACGCAGCTGGATCGGGCCACCGCTGCACACCAGCTTTGCCCCGCTGCTCGGGGCTGACGAATCGCGCATCAGCACTGCGATCGCGCACTACCACGAGCGTTTCCAGGCCACCGGCTGGCGCGAGTACACGATGTATCCGGGCATGGCCGACGTCATCGACCGGCTGCACCGTGCCGGTCATCAGCTGGCTGTCGTCACCAGCAAGCCACGGGCCCATGCCGCGCCCATCGTTGCCAGCCTGCCCTTTGCTGCTGCTTTCTGCCATCTCTACGGCCCGGAGCCCGGCCGCAAACACAGCGAAAAAGCGGCGATGATCGCCGCCGCGCTGGCCGACTTTGCCGCAAGCGCCACCCACACGGTCATGATCGGCGACCGCAGCTTTGACATGGAAGGCGCCAATGCCAATGGCGTACGCGGCATCGGCGTGCTGTGGGGTTTCGGCGATCGCGCGGAGCTGCGGCAAGCCGGCGCCAGCGCAATTGCGACTACGCCCGGGGACTTGGCCGCGTTGCTGGGTCTCACCGCCGCGTAGGGCGGGCACTGCCCGCCGGCTCTTGTTTGGGGGCGGTGGCGAGTGCCGGGAAAACGGCGGGCACTGCCCGCCCTACAGTACGTTGCCGTCAACGGTTGACGCGCTTCGCAGCGTCGATCACGGCGGTCACGGTGATGCCGAAATGCTCGAATAATTGCGCTGCGGGTGCGGACGCACCGAACGTGGTCATGCCGACCACTTCGCCATCCAGACCCACATACTTGCGCCAGAAGTCGACCGTGGCCGCTTCCACCGCGACGCGCGCGCGACACCAACCTGGCAACACGCCCTCGCGATACTCCAGCGGCTGCGCGTCAAACACCTCGGTGCACGGCATCGACACCACGCGTGCGGCCACTCCTTGTTGGGCCAGCGCGCGCGACGCTTCCATCGCCAATTCCACCTCGGAACCGGTGGCGATCAGGATCACCTGGAATTTCGTGCTCGGCGGATCGGACAGCACATAGCCACCACGACTGATGGCGGCCACTTGTTGCACATCGCGGTGTTGATGCTTGAGGTTTTGCCGCGAGAACACCAGACACGCCGGTGCACCCTTGCGTTCGATCGCTGCCTTCCACGCCACCGCCGACTCGACCGCATCGCACGGGCGCCATACCTGATTGCCCGGGATGTAACGCAGGCTGGCCAGATGTTCGACCGGCTGATGCGTCGGCCCATCTTCGCCCAGGCCGATCGAGTCATGCGTGTACACGTGGATCGCATGTGCCGGAATCAGCGCACTCATGCGCATTGCGTTGCGTGCGTAATCGGAAAACACCATGAAGGTGGCGTCGTACGGAATGAAGCCGCCGTGCAGCGCCAGGCCGTTGCTGATCGCGGTCATGCCAAACTCGCGCACCCCGTAATACACGTAATTGCCGCGCCCCCCGGAACTGTCGCCGACAGCCGCATCCAGACTACCCTGCCACTTGGTGAGATTGGAGCCGGCCAGGTCAGCCGAGCCGCCAAGCAATTCCGGCAGCAACGGGCCGAACGCGTCCAGCGTCATTTGCGATGCCTTGCGCGAAGCCACCTCCGGACCTTCCTGCTGCAGTTTGGCAATGAACGCCGCGGATTTTTCCGCCCAACCGGACGGCAAGTCACCGGCGATGCGACGCGTGAATTCGCCGGCCAGTTGCGGCCATGCCGCGGCGTAGGCGTCGAACGCGGCGTGCCAGGCCTGCTCGCGCTGTGCGCCCTTGCGCTTCGCATCCCAACCGGCGTAGATCTCGGCCGGAATCTCGAACGGCGCATGCTGCCAACCCAGTTGCTCACGCGCGGCGGCAACCTCGTCGCGACCCAGCGCAGCGCCGTGCGCGCCTTCGGTGCCCTGTTTGTGCGGCGCCCCGAAACCAATGATGGTGCGCGCGCAAATCAGCGTCGGCTGGTCGGTTTGCGTCGTGGCCTGGGTCAGCGCGCGCTGCACCGCAGCCGCATCGTGACCATCCACGTCACGGATCACGTTCCAGCCATAAGCCGCGAAACGCGCCGGCGTGTCGTCGGTGAACCAGCCTTGCACCTTGCCATCGATCGAAATGCCGTTGTCGTCGTAGATCGCCACCAGCTTGCCCAACTGCCAGGTGCCAGCGAGCGATGCGACCTCATGGGAAATGCCTTCCATCAAGCAGCCGTCACCAAGCAGCACGTAGGTATGGTGATCAACGATCGCGTGCCCGGGGCGATTGAAGTGCGCCGCCAGCACCTTCTCGGCCAGGGCAAAACCCACGGCATTGGCCAGACCCTGGCCGAGCGGACCGGTGGTGGTTTCCACACCTGGCGTGTGACCGAATTCCGGATGGCCGGCGGTCTTCGAGTGCAGCTGCCGGAAGCGCTGCAGTTCGGCCAGCGGCAAGTCGTAACCGGCCAGGTGCAGCAATGCATACTGCAACATCGAACCGTGCCCGTTGGAGAGCACGAAGCGATCGCGATTGGGCCACTGCGGGTTGGCCGGGTTGTGTTGCAGAAAATCGTTCCACAACACCTCGGCAATGTCCGCCATGCCCATCGGCATGCCCGGATGACCGGACCTGGCCGCTTCGACAGCATCCATGGCGAGCGCACGGACGGCGTTGGCGAGTTCACGGCGAGTGGTCATCGAACGATCTCCAGTCAGGGCAAAGCGGGCATTGTCGCCGATCGCTCATGCCGCTGTCGCGTGCGCCCGCGCGCAAACTTGGCGCGATCACCAAGAGCCGTAACCCGCCCACTGTCGATGAGCCTTCCCGCCAGGAGCTGGACGGCAGAAACCAGGCCGGCGAGGCAAAGTCGTTTCGAGGCGGTTTCCGTGCCGGTTTGCAGGTTCATGCTGGGCCTGTGGGCCAAGAAGCGGCGGATAGTGGGTCGCGCAGAGGGCTTCGCACCCGGACGATTTCCGCGCCCGCGCTAGCACCAACCAGTCAAGGTGCGTGTATCGGACGTCATCGACGTGCAGCGACGAGTCACGTTTCTTAACTGGCTCTTAATACTGTACTTACAGGTATTGAATTATTCGGCCGGGACGCCATCCAAGTGGGCAAGATGTCGCTGCCCGCCTTGGCCAGCGCATTGCCCCGGCAGCCGTGATGCATTCCCACACAACCGGCTGCCTATAACAACAGGAGAATCTCCTCGTGAAAAACAAAACCCTGCTCGCCCTGGCACTTTCCGCCGCCGGCCTGTTCGCCGCTTCGGCAGCCTCCGCCCAGTCAGTTCCCACCCAGAACGGTGGCTGGTTCATCGGCGGCAACGTGGGTCAGACATCCATCAACCACGGACCCTATGACGATCAGGCAACCGGTTACGGGCTCAATGGCGGCTACCGTTGGGCGCTGAACCCGTCGGTCGCACTCGGCGTGGAAGTGGGCTACAACGATCTGGGCAATATCCACCCGAAAAATGTGTTCAACAGCCAGCCGGTTGTGGCCAACGGCAAAACCGAATTGCACGGTTGGACCACCGGCGTGAACGGCCACTTCAACCTCAGCCCGAACTGGTACGTCAGCGCACGCACCGGTATCTACGGGTGGAAAGGTCACGGCCTGAGCAACGACGAGAACCCGATCCGCAAGGGGCTGGATGACACCAGTTGGTACGCCGGTGCCGGCGTCGGTTATGACTTCAGCAACAACGTCAGCCTGGGCGTCAACTATGACTATTACGACGCCCGCAAGCAGCACGTGAATCTGAGCACCGACATGATCTCGGTCAGTGCCGAATATCGCTTCTGATTCCGCTCATCCACGTCACGAATAAAAAGGACGCCGCGAGGCGTCCTTTTTTTGTGCGCTTTTTTCGTGTCGGGGAAACGCCGCTACAATCGCCCCGCCGCAGGTGCGGCTCATCGGAATGACCGGCCCATCAAGGAGGGGCCATCCATGTACAAGAAGCAACTCATTCTCACCCTCGCCGGCGCCGTGTTCCTGGTCGCTACCGCCGCCCATGCCGAGCAACCCAATGGCTGGTTCGTCAACGGCAATGCCGGCAGCGCCCACTACACCGCCAGCGTTGACGGCATCGGCTCGGGCACCGAAAGCGACACCGCGTTCATGGTCAACGCCGGTTACCGCGACCAGCGTATCCTCGGCTTCGAGGTGGGCTATACCGACCTTGGCAGCGTCAGCGCAAGCGACGAGTTCGGCGATCGCCTCAAGCTGTCTGGCGATGGCTGGACCTTTGGCCTCAACGGCCACTTCAACCCGACGCGGCATTGGTACATCTCCTCGCGCGCGGGCGGCTTCCTGTGGAAGCTGCACGCCAAGGCCCGCGTTGCCTACGACGACGGCACAGCCGACACCTTCCGTGCCAACAAGCAGTCGCTGGGCTGGTACGCAGGCGTGGGCACGGGTTACGACATAGACCGCCACTGGAGCGTGGGCGCGAACTTCGACTACTACAAGATCAACGAAGACGCCTACGACGTCGGCACGCGCATTTTCTCCGTCAGCGCCGAATACCGCTTCTAGGAGCCCGGGCGCCAACGCACCATGCCCTGCAGCGCATTCCGGGTAAACGGTGGCGAAGATACGAAGAGGGCACCTCGCGGTGCCCTCTTTGTTATCCGCAGCGATGGATCAAGCGCTCCCGCGCCGACACCTCAACCGTTCCATTGCCCCAGCGCCGCCAAGCCGTTCTCGCGGGCGCGGGCATGCACCACCTTTTGTGCTTCGGCAACATTGGCGCGGGTATCCTTGGCCCACAACTGCAGTGCCGCACTGACCATCGCCCGTCCGTAGGAGAAACTCAACGGCCACGGATGCGGGCCCAGCTGATTCATGGCGTTCAAATGTGCAGTCGCGTCTTCGTCGCTCTGTCCGCCCGAGAGAAACACGATACCCGGCAATGCGGCCGGCACCGTGGTCTTGAGCACGCGCACGGTGGCCTCGGCGACCTCTTCCATGCTCGCCTGCTCATCGCACTGCTTGCCCGGAACCACCATGCTGACCTTCAGTATCACGCCTTCGAGCATCACGTTCTGCTCATACAACGCATTGAACAGGCTGCGCAGCACGGCTTCGTGCACTTCGTAGCTGACCTCGATGGTGTGATCGCCATCCATGATCACCTCGGGCTCGACCATCGGCACCAGGCCGGCTTCCTGACACAGCGCCGCATAGCGTGCCAGCACGTGGCAATTGGCCTCGATCGCGGTGGAACTGGGATTGTCTTCACTGATATTGATGACCGCACGCCACTTGGCAAATTGCGCGCCCAGTTTCGCGTATTCCTGCAGGCGCGGACGCAAGCCATCCAGCCCTTCGGTCACCACGTCGCCCGGGAACCCTGCCAATGGCTGCGGCCCCTTGTCGACCTTGATGCCGGGGATGATGCCGGCCTTCTTCATGACGGTGGTGAATGGCACGCCGTCCCGCGTGGACTGGCGGATCGTTTCGTCGTACAGGATCGCCCCGGAAATGTGCTCGTTCAGGCCGGGTGTCGTCAGCAGCATTTCGCGGTACGCGCGGCGCGTCTCTTCCGTGCTCTCCAGCCCAACGGCGGTCAGGCGCTTGGTGATGGTGTTGGTGGACTCGTCGACGGCGATGATGCCCTTGCCCGGCGCAACCATGGCCAGCGCGATGCTTTCGAGATCTTCAATACTCATGACAACTCCGTTGGCCCGGTGGTGCAAACCGGTTCGATGGCTGGTGCAGCCCATACAGCTGCACGGTTAAACGTTCAATTATACGAGACATTGCGCAGCTTCGACCGAACGGCCCGTGGTCAGGCGCCATAGCCCGGGAGCACGCAGGCCTGCAACAACTGCTTGCGTTGCGCGGGATCGGTGGGTGCGTTGAACGGCACCACGTAATAGGTGGAAACGGGATCGCCCACGCGATTGGTCAGCGACGGACCATAACGGAACTGGCTCACCGCGCTGCGCGCCACCATTGCCAGATCACTCTTGGGCACCAGCTTCGCCACGGTGACGTCCCGCGGCACGCCGTCGGAACCGATCATGTAAGTCACCGCGGCGCAACCAGGTGCCTCCAGATTCAGCCCGCTATTGGGCGCGCTCATCGTCACCGAGGTATTGAGCAGGATCCAGTAGCGATACAGGTTTTCCTGATCCACCTGGCGTGGTTGCGCGAGCGCGGGGGCCGCGCACCCCAGGGCGACCGCGAGTACCCACACCTGACGCAGGGGACGCAACAAGGATTTCATGAGAACCTCCGGAGCAGGCGGTAGACAGGGGCGAGTGTAGAACGCCACGAATGCGCTTGCCGTGAAGCCGGCTTGCGGCGCATGGGTTACAGATCGCGCAGACTCTCGACCATGCCGCCGGCACCGACGGCCAGCAGCTTCAGCGTGTTCGTGCTGCCACCCAGGCCCATCCGGTCACCGTGCGTCAAAACGACCCGATCGCCTTCGGCCAGGCGGCCCTGGGCAAACAACTGTTGCACGGCGGCGCGCGCGGTGGCGGCGGAGTTCTGTCCCTCATGCACAAACGCCACCGGTTGCACGTCGCGCAACAGGAGCATGCGGCGACGGGCATCGGCAAACGGCGACAACGCATAAATGGGGATCGAGGTGCGATAGCGCGACAACCACTGCGCGGTGCCGCCGGACTCCGTCAAGGCAACGATGGCCCGCACGCCGAGCTCGCCCGCCAGCAGCATGGCCGCCAGGGCAATTGCCTGGTCGGTACGATCCAGCCGGTGCCCGGCAGCGGTCAGATCTTCCTTCGGCTCGAACTGGCGTTCCGCGCCCAGGCAGATGTTGCGCAATGCCGCCACGGCCTTGTCCGGATGCGCCCCGGCCGCGGATTCCTCCGACAGCATCACGGCATCGGTGCCATCGATCACGGCGTTGGCCACATCCAGCACTTCGGCGCGGGTGGGGATGGGCGAGCGCACCATCGACTGCAACATTTGCGTGGCGGTGATCACCGCCCGGTTGCGCTGCACCGCCTCGCGGATGATTTTCTTCTGCAGGCCGGGCAACTCCGCATAGCCGATCTCCACGCCCAGATCGCCGCGCGCGACCATCACCGCATCGGAGGCATCGATGATTTCACCCAGCACCGGGATCGCGTCGGCACGCTCGATCTTCGCCACCAGCGCAGCGTTACCGCCAGCCTCGTGCAACAGCCGCCGTGCCTGATGGATGTCATCGGCCGCGCGCACGAACGACACGGCGAGAAAATCCGCACCAATCTCCGCCGCCAGGCGGATGTCCTCCCGGTCCTTGTCCGACAGCGCCGTCACCGACAAGCCGCCGCCCTGCCGATTCAGCCCCTTGCGATTGGACAGGCGCCCGCCAATCAGCACCCGACAACGCACTTCACTGCCAACCACATCGAGCACGGTCAACGCGAGCAAGCCGTCATCGAGCATCAGTACGTCGCCAGGATGCACGTCCTGCGGCAAGCCGTGATAGCTGACCCCCACGCGATGCACGTCACCGGGCGGCACACCCGCGCGGCAATCAAGCACGAACAGCGCGCCCTCGGCCAGCTCCACGGCGCCATCCGCAAACGTCTCGATGCGGATCTTCGGACCCTGCAGGTCGGCCAGCACGCCAACCTCGCGCTCAAGCGCCGCGCTGATCGTGCGCACCGCCACCGCACGGGCACGATGGTCATCCGCCGCGCCGTGCGAAAGATTCAAACGCACGACATCCACGCCCGCGACCAGCAACTTTTCCAGCATGCCCGGTGCGTCGGTGGCCGGGCCCAGCGTAGCGACGATCTTGGTTCGACGAAACGTCGGTATGATCATCATCCGAGATTAGCAGAACCGTCCACTCCGGATTACGGCACGCTCCATGCCGCACTTGCCAAGACCCACCGCGGCGGTTCACCCTGTGCACATCCATACTCAGGAAGAGGCGAAGGATGCACGGCAAACCTGGATTGCAATGCTGGATCGTGGCACTGGTGTGGGGTCTGGGCAGTTCCATCGCGGCGGCGCAAACGCCGGCAGCGGCAACGGCCACGCGGTCTGTGGCGACACCAACAGCGCTTGTTCCCGTCAGCGATTTCATTCGGCCGCCCGACGTTTCGCAGGTGCGCATTTCGCCTGACGGCAAGTATCTGTCCGCCATCGTGCCGCAGCCGGGAAACCCGCACGAAAATCTGCTGGCGATTCTCGACGGGCAAACCGCTGCAGTCCTGCGACTGATCCCGTCTGGCAAGGATGGCTTGATCGCCGATTATTTCTGGGTCGGCAAGGAGCGGCTGGTCGCTGCCGGTGCGTTCAAGCAAAACGGCCTGGACGCGCCGCAACTCACTGGCGAGCTGTTTGCGATCAACGCCGATGGTACCGGGCAGGTGCAATTGTTCGGTTACCGCGCAGGCGGCCACACGCTGGCGTCGCGACTCAAACGCAACAGCCAGCGCTACGCCGGCGCCACGCCCATCGGCGAAACCGTTGGCACTGACCACCGCATCCTGATCGCTACCAGCGACTTCACCAACGACCGCAACGGCACCGCGACCAACATTGACCGGCTGAATGTGCTGAACGGGCACAGTGCGCGCATTGGCGTGGCGCCGGCGCGCAATGCCGAACTGATCGCCGACCACGCCGGACAGGTCCGGGTGGCATGGACCAACGAGGGCTTTACCGAAGTCAAACTGTGGACCCGGCGCGACAACGATGACGCGTGGACCCTGCGCAACGACTCGGCCCAATCCGGCACCACGATCCGGCCGATCGGTTTCAACCGCGACAACAGCCGGTTGTATGTGCGGGTTTCGCACGGCGACCAACCCGACGCGATCGAGCTGCTGGACCCGGCCAACGGCACCCACACACTGATTTACCAGGGCAAGTTTGCCGACCCCCTTGAGCTGCTGCCGACTGCGGATGGGCACGACTACTACGCCATCATCACCGCGGACGGCAAACCAGCCCTGCATTACCTCAATGAGACCAGTCCGGAATCGCAGCTCAGCAGGGCCCTCGCCAGCAACTTTCCCGGCCAGCTGGTGTATTTCTCCAGCTTCACCCGCGACGGCAAGCACGCCATCGTGCGCGCCATCAGTGACCGCAGTGGCAGCGACTACTACCTGTTCGATCTGGCCAGCCACAACGCCCGGTTTTTGCTGAGCGCGCAGCCATGGCTGGAGCCGCGGATCCTGCGACCGATGCAGCCGATCCAGCTCACCGCGCGTGACGGCCTCCCGCTGCACGGGTTTCTCACCCTGCCGGCAGGCACGCAGCCGTTTCCGCTGGTGGTGCTGGTGCATGGCGGCCCGCACGGCATTGCCGACCAGTGGGGTTACGAGCCGGAAGTGCAGATGCTGGCCAACCGTGGTTACGCCGTGCTGCAGGTGAACTACCGCGGGTCTGGCGGCTACGGGGAAAAATTCATCGAGCGCGGCTATCGGCAATGGGGCCTGAGCATGCAGGACGACATCACCGACGCCACGCGCTGGGCAGTGAAGCAGGGCCATGCCGATCCGCGACGGATGTGTCTGTACGGCGGCAGCTACGGTGGCTATGCCGCACTCGAAGGCGTCGTGCGCGAGCCGGGCTTGTACCGGTGCGCGATCGGCTACGCCGGCGTGTACGACCTGCGCGTGCAACTGGGCAGCAGCGACACCCGGCGCAGCAAGGACGGCGTGGATTACTTGCACCGCGCGCTCGGTACGGACCATGCCGACCTGTTGCGGCGCTCTCCGCTCAGCGGGGTGGCAAAGATCAAGGCCAGCCTGCTGCTTGCGCACGGCCGCGAGGACCCACGCGTGCCGTTCATGAATTTTCGCGAGTTCACCCAGGCACTGGATGCCCACCACATTGCCTACGAATCGCTGGTCGAGGATCACGAGGGACACGGCTTCTTCATCCCCGCGCACCGGCTGGAGCTCTACAACAAGATGCTGGACTTTCTCGATCGCAACATCGGGACGCGTGCCGCGCGGCAGTGACGGCGGGATATGCGGCAGCCACCGCCAGCGGCAGCTGGCCGTGGTTCAACGCATCATGGCGGCATTCAACACGGCCGCCAAACGCCGGCCCGCTACACGCAGACGCAACTCGGCCAAGGGCAGTTCCGCGTCCACGTACCTCTGGTCGATCCTGTGACCGGACGGATAAAAGCCCGGCCGGGCGGTGATGCGGCATGATTCACGCGCCCACTGCGCGTAGACATTCCGCATCGGCGCGATGGGCGGCGGCAGCGTTGCCGGTCCGCGCGCAGCGAGCAGCTGTGCATACGCCGTGGCATCCAGACCGCGCTGCGACAACAAGCCCGAATCCCAGACCCGATGCAGGTTGCTGCCCTTGCCGGCAAACTGCACCTGGTACGTGTTGCCGCCCTTGTCGGTGCGATAGCCGGCGTGCAATGGCTGGTGCACGTCACCAACGAAATGCACGACAAACTTCAACGCTTCGCGTCGCGCAGCATCGGCTTGCGTCCGATCGCCAAGTACGGCGACGTAGTGCGCCAGCGCGCCGATCACGCAACGCCCGTCGCGACAATCGTGCGGTGGCACATAGTCGCAGGCGGCATCATGAAAATTGACGTAATGCAGGCTGCGCGTCTGCCGCCACAAGGCAGCCTGTGCCGGATCGTTCTGGAGTTGATCGGCCCAGCTGGCAATGGCTGCCAACGAGTTCGTGTGCCCGGGCGCCAACAGCCGATCCACTTCCGCCTGCGCAGTCGGACTGAGCTGCCGTTGTGCCAGATTGGCAACGATGGCGTGACCCAACGGTCCCCACGCCTGCACCGGGCCCATCAGCAGGCAAGCGAGCAACACCACGGCAACACGACGCACGACAGACACGGCGCAACTCCCATGGGCTGGCCGGCAAGTCTGACACAGCCATGGTGGTGTAGGCAGCGGCAGCGACCGGCACGTGCGGGCCGCGGGACGGTCGTGCGCAAGAGGCTGCGGCAATGCCGCTCGGGTGGCATACCCGCTTTGCCTGTAAAATCGTATGCTGGTGGGCCGCCTGACACGGCTCTATACACTTACTGGAGGACGTCGCCCCATGGCCATCAAGGTCGCTATCAACGGTTACGGTCGTATTGGCCGCAATATTCTGCGTGCGTTGTATGAGGCTGGACGCACCAGCGAAATCCAGATCGTTGCCATCAACGACCTCGGCGATGCCGAGACGAATGCCCACCTGACCCAGTACGACACCGTGCATGGCAAGTTTCCCGGCACCGTGACGGTTGCCGGCGGTTTCATTGTCGTCAACGGCGACAAGATCAAGGTATGCGCCGAACGCGATCCGGCCCGATTGCCCTGGGCCGAACTGGGCGTCGACGTGGTGCTGGAATGCACCGGCTTGTTCCGCAGCAAGGCCAAAGCCGGTGCGCACCTCGCTGCCGGCGCCAAGAAAGTGATCATTTCGGCACCCGGTGCGGACGACGTTGACGGCACGTTTGTCTGCGGCGTCAACACCGACAAGCTCACTGCCAGCATGCAGGTGATTTCCAACGCCAGCTGCACGACCAATTGCCTGGCGCCCCTGGCGAAAGTGCTGAACGCCAAGCTCGGCATCGTGCACGGGTTGATGACCACCATTCATGCCTACACCAACGACCAGGTGCTCAGCGACGTCTACCACGCCGATCTGCGCCGCGCGCGCTCGGCCACGATGAGCCAGATCCCGACCAAGACCGGCGCGGCAGCGGCAGTGGGCCTGGTATTGCCGGAATTGAACGGCAGGCTGGACGGATTCTCCATGCGTGTGCCGACCATCAACGTATCGGTCGTGGACCTGACCTTTGTGGCCAAACGCGCCACGACCAAGGCAGAGATCGACGCCATCATCAACGAGGCGGCGGAGGGCCCCATGCGCGGCATTCTCGAGGTCAACACCAAGCCGCTGGTCTCCATCGACTTCAACCACAACCCGGCCTCTTCCACCTACGACGCGACCCAGACGCGGGTGATGGAGGGCACGCTGGTCAAGGTACTCAGCTGGTATGACAACGAGTGGGGCTTTTCCAACCGCATGCTGGACATGACCGTCGCGCTGATGGCGGCGAAGTAAGGTCACAGCCGCGGCTTGGCGCCCGTCGCCCACCGGTTTCAGCCGCGATGGCCGACGACATTGCTGGAGGGCACTTGAAAAGCCGGGCATCGCCCGGCTTTTTCATGCCAGCGCGGCAGCCATCCCGGGGGCCTGCTTGCCAGTCGAATTCCATCGGGCGGCGGCGGGCAGTGCCCGCCCTACGAATCCGGCTATCGATGGCGGCGGGCACGTGACGTTGTTGTAGGGCGGGCACTGCCCGTCGGCTTTTGCCAAGCCACACGGCGCAGTGCAAACCCGCCGCCGGTTGCGAAGCAGAACGCGCCGCTACAGCTCGCGCTTGAGCAACGGCAGCTTGTCCGGCACGCCATCCCACTTGGCGGCATCTTCCATCGACGGTATCTTGCTGGTCAGCACCGGCCACTGCTGCGCCAGCTCCGCATTGATGGACAGGAAGACTTCCTGCCCCGCAGGCACGTCAAGCTCGGCAAAAATCGCACCCACCGGACACTCTTCCACGCACAGCGTGCAATCGATGCACTCATCCGGATCGATGACCAGGAAGTTCGGGCCGGCGTGAAAGCA
Source organism: Rhodanobacter sp. (assembly GCA_036833615.1). GTDB lineage: Bacteria > Pseudomonadota > Gammaproteobacteria > Xanthomonadales > Rhodanobacteraceae > Rhodanobacter. The sequence continues at coordinate 14,715 of DAITPL010000016.1, forward strand.
ATCAACCGGGCACACTTCCACGCAATCGGTGTGCTTGCAGTTGATGCAGTTATCGGTGACAACGTGGGTCATCAGACCTCCTTCAGGCACGGGCCGTTATACGTATGCAGTGTCAATCACGCCACTGCGTGCCGTGCTGATCCATATCAGTCCGGCCCGCGGCTGCGTCGGCGAAGTTACGCCAGCGTGCTGCCGGACCGGGTCGCACTGCGGCAACACGTCGCAGTGCCCTCTGATGCAAGTCAGGGATACCGTCGCACGCACATTGCAGAATGATCAGGCATTTTACCAACGCTGTTTCACAGGAGCACCAAATCCATGATGCGCAAGTTGATCGCCATTGCCCTGCTGGGCCTGCTGTCCACCCCGTTGCTGGCCGCCGAATGCGCGACCACCATCGAAGGCAGCGATGCGATGCAGTTCAACAAGAAGACCATTACCGTGCCAAGCACCTGCAAGACATTTGCAGTGACGCTGAAGCACACCGGCAAACTGCCGAAAACCGCGATGGGCCACAACTGGGTACTTGCCCATAGCGCCGACGAAGCAGGTGTCGTGGCCGACGGCATGAAAGCCGGTGCTGCCAACAGTTACGAGAAGCCGGGCGACACCCGGATCATTGCGCACACCAAGCTGATCGGCGGCGGCGAGTCGGACACTGCCACGTTCAACGTAGCCAAGCTCAAGGCCGGCGAAACCTACGCGTACTTCTGCACGTTCCCGGGCCACGCTTCGCTGATGAAAGGCACCCTCAGCATAGGCAAGTAACTGCCGCACCACCCTGCCCGCACCCGGCTGGCGACGGCCGGGTGTGTTTTTGTCCCGACCTGCCGGATGCAGCACACCACCGTGACCGCCACCCCGCCCGCACTTGACACACCGACCATCGCCACGCTGGTCGATCATTTCTACGAAAAGGTCCGCGTGGATGAGCTGATTGGCCCGGTGTTCAACGCTGTCGTAGCCGACTGGGACGCGCACAAGCGCCTGCTGACCTCGTTCTGGTCATCCATCGCGCTGCGCGCAGGTACCTATCGCGGCAACCCGATGGCTGCGCATCGACCGCTGCCGATCCACGGCGAACATTTCGATCGCTGGCTGACGCTATGGCTGGAAACCTGCAGCGCGGAACTCGACGCGGCGGACGCCGCACAGATGGTGGAATACGCCACGCGCATCGGGCGCAGCCTCAAATTCGGTCTGGGTATCCACCCGCAAGGACGCACCCTGGGTATGTCCATCGTGGGCGCCAACGGCTGAGACGACCGCACAAAGCGTTGCCCGCCCGGGCATGACCGCATGCGCGCACTCGACGGTTGCTGCGCACGCCTGTCACGCCGATAGTGCCCCGCAGCAGCCCTGGCGAGAGCATGAGCCCGTCACTGACAACGCCTGCAGTTGCCCGTTGCGGGGACGACCGGTGAGTGGGCGACCGTGCCGCCAGGCTGCATCGGCCATCGCCAGGCCGTCAGTCAAGCGCTTGCAACGCCGCGTCGTAGTTGGGCTCATGGCCAATCTCACCGACCAGCTCGGCATGCAGCACCTTGTCGTGCTCATCCAGGACCAGCACGGCGCGCGCCGCCAGCCCGGCGAGTGGGCCACTGGCCAGCGCCACGCCATAATCATTGAGGAACTGCCGACCACGCATCAGCGACAGGTTGGTGACCTTATCCAGCCCCTCGGCGCCGCAGAAACGCGCTTGCGCAAACGGCAAATCGGCAGAAATGCACAGCACGACCGTGTTGGTGAGCTTGCCGGCCAGCTCATTGAAGCGACGCACCGAGGCCGCACACACGCCGGTATCCACACTCGGAAAAATGTTGAGCACCTTGCGTTTGCCGGCAAACGCAGTCAACGCGACATCGGCCAGATCGGACCCGACCAGATGGAATGCCGGTGCGGTGGAACCGACCGCGGGAAACTGGCCATCAACGTTGACCGGCTGACCCTTGAATGTGACGTTGGACATGGTGCACCTCGAAGTGGACGAATGGTTACAGGTAGAACATGGTCTTGGCCAGGAACACGATGCCGATCATCAAGCCAAGCACGACACGGTGAGTGTAACGAAACCGGCAGACGTCCATCTTGCCGTGGCGCATTGCCCACATCGCATTGGCAAACACGCCAAGCACGGCAAACGCCAGCACCACCTTCAGCAGCAGCCAGTTGCCAAAGCGCGAGCCAACACACTGGAAGCCGTCGCAACGAATATCGAATACCGCAAAGCCGCTCAGAAACAGCAGGACGACCACGAACGGCATGAAACACCGCACTCGCGCCATCACCGCCTGCTCCAGACCTTGCATGGTGATGATGTCGAAATGCTTCTTGAGCGACTCGATCACCACCACTTCGAACACCACGGCGCCCACAAAGATGATGGCGCAGGAAAGATGCAACAACAAAATCCACGGATACCAGGCAGCCACACGCGTTCTCCCAACAGTTTGCCGCACGAGTCTGGGCGCGACCCGGTATTCGCGCGCTGACGTGGATCAAGCGTGTCCAGCCGCACCGGCGGTGGCCGGCGCCCAAGCGCCCGGACAGCGACCCGCCTGGCCGCGCCTCAGCCCGGCTTGCCGTCGGCCCGCGGCGTCATGTAAATCCGCGCCGAGCGCAACACCCACGGGGCGAATGCCAGCAGCCAGCCATACGCCGCGACCACCAGCCACAGATACGGGTTGAAGCCCGCACCGCCACCAAACTCGGCACGCAAACGCAGCAGCACGACGATTTGCAACAAGCCGAAGCACAGCCACGCGACGCCGCCCATCTGCAATGGACGGCCGGAATGGCCTTGGGTCACACGCGTGACCATCGCCACCAGCATCGAGCCGAAATAGCCGATCGCCAGCGCATGCAGCGGCGCACGCACAAACAGCAAGTTGCCGCTGGTCGCATAGATCACGTCCTGCACCGCATACAAGGCAAATGCCACCGGCAGCCAGGCAAACGCCAGATGCAGCACCGCAACCAGGCCATTGCCCATGGCCCTCCACGGCTGCCACGCCAGCGCATGCCAGGCAAACACCAGCGCCAGCGGAATGTCCACCAACCACAACCAACCGAACACACCACGCCAGTCCAGCAGCAGGTGCGCCAGCAGCAGTACCCACACCACCGGCAAGCTCCACCGTGGGCGGATGGCCCGGTAACCCGGTACCACGTTCGCGCTGAAAAACGGCAGCATGCGATGCGTCACGGTAAAAAAGATCGGCAACAACAAGCCGAACGTGCCAAGCCGGATGGCCAGTGTCGCGCACTCTGCCGGGCCGCCGGACAAATAGACCAGAAACAGGATCAACCCGAGCGCGCCCAGACTCAGCGCCAGCAGGCACGACTTGGCGTGATCGATGCGGTTGGTCGCCGCGCGCAGCACGCGCGCCAGCGTGTAGATCCCCAGCAGATAGCCAACCAGCATCAGCACGAAGCCGAGTTCGAGCAACCGCGGCAGATCCAGCAAGCCGACGTTGGCCAGCACATAGCCGCTGAAGACGCAGCCCGCCACGGGTACATAGTGCCGGCGCGTCAACGCGGGCTGGCTCATCCAGCGCGGAAATACGGTCAGCAGAAAGCCGAACATGAACAACGGAAACGTGCCGTACTGGATCAGCATGCTGTGCCCATACGCCGGCGGAATCGTCGGCTGTGGCCACGCATCGAGCGGCATGCCAAACATCCAGGACAATTCGACTGACCACCACGCCATGCTCAGCAAGACCGCGATCGCGCCGGCCAGGAACAGCACGCGATGCGGCGCGGACGCCAGCAACGCGGGCAACTCGGCAAACGTGGCGGGTTTGTTTTTGCCGGGGGAAACTACAGTCATGGCATGCGGCCTGAATGCGAACGATTGCCTACCATGCCACGTCCGCCTCGGCCGTGCCCATGATTTGTATCAGGCGGCCAACCGTGTCCAGCCCAGCCACACAGCGGTCCATCCGCGATCGTCTCGGCTGGCCCACGAGACGGCATGCCAGTTAACTCCGGCCAGGTCTGTGTTCGTGCGTTCCCGGCGGGCGCGACCGACGCTGCGGTCAGTCGCGGTTTCCCCGCTTACTCCGGCAGCAGCGCGTGCCCGATGTCGCCGAGCCGGGCCGCATCAAGCAACTGCAACTCGCGACCTTCGATCTGGATCAGCCCCTGGCTGCGAAAACGGCTGAGTACGCGGCTGACGGTTTCCGCGGCAAGGCGCAGGTAATTGGCAATGTCGCCGCGCGACATGCTCAAGCGGAAGCGCGTGGCAGAGAATCCACGTGCGGCGTAGCGGGCGGCCAGATCCAGCAGGAACGCCGCCACGCGCTCGTCCGCGCTGTGGTCGCCGGCCAGCAGGGATGCCGTACCCAACTCCTTGCTCAGCATGCGAAACAAATGCTGCTGCACGGCCGGAATGCGTGAAGCCAGGGCGCTCATGGCCGGGAACGAGAAACGGCAAAAGTACGCCGTGTCCAGCGCCACGGCATCGCATGGGAAGTGCTCGGGATAGATCGCGTTGAGGCCAATCACCTCGCCCGGCAGATAGAAGCCGAGCACCTGCTCGCGACCTTCCTTGTCCACCATGCGTGTTTTCACCGTGCCGCTGCGCACGGCAAAGATGGCGCGAAATGGATCGCCGGTGCGGAACACGTGTTCGCCCGCGCGGAATGGCCCGACGTGTTCCACCAGGCACTGCAGCTCGGCCAGCTCCGGCTTGTCGTAACCCGCGGCGATGCACGCGCTGGAAAACGCACAGGTGCCACAGAAACGGGTTTCATCACCGTCGTCGGCAATCGGGCTGGGCGGCTCGGGCAGGCGACCTGCTGCGTGCTTGGCTTGCATGATGGGAACAATAGTGGGGACTGGGGCGGCGATTCGCAACCGGTCAGATCACGCGCGAATAACGTGCGGTTTGCGCATCTCCATCGAGATACGCGTCGAAGCACATGGCGATGATACGCAACAGCAGCCGTCCCCGCGAGGTAACCCGAATGGCCCGTGCATCCTCGTCCACCAGCCCATCCGCCACCAGCGGCTGCAAACGTTGACGCTCGCGCACGAAATACTCGTCAAACAACAGCCGGTGACGCGCGCCAAAGGTCGCCTTGTCGATGACGCCCTGACACATCAGCACGCCAATCAGTTCCCGCCGGATCAGGTCATCCTCATCCAGCTGCAGGCCAGCCACCACTGGCAGGCGGCCGTTGTCCAGTGCCGCGTAATAGCCGATCAGATCGCGTGCATTCTGGCTGTAGGTGTCGCCAATGCGACCAATCGCGCTGACGCCCAGCCCAAGAATGTCGCACTCGCCATGCGTCGAATAGCCCTGGAAGTTCCGCTGCAACGTACCGGCACGTTGTGCCAGCGTCAGCTCGTCATCGACGCGCGCAAAGTGATCCATGCCGATATAGACATAACCGGCGGCAGTCAGCCGCTCCAGCGCACACCCGAACAGCGCCAGGCGCGTCGCCGGATCAGGCACCTCATGTTTGTCGATCTGGCGCTGGGCCTTGAAGATCTGCGGCAGGTGGGCATAGCCATACACCGCCACGCGATCAGGTTGCAGGGCCACAACGGTGTCGAGGGTGCGGCCGAACTGCTCCACATTCTGCAGTGGCAGACCGTAGATCAGATCGACGTTGACCGAACGAAAATGTGCCGCGCGCGCCGCCTCGATCACCGCGCGCGTCTCCTCCACACTCTGCAGGCGATTGACCGCCTTCTGCACCGCCGGATCGAAATCCTGCACGCCAACTGATATGCGGTTGAAACCAAGTTCACCCAATCCGCGGACATAAGCGGCATCGGCAAACCGCGGATCCACCTCGATGCCGTATTCGCGCTCCGGGTGACGGCTGAAGCTGAAGTGACGCGCCAGCGACTCCATCAGCTCGCGCATGCTCGCGAGATCCAGAAAATTCGGGGTGCCACCGCCGAAATGCAGCTGGCGTACCGGTCGATCACGATCAAACAACGGCGCGAGCAGTTCGATCTCGCGGTACAGGCGCTCCAGGTAGCGCCCGGCCTGCGCCTTGTCGCTGGTGATCACCCGATTGCAGCCACAGTAGAAACACGGGCTGGTGCAAAACGGTATGTGCACGTAGATCGATAGTGGCCGCGGGATGGGTTCCTCATTCGAGATGCGCGCCGCGTTGCGCAGCGCCTGCTCATCGAAATCGGCACGAAACTGCGGCACCGGCGGATAGCTGGTGTAGCGCGGCCCGGCCACGTCGTAACGCGCGATCAGCGCGGGATCAAACTCGGGCGGAGTGGGAGGAATGGCCATGGTGGCAGTCTGTCCACGTGCAACGGCGGCCGCATTGATCCGCGTCAAGCAGCCAGCCAACGCCGGTCAAGCAACCATGCTGCCGCTCATCGCTGGTAGCGCATGATCTGCTGCTCGATCGAGCCAAAAATGGACGCGCCCGCGGCGTCCGTGATGTCGATCCGCAAGCGATCACCAAACTTCAGGAACGGTGTGCTGGGTTGACCATCACGCAACTTTTCCACGGTGCGCTGTTCGGCGAGGCAGGAGGCGCCCTTGCTGGTGTCCTGGTTGGCGATGGTGCCCGAGCCGACGATGGTGCCAGCGGTCAGCGGACGGGTTTTCGCCACATGGGCAACCAGCTGGGCAAAGTTGAATTGCATGTCGACGCCGCATTCGGCTGCCCCAAACCACTTGCCGTTCAGCCAGGTGCGCATCGGCAGATGCAGCTTGTCGTCCTGCCAGGCGTCACCCAGCTCATCGGGCGTCACCAGTACCGGCGACAGCGCGGAACGCGGCTTGGACTGCAGGAAACCGAAGCCTTTGGCCAGCTCGCCGGGAATCAAGCCACGCAGGCTCACGTCGTTGATCAGGCCGATCAACTGGATATGTGCGGACGCCTGCTCCGGCGTGACGGCCATCGGTACGTCGTCGGTCACCACGATGACTTCAGCCTCCAGGTCGATGCCGAACTCCTCGCTCGATACCAGCACCGGATCGCGCGGGCCGAGAAAGCCGGCACTGGTGGCCTGATACATCAACGGATCGGTATAGAAGCTTTCCGGCACGGTCGCGCCGCGCGCCTTGCGCACGCGTTCCACATGCGGCAGGTACGCGCTGCCATCGACAAACTCGTAGGCCCGCGGGAGTGGCGCGGCCAGCGCCGCCATCTTCAGTGCAAACGCACCAGCAGCGCTGCCGGCATCGAGTTCGGCATACAGCGCATTCAGCCGCGGCGCGGCATTCGACCAGTCATCCAGTGCCGCCTGCAGGGTCGGTGCAATCGCCCCGGCCGGCACTGCACGCGTCAGGTCACGACTGACGACTACCAGCGCACCATCGCGGCCGCCAGCCTTGAGACTTCCCAGCTTCATACCTGTACTCCGTCGGCCGCGCTCACGAGCAACCTTCCACGTAATCGACCTGCGGCGGCACACCCACGCGCCACCGCGTTACCTTGCCATCCTCGTCGGTTTCGAACAGCAACACGCCATCGCCTGCGGGTGCCGCGACCCGCAGGTATTTTGCGCCGTCCACGTAAGCATGCGGCTGCACCTCAATGCGCGCACCGTACAACGCGCGAATCTGCGTTTCGCTCATGCCGACCTTGCCGCCACCGGGCGCGGTCTCCTTTGCGCTGCCGACGTCGTAGCGCACGAAGTGGCCGTGCTCGAACATGAAGCCGAAATCACGCGGAACCGCCACCCATGTCGGCGATTTGTAGAAGCAGCTCGAATCCGGACCCGGCGCACCGTTCAACTTGCCACCCCAGGCCTGGTCGAACGCAGTCGCGTCCATGCCGAAACGCAGCTTGCCGTAACCGTCATAACGGGCCAAGAACCCACCGGCAGCTGGCGACGGCGCACTCATCGCCATTGCCGGCGTCACGCCGGGCGCGTCAGCAACCGTGGGCGGTGGCGCCGATGGTGGAGCGGGTGTGCAGCCAGCCAGGACCAGCGCGCCGGCCATGCTCAGCCAGCGCACCCTCATCCCTTGTTGCCCGGATCGAAGTGCCTTGCGATGCCCTGCCAGCAATCGGAATAATCACGCTGCAACTGTGGCGATTCCAGCGCCTGCCGCGTCGGGCGGATCACCTTGCGCGTCTCGAACATGAACGCCATGGTGCCGGTGATGACATCGGGCTTGCTCAAATCCGCAGCCGACGCCTTCTCGAAGGTCGCCGCGTCCGGCCCGTGCGCGGTCATGCAGTTGTGCAGCGAGGCGCCGCCCGGCAAAAACCCTTCCGCCTTGGCGTCGTACACGCCGGTAATCAGGCCCATGAATTCGCTGGCCACGTTGCGATGGAACCACGGCGGGCGAAACGTGTGCTGCGCCACCAGCCAGCGCGGCGGGAATATCGCGAAGTCCATGTTCGCCGTGCCAGGCGTGTCGCTGGCCGAAGTCAGTACGGTAAAGATGCACGGGTCCGGATGGTCATGACTGATCGAGCCAATCGGGTTGAAGCGACGCAGATCGTACTTGTACGGCGCGTAATTGCCATGCCACGCCACCACATCCAGCGGTGAGTGATCCATCTGCGCCGTCCACAGCGCGCCCTGGAATTTGCCGATCAGCTCAACCGCACCGTCGAGGTCCTCATACGCGGCCACTGGCGTGAGGAAGTCACGCGCGTTGGCCAGGCCGTTGGAGCCGATCGGCCCGAGTTCCGGCAAGCGCAACAGTGCGCCGAAGTTTTCGCAGACGTAGCCACGCGCCGTATCGTCCAGCAATTCCACCCGGAAACGTACGCCGCGTGGAATCACGGCAATTTCCTGCGGCTCGATATCCAGCACCCCCAGCTCGGTGGCCAGGCGCAGCCGGCCTTGCTGCGGCACCAGCAACAGCTCGGCATCGGCATCGTAGAAAAACCGTCCCTGCATGGAACGATTGGCCGTATAGACGTGGATACCGATACCAGCCTGCTCGGCCGGGCCACCGTTGCCGGCCAGCGTCACCAGGCCGTCGACGAAATCCGTCGGTGTGCCGGCGAGGGGTGACGGATCCCAGCGCAACTGGTTCGGGGTCGCCGGCGCTTCGTCGAAGCGGTTGTGCAACGTGGCGTGCGCGCGCGGCTGAAACGGCTGATGCACGGCCGCCGGACGAATCCGGTACAACCAGCTGCGCCGGCCAAGGTGCCGCGGCGCCGTGAATGCGGTGCCGGACAATTGCTCGGCGTACAGCCCGTGTGCCACGCGCTGCGGCGAATTCTGCCCAACCGGCAGCGTGCCGGGAACTGCCTCGCTGGCAAACTCGTTGCCGAAACCGGATTGGTAGTTCGACCCGTTCATGGCCGCGCTCCTTACAACACGCCGCGTTTGATCTGGTCGCGCTCGATGCTTTCAAACAGGGCCTGGAAGTTGCCTTCGCCAAAACCTTCATTACCCTTGCGCTGGATGATCTCGAAAAAGATCGGCCCGATGACATTCAAGGTAAAAATTTGCAGCAGCTTGCGCTGGTGCGTTTCCGGGTCGGCGTCAATCAGGATGCTGTTCTTGCGCAAGCGCTGCACATCTTCGCCATGGTTCGGTACACGCACGTCGATCACGTCGAAATAGGTATCCGGCGTATCGAGAAATTCCACGCCGGCCGCACGCATGCCTTCCACCGTCGCGTAAATGTCGTCGGTGAAACAGGCAATGTGCTGAATGCCTTCGCCGTGGTACGCGTCGAGGTATTCGTTGATCTGCGACTTCGGGTTGTCCGACTCATTCAGCGGAATGCGCACGACGCCGTCGGGCGCAGTCATCGCCTTGGAGACGAGCCCGGTTTTCACGCCCTTGATGTCGAAATAGCGGATTTCGCGGAAGTTGAACAGCTTTTCGTAGTACTCGGACCACTTCGCCATGTTGCCGAAATACAGGTTGTGCGTGAGGTGATCGATGAAGGTCAGCCCGAAGCCCTTCGGGTTCTGATCCGCACCGGGAATCTCCGCGTAGTCGTCCGCGTAAATGCTGCCGTTGGCGCCGTAGCGGTCCACCAGATACAGCATGCAGTCGCCAATGCCCTTGATCGCCGGGGCCGAAACCGCCTTGCTCGCCACCTTGCCCGTTGCCGCTTCCGCCCCGTTGCCCAGCACGGATTGCAACACGTCGTCCGCCGATTGCTTGAAACGAATGGCAAAACCGCAGGCACTGGGGCCGTGCTTCGCCGCAAAGTCCGCCGCAAAAGAATCGGGGTCTTCGTTGAGCAGGAAGTTCACGCCGTTCTGGCGATACACGGTGATCGGCCGCGTCTTGTGTTTCAGCACGGCGCTGAAACCCATTTTTTCAAACAAGCTGCGCAGCTCGCCGGCGCGGCCGGCTGGCGCGGCAAATTCGACAAATTCGAAACCGTCGATCCCCAGGGGATTTTCGAAGGTGGTGACCTGCATGCCGAGGTTGGGCTGGGCAGCGCTCATGGCTTGGCTCCTGACAACGCGAACAATGGAAAGTATGGCTTGAATCCACGGAGCGGATTACCATAGTTACAAATGCAACTATCTGCAAGGAGTGCCGCAACATGGGCAATCGCGGCAAACCCGGTTCTGTCGCGGCGCCGGCGGCCAAGTCGCCGCGAACTGCGCGCGAGCGGGCACCCTTGCAGCTGGAAAATTTCCTGCCGTATCGCTTGTCGATTCTGTCCAACACCGTCAGCCAGGCCATTGCCGGCGACTACCAGCAACGCTTTGCGCTGAGTGTCACGGAATGGCGGGTGATGGCTGTGTTGGCACGCTTCGATCGCTTGTCCGCCCGCGAAGTGGCCGAGCGGACCGCCATGGACAAGGTCGCGGTCAGCCGCGCCGTGGCGCGCTTGGTGGCCGCCGGCCGCGTCGACCGCAGCGTGCACGATGATGACAAACGGCGCTCCGTGTTGCGCCTGAGCGCAACCGGCTGGCTGATCCACGACGAAGTTGCGCCGATGGCACGCATCCGCGAGCGCGACCTGTTGCGCAAGCTGACCGCCGACGAGCGCGCGTCACTGACCCATATTCTGGACAAGCTGCAAAAGTGATGGCTGCAGCTGCGCCAGGACGCAGCATGGGTTCAACCTGCGGCCCAGTGTCCGTGTCCATTCAACGCGCGCCGTGCAGCCAGCCGAGCAGCGGTGCGACCCGAGCCGGCGGCACTCAGGGGCCTCATCCGGCTTGTGGCTGCCCGTTCCGGATGAGTTCCGCTTCGGCTTCAATCTCCACTGGAATATTGAAGGGCAGCTCGGCCATACCGACAGCGCTGCGACTGTGGGCACCTTTGTCCGGCCCGTAGAGTTCAAGGATGAGGTCAGAGAACCCATTGATGACATTTGGCTGCTGGTGGAAACCAGGCGCCGAATTGACCATGCCGAATACTCGCGACCAGGCCGCGATGCGATCAAGGTCGCCAAGCGCGCGCTTGAGACTGCCGAGAATCGACAGCGCAGTGAGTCTGGCGGCGACGTAGCCCTGCTCGGGCGAGACCTCGCGCCCGAGTTTGCCAAGTGGTGCCGCAAACGAGCCATCGGGATTTTGCGGCCCGTGGCCGGAGATCAATACCCGGGTGCCGAGCACCCGCACGAACCGGAAGGGCAGGACAATTCCGGGTGGAGGCTGCGGGGGCGGCGGCAGCGTGAGCCCCAGCGCCAGTAATTTTGCCTCTATTTGTGCCATGGATATTCCTCGGACCGAAATCGACTTGCGGGCTTGGCGCACCAACGACGAAAGTCGTCCCGCACCTCCAGGGACCGGCCCCGGCGCTGGTGAAGTGCCATCGGGGACGCCTGCCTGGCTATCGTTGCAGGCGGGCATCGACAGGTATTCATGCGGTGTAAGTGGCGCGCAAGGTTTTCTTGTCCAGCTTGCCGACGCTGGTCTTGGCCAGCGCCGCGACGAGCAGAATCCGGTCGGGCACCGCATAGGTCGGAATCGCGCCACCGGCCGCCAGATCCAGCAGGTGCTGGCGGATGGCTTGCGTCTCCAGGATCGTGCCGGGGCGGGGAACGACCAGAGCCAGTGGACGCTCGCCCCATTTGGCATCCGGCACACCGATGACCGCCACTTCACCGACGCCGGAAACCTTCGAGATCAGATCCTCCAACGCCAGCGAGCTGATCCACTCACCGCCGGTCTTGATCACGTCCTTGAGCCGGTCGTGGATCTGCAGCCGGCCGGCGGTATCGATGCTGCCGATGTCGCCCGAGTGCAGGTAACCACCGCGCCACAGATTTCGGGAATGCTCCGGGTCCTGCAGATAGCCCTGGGTCAACCACGGACTGCGAAACACAACCTCGCCTGGCGCTTGCCCGTCGTGGGCCTGCGCGTGCATCTGGTCGTCGACAATGCGCACATCGCACAGCATGAATGGCTGGCCGGTACGCACGCGCAGCGCGGTCTGGGTGTCGATGTCACCAGCAGCTTCGGCCCGGCTCAAATGCATGACGGTCTGGATCGGTGCGGTTTCGCTCATGCCGTAACCGGTGAACACGTCGATGCCACGTTCCAGCGCCCTGCGACACAGGCCCTGGGACAGCGCCGAGCCACCGATCACCATTTTCAGGCCGGACAGGTCGGTGTTGGCCGACTCGGGGTGGGACAGCAGCATCTGCAGCAGGGTCGGCACGCAGTGCGCGAAGGTCACGCCCTCGTTGCGGATCAATTCGAGCATGAGCCCCACGTCGTAACGACCCGGATAAACCTGCTTGAGCCCCAGCAAGGTCGCCGCGTAAGGGACACCCCAGGCATGCACATGGAACATCGGGGTGATCGGCATGTAGACGTCTTCGCGATGGAGGCGACCCTGGGCGGGGGCCGTACCAAACCAGCCAGCGATCGCCATGGTGTGCAGCACCAGCTGGCGGTGGCTGTAGTAGCAGCCCATGGGCACGCCGGTGGTACCGGTGGTGAAGAACGTGGTGGCACGGGTGTTTTCGTCGAAATCGGGAAAGTCGTAGTCCGCACGCGCCGCAGCCAGCAGCGCTTCGTACTCGCCGACGCAGCCGGCAGCGTCGGTGGCCGGCACGGGGGCATCGTCGCCGATGAGGATCACCTGGACGGGCTTGGCCAACCTGTCATGGATGCCGGCCAGCAAGGGCAGGAATTCGTGATGGACCAGGATGACATCGGCCCCGGCGCAGTTGAGGGTGTAGACGACCTGTGCGGGCGGCAGGCGTACGTTCACCGTCTGCAGCACGCAGCCCATCATCGGAATGGCGAAGAAGCATTCGAGGTAGCGATGGCTGTCCCAGTCCATCACCGCCACGGTCATGCCTGGCTCCACGCCGATGTTCGCCAGGCTCGAAGCCAGACGGCCAAGGCGGGTCCAGGTCTCGCGATAGGTGAATCGCCGCTGGTCGCGATAGACGATTTCCTGCTCCGGGCTGTTGGCCAGCGGCGTGATCCACAACTGCTTGAGCAGGAGCGGGAAGTCGTAGGCCGATTCGGTGCGTTCGATCGGGTTGCCAACGTCGATATACATGCCGGTTTCACCTGCAAGACGCAATCAGACAATGGTTGCCGGGCCCCAGCGTCAGCGCGGTAGCGGCTGACGGCGTGCCATTGAGGGTTTGCCAGCAATACGGCGATGGGCACGCGCAGTCAGCCGCGCACCCGTCGGGCACTCGCACTTCCATCTGGAACCGGGCGCCGTCGAGGTGCCAGTCGATTTCAACCAGCCCGTGCGGCGTTGGATAGCGACCGCGTGCCCAACCCAGATTGGCTACGGTCGGGGCGATGCGCAGGCGGTCGAAGCCCGGGGCCAGCGGCGTCACGCCAAGCACGTCCGTGGACAGATCGAACGTCGGCGTACCCGACCAGGCATGACACAGGCTGGTCGTTGGCGTGCGCTGCCAGGTTTCGCGCAACGTGGTCTCGCCCTGGGCAAGCAGGTCGACCCAGCGCCTGCGGATATTGTCGACAAGCCGCTCCTGCAGCCCGGCCAGGCGCAGCGCGCGGTGCACGAAATGCATGAAAAACGGCTGGGCAAGAACGATGTTGCGGCCCTCGTCAAAGGCTGTCGTGACACGCTCCCGTTCCGAGCAGCGGGTCAGCACCAGGCGATCTTCATCCAGTATGGAATCGAGCATTGGTTGCCAGCGCTCACGGGGTGCCACTCCATACGCAATCGCCGCGGCATTGGCTTGCTGGCTGGTCCGTCTCCCGCGCTTGCCATGTTGTCGCGCGTCGACATACAGCTGGCGCTCCTGGTCCCACAACAGGGTATTCACGGCAGCCGAAACACGTGCGGCCAGCGCGCCAAAATACGTCGACTCGTGCTGGTAGTGGCAGACCTCCGCAAGACGAGCGGCCGCGCGCAAGGCAGCAACAAAGTGGGCGTTCAATGCCGTCACCTGGCCATGCTTGTCCAGTTCGGCCCAGTCGACGAACACCCAGTGCGGCAGGTCGGCCAGCAGCGCCTCGGGGTTGAGGTGGCGCTCGAACCAGCGCAGCGCGCGCACCACCGCCGGGAACAGTTCGCGCACGATCCCGCGGTCGCCGGTGTACAGGACGAAATCGTCGATCATCATGATCCAGTACAGGCAAAATTCCGGGACGTTGGTAAAACCCAGACGCGCAAAGTCTCCCGGCGCAGCCATCATCGTCAGACCGTCGGGTTGTTGGGACTGCTCCACCTGGCGCAACATCTGCGCCGCCAGTTGCGCGTCGCCGAAGACGACGTAGTTGATGCGTGCGCTGATATAGCCATCCATCCACTGGCGTTGTTCCCGCGAGGGGCAATCCACATAGCCATCATGCATGCAACGCTGCAAGGTAATGACGCCAGCCTGCCAGATGCGATTGAGCAGCGGGTCGGAACACTCGAACTGGCCGCTGACCTCGACCGGGTAGCCGGTTTCGCGCAGCGCGACCCTGCTCACCCGCAACGGACGCGGGCACCTGCGGATGGTCAGCTGCAGATAGCGCAGCCCGCTCCATTCGAAACGCTCCCACGTTTGTGTCCCTTCGCGCAATACATAGCGGTGCGCCGGGACGGCATCGAAACCGTCGATGCCGCCGAAGATCCGCACGCGGCCGTCGGCCAGCAATTGTTCGCCGTACACGAAGTCGACGATGGCTCCGGCCGGGCCGTCGAGTTCGAGGTGAACATAGCCGGCCAGGATTTGGCCGAAGTCGTAGACGATCACGACCGCGCGGCCATCTTCGGTGCGAACCGTCACGGGCTCCCGACTGGCTGTGCAGCGTTCCAGCGGACGCAGCCGTTCGCTGGAAATCTGTACGGCAAGGTCCGCGGCCGGCTGCTCGACAACTTCGTGGACGGCGATCATCCGCGCTGGCGCCGACATGCCTTCGCGCATCGGCGGAATCCGCCGCGACACCAGCACGCCGAAAGGCACCACGTCGCCCGAGAAATTGCGCCCCGGCATGCGCAGCACCTGTGCCGCCAGCCATTCGCGGTCGTCGTAATTCGGCTCCGTCCAACCGTCAGGCTCCCGACGGGCGTCGTAATGCTCCATCCAGCCCAGGCTGTTGGCAGGCACGTCGCGTCGCCATGCGGCCGCCTCCAGGCAGCGCCAGCCCGGCCCGCTGTCCAGGCATACGCTGCCGGCTTCGGTGATGGCTTCGCCTTGCAGAAAGAAACCACCACAACCAAATGCACGACCGTGCTCCCAACCCGGCAGTTCGTACCATGCCGTGTGCCGGCCATAGGCATGCGCCAGTGCCCCAATCACGTTGCGCCCGGGTTGCAGATACCCGGCAAGCTCGTAGTCATCCAGCGACTGTTGCGACGGGCTGCAGCGACCGGGGCCGCGGCCGGCAAGCACGCCGTTGACGTGCAGACGGTAGCGCCCGTCAGCCGAGGCCAGGCACCGCGCCGCCGTGACCGTGCCGGGAATCTGGATGGTCAGGCGAAAATAAACGTAACGATTGGCTTCTTCCGCGGTCCTGCGGCCGACTGTCGCAAAAGCGGGGCCGTCAAGCTGGCGCGGACGCCAGATCCATTCGGCACGACGCGAGAAGTCTTGCTCTGCCATTGGCCTGCAGCATTCCTGAAGCGCGACCGTTGGTGACAGCGCTTCGTATGAGCCCGATCAGCCGTCCGCCTGCCCCACGGCCGCGAACGCGCGCGCAAAGAATTCCACCGTGGCCCGCCGTGATCTGGCCGCGGCATCCGGATGGGCTTCGAATTTCACCTCACCGCCCTGGCCGAGATGAGCAAAGGGATCCGTCACGGTTTGTGCCGGTTCAAGGCGATTGAATGCATGCGTCGCACCCGGATACATCGTGACCGTAACCTGGCGTCGCCCCGGCTCGGGCAGGCCGTTCACCAGCTTCGTGCATGAATCGGGTTCGTCATACGCGTCGCACTCACCGCTCTGGATGAACACCGGCGCACCGGTGAGCTCGGCAAATTCGTAGCCGGGAATCTTGTTGTAACCCCAGCACACCGGATAGAACGGCGCATGCGCCGCGAAGCGCAGCGGATTGGCGCCCAGGTACAACTCGCTGTAGGGCCGCGTCGCTGTCAGCATCGATACGACGCCGCCCCAGGAAAACCCGGTGATGCCGATGCGTTGCGGATCGATCTCCGGACGTGCGGCGAGATACTGCAGGGCGCCGTAGGCGTCCGGCAGCGTTTCCGGAACGCCCGCCGGGCGCCCGTTCGGCCCGGTGCCCCCATTCAGCCCGCGTGCCGACCACATGTCCAGCTCCAGCGTGGCGATGCCGGCATCGTTGAGCGCCTCGGCCTGATAGCTGCCGCGGCTGTCCACGCCGCTGGTGCCGTGTACGATCACCACGGCTGGAACCTTTCCGTCCCGAAGGGGGATACGCAGCTGTCCGGCGATGGTCAGGGGGCGCTCCTGCGCTGCGTTCGGAAACGTGACGTAGGACACCCGGGGCTGTGGACGAAGCTGGATCTGGGGCATGTCGGATCACTCTGGCCTGCCCCGATGCTAGCGACAAGCCCGGGCCCCGTGTACCTGTCATTTTTGACAGTTATGCGGTCTGCCGCGGATGGCTATGCTCGGTGTGAAACTTCGCGGAGGAGTGCATGAACATCAAGTCACCTAGCCTGGCCCTTGCCATCACTGCGGTTCTTGCCCTCCAGCCTGCCCATGCACAGCAGAATGAGAACGCCGCCGCCGCCGAACCCGCAAACCGGCAACTCGCCGACGGCCAGAATGCGCCGGCGCAGACCGACACCGGGCAGCCGACGAATCTGGCGGCCATCACCGTTACCGCCACCAAGCGCGTCGAACTGATGCAGGATGTGCCGATCGCCATCAACGTGGTGACGGCACGGGACATCGAGTCGGCGGGACTGACCAGTGCGGCTGACCTGCCCATGCTGGTGCCGGGCATCACCATGATCCCGGTGGCCGGCCCGGCGGCATCGAACGTGGTCATCCGCGGACTGTCCACCACCATCGGCGAGCCCAACGTCAGTTTTTTCATCGACGGCGTGTACATTCCTTCGCGCAACGCGCTCGACTTCATGCTGGCCGACAACATCGCGCGTGTCGAAGTGGCCAAGGGACCGCAGTACGCCTTGTACGGTCGCAACAGCTTTGCCGGGGCGGTGAACTTCATCACCAAGACGCCCAGCAACAAGCACGAGGGCTCGATCAGCGTCGGGCTCGGCAACCATGATCGCCGTGACGCCAAGGCCGTCGCGTCCGGCCCATTCGCCGATGGCTCCACCTACCACTATCGGGTGGGCGTGGCCCGCAACGACTTCGGTGGCTTTTACCGCAATGCACTGACCGGCAAAAAACTGGACAAGACCAGTGCCCGCGGTGCCTTTCTGACCTTGGACGGCGCCCCCACGGACCGTCTGAACGGGCAGTTCAATCTGATCTATGACGGCATGCGGCGGCGTGATTTCGCGCAGCAGTTCGTATCGAACAACGGTGGATTCGTCCCCAACTTCAATGACAATCAGCAGTATTTCGGTGACTTGCCGTCGTTGACGAGCGGCTTTGCCGTCACGCCGGGCCATTTCGACCGCGACAGCTTGCTGTCATCGTTGACAGTGAACTACGACATGGATTGGGCCACCCTGACCTCGGTGAGCTCCTACAACCATCTCAAGCTCGACTACCGCTACGACTCGGATTACACGGCGGCACCGATCGCCATGGCCGGCACGCGCGGTCCGCAGACCTCGCTCAGCCAGGACTTTCGGCTGGTTTCGCCGGGCAACGAGCACTTCGACTGGCTGCTTGGCCTGTACTACTACCACCTCAGCGACGACCACGTCGACGACAGCCGATACGTGGGCCCGGCGACGCCGCTGGGCGGCCTGAGCAGCGACAACCGCGAACGCACGCGCAGCGCCGCGTTTTACGGCACGGCAACCTGGCATCTGACGCCCAAGTGGGATCTCGGTCTGGCGCTGCGCTACACCCGGGAAACCAAGTCGGCCGATGCCACCACGACCAGTCTGCCCAGCGCCAGCAATCCCGTCGGTTCGACTGCCTTGTTTGGTGCGTCGCGCACATTCACCCCGTTCACGCCGGGCCTGTACCTGACCTACAAGCCCCTGCAGAACACCACGCTCTACGCCAGCGCGGTCAAGGCCATCAAGGTCGGCGGCTTCAACACTTTCACCGCCAACGGCGCGATCGCTGCAGACGAACGCTCCTACGATTCGGAACGCAGCACCAACTATGAGCTGGGCGCGAAGTTTGGTCTGCTCGATGGCCGCATGCTGTTCGATGTGGACGTGTACCGGATCAACTGGCGGGATCAGATCGTGCGTACCGTCGGCTCGATGGGTGCGCTGCTGAACACCAATGCCGGTCGGACCACCTCGAAGGGTGTCGAAGCCAACCTCCAGTACGACGCCAATCGAACCTGGTCGTTCCGGTTGGGCGGCACCTACAACGATGCCAAGTACGCCGAATACATATTTCCGATCGTTGGCCTCCTTGGCGGCAACCCCGACCTGTCGGGCGTGCGGCTCCAGTACGCCCCGCGCTACACCGCCAACATGAGCGTGATGAACCGGCAGCCGCTCAGCAACGGCTGGACGTGGACCACTCGCCTGGACGGGCACTACCGCTCGAACATGGCGGCCATCCAGACGGCCACGGCCACCATCCCTTCGGCGGCATTGTTCAACCTCAATACGAGCATCGATACGGGGCAGCTGCGCGTGTCGCTGTGGGTCGACAACGTGTTCAACAACAAGGACGCGCCCGGTGCGGTATTCACCGGGGATCCGGGCACGACGTTCCAGTTCGCTTCCCGGCAGCGGCCCGGACTGCAATTGTTCCAGGCACTCGTGAATGCGCCGAACCTGCGCACTTACGGCGTCGACGTCCGCTACCAGTTCTGAATGATAATGGGCACCCTCCGCTGTGACGGGCACGCGCCTTGACGCTCGCGCAAACCGACGAGGCGAACCAGAAGACCGCGCCGGCGTTGCGGCCATGGCAGCTGGCTGGCTACGGCAGTGGCAGCATGGTGCTGGCGGCCTACTACCTGGTCAGCGCCTCGTTTCTGTTCTACGCGACCGCGATCCTGCATGTGCCACCGGATGTCGCCGGCCTGGTGATGGCGGCGTCGACGCTGTGGGACGCGCTGATCGACCTGCCCCTGGGCTGGATGTCCGATCACACGCGCTCGCAGCGCCTGGGTCGCCGGCATCCATTCCTGATCGTTGGCGGAGTCGCCGTAGCCGTGCTGAGCGTGCTGCTGTGGTCGATCCCGGCCGAACTCGACTTGTGGCTCAAGGTCACCTGGCTGGCGGTGGCTCTGGTGGGACTGAAAACCGCCATCAGCACGTTCGTGATCCCGCACACCGCCATGGGCGGCGATCTGGTCACCACGTACGATGCGCGTACGGTCGCGCAAGGCTACCGGGCCGCGTTTCAGGTGCTGGGCATGGCGCTGGCGCTGATCGGCAGCAGCGCCTGGTTCTTCCGGCCGACGGCGGCGTTTCCACAAGGTCAGCTGAACCCCGCGGTCTACGCGCCCATGGGCTGGGCTTGCGCCATCCTGGTGCTGGGGGTGACCCTGGTAACCGTGACCAGCACCTGGCGTTTCATCCCGCGGATGCGCGCTGATCGCGACATCGCCCGGCTGGACTGGCACGCGATCCGGGGCGTCCTGCGCGATCGCAATCTGCGCGCCCTGGTGTTGATGATCCTGGTGACCGAAATGGGCGTGCAACTCACGGTGGCCCTGGGATTTCACATCAACACCTTTACCTATGGGCTGTCCGGCCCGCAAATCGCCATCCTCGCCGTGGCCTTGCTGCTCTCGGCGATCGTGGCGCAACCGCTATGGATCAAAGTCAGCAGGCGCTTTGACAAGAAACCCGCCCTGTATGCCGCCATTGCCCTGGCAGCCATCGGACTGGTGGGCGCGCCGATGACCCACGTGGCCTGGCACTGGTTCCCGCTTGAGCCATCGGCGCATCTGGTCGCCACCCTGCTGCCGTTCCAGATCCTGGCCGGCCTGGGCAACGGCGCTTTCTGGTCGCTGCCCTACGCCATGGTCACCGACTGCGCGCACGCGCGCGAGCGGGCTGGCCACGGCAACCTGACGGGTACTTATACCGGGCTGTACATTTTTGCCTACAAGTTGGGCGGCAGTCTGAGCATCGCCGGCAGCGGGGTCCTGTTGAGCTTCATTGGCTACCAGAGCAACACTGCGGTGCAGAGCGCAGCGACCCGCTACGACCTGGCGGTCTATCCCGCGCTGCTGATGCTGCTGTTGCTGCCCGTGCTGGCCTGGTTGCTTCACGCGTATCGCCTCAAGCGCGCGGATTTTGCCGAACCCGGTGACGGCGTGCCCGGGTAGCAGGTTCCGGGCCCGCTCGACATCATTGTGTTAGCGTGACGGTGCCGGCGACATCCAACGCATGGACGCGCGCACCGCATGCCAAGAGCGGAAACTTCATGACTCAGTCCCTGCTTGTCAACGAAGCGACCCATGCACTGTGTACCAGTGACCGCACGCAACTGTTTGCGCATGCGGAAAACTTGTTGTCGCTAACCAGTCGTGCCGGCTTGGTGGATTGTCTTGGCAGCTTGCGCGCATGGCTCGACCTGAGCGAAATCGTGGTGGCAGCCGGGACCGTCCAGAGGCTGCCGGCGGCCTTTGTCATCGACTCCGGATACGACCCGGAGTGGATGGACCTGTACCTGCGCGAGCAGTTTGTCCTGGTCGACCCGATTGTGCGCGCGATCCTCAACGGCCAGCGTTTTGTGAGCAGGGCGGGGGCGGCGGACAACACCAATGCCGTGGCCAAGCGGGGCGGCGACGGACCTACCCTGGATCGCTTTCTGGAAGCGGCGCATGACTATGCTCGCCTCGGTCACGGATTCGCCAGCGGTGTGGTGTTCAACGGCCGCATCGCCCTGTGCTCGATGATCACCTCACCCAGCCGGAAAGATCAACGTGCGCCCATGGCGCTGCGGGCCCTGCGTCCGATGCTGCACCAGGCATTGATGCGGGTGCTGTTGCCGGAGCCGGTATTCCAGAATCTGAGTGAGCGTGAAGTTGCCATCCTCGAATGTCTCGCCAGCGGCCACAACGACACCCAGATTGCCGATGCCATGGCGATCTCCGCATCGACGGTGCGTTTCCACCTGGGCAACGTGTTTGCAAAACTCGGCGCGCGCAACCGCTGCCACGCCGTCGCCATCGGTTTCCAGTCTGGCCTGTTGCAGCCCTAAGCCGATGTGGCAATGCCTGCCAGGACGTCACTGATCGCGGCACCGGCCTCGCGCAACGCCTTGCGCGCGGTCGCACTGGTCAGCGTGTATTGCGTAAAACCGTGCAGCACGCCAGGGTATTCACGATAGCGCACGGGAACACCGGACTGCTGCAATCTATCGCGCAGTTGCCGGCTGTCATCGCGCAGGGGATCTATCCCGGCAGCATTGACGAACGTCGGCGGCAAGCCTTTCAACTCCGCCAGTAGCGGTGCCACCAGTGGGTGGCGCCTTTGCTCGGGCGCGCCGGCATATGCGGCATAGAAAAGCTCCATGTTGGCAAGTGGCCCGCTGAATTCGGCGGTACCAAACAAACGATCAGATGCGGTATTGCGGTCGACGCCGTAGACGCCGTAGAAAAGCACCAGTTGCGCCGGCAACGGCATGCTCTCATCGCGCAGTCGCAACGCGGCGGCCAGCGCGATGTTGGCACCGGCCGATGCTCCGCCGAGCGCCAGCGCCCGTGCCGACCCGCCAAGCTCCGGCGCGTGTTCGCGCAACCAGGTGACGGTCGCCAGCGTATCTTCGATAGCGGCAGGAAATGGATGTTCGGGCGCCAGCCGGTAATCAAGTGACACGATTTTTACGCCGCTTGCCAGCGCCAGAATGCGGAGCGCCCGATCCTCGATCTCCAGGTCACCCACCATCCAGCCACCACCGTGCAGGTACAGCAGCAGTGGTGCGGGCGAACGCCCATCCGGGTCGTACCAGCGTGCCCGTCGCACGCCGTCGCCCATGGGAATATCCAGGTCACGCACGCCCCGAAGCGGAGGCGGCTGTCGATTCCATGCCTTGAATTGACCGGCGGCCCGAAGGCGCATCTGCTCCGGTGTCACCCGCTGACCTGGCGCGCGACCTGAAACCGCAGCCCGCAAGTCCGCAAGGATGGACTGCATGGCCGGTTCGATGAAAACATCGTCCACGTCTGCTGATCCCGTACGGTTTTTCCCAATGCGCGGAACCATCAGGCAGTCAAACGGCTCCGCAGTGGAATGCTCAATTGCTGCCTTGCCGGGACCAGGGACGCGCGAAAGTGTTCACCTGCTTTGCCTGCAACACCTGTTCCCGGCTCTTCAGCTCCGGCGCTCAGCGCACGCCATGCATCAGCTTGTTGATCAACGGCGCAATCAGGAACAGCAGCACGCCGCCTCCGAACAGGATCCAGAAGCCCATGGTGTAGCCGGACAGTGCCGAGTCCACGGTCATGCCGCTTTCGCCGCTGACATGGCTGGCGAACAGACCGGCCAGGTTGTTGCCGATCGCGGTGGACAGGAACCAGCCGCCCATGCCCAGGCCGACCAGTCGCACTGGCGCCAGTTTGGTCACCATCGACAGGCCGATCGGCGACAGGCACAACTCTCCAGTCGTCTGCAGCACGTAACACAGCACCAGGGTCCATAGTGGAATGAGGCCGTCGCTGCCGACCAGGCTGGACAGCGCGTACATCAGTACGGCAAAGCCCAGCGCGTTGCCGATCAGGCCCATGCCGAACTTGCGCGGAATGGACGGTTCGATGCGGCGCTTGTCCAGCCAGCCCCACACCAGCGCCACCAGCGGCGCCAGCACCACAATCGCAATTGGATTGACCGACTGGAACCAGCCAATCGGGAACATCCAGCCACCCAGGTCGCGATCGACAATGTGCTGGGCGAGGAAGTTGAACGAACTGCCTGCCTGTTCGAAGAACATCCAGAACAACACGTTGAAGGTGAAGATGATCAGCATCGCGATCACCCGCTGGATCTGCACCCGGCCGGTGCGGATCGCTTCGATCACCAGCATCACGCCGACGCCAATGAACAGCGCGGTAAGCAGCCACTGCAGCATCACTGCACCGGCACGATCCATCAGCAGGTAGACCAGCGGAATGGCCACCAGCACGCCGATCGCCACATAGACCACGCGCAGCGGGTTGGCGATTTCCGGCGCCGGCCTGCCAACCGGACCGAGCTGACGCCGACCGAACCAGAACCACACCAGGCTGATCAGCATGCCCACGCCCGACGCGGCAAACACCACGTGGAAATTGTCGTGCTGCGGCGTGCCGAACACATGCTCGGCCAGGTAGCTGGTCAGGATCGGCGCGATCAACGCCCCGGCATTGATGCCCATGTAGAACAGGGTGAAACCTCGATCGCGACGCGAATCCCCGGTGGCATACAACTGCCCCACCATCGAGGAAATATTGGGTTTGAACAAGCCGTTGCCGACGATGATCGTGGCCAGGCCAAGCATGAAGATCTCATGCTGCGGCACCATCACCATGAACAGGCCGGCAGCCATCACCACCGCGCCAAGCAGGATCGAACGCTGGTAGCCGATGATCTTGTCGGCAACGTAGCCGCCAAACACCGCGGTGGCGTAGACCAGCGCCAGATAGGCGCCGTAGGTGCGGCTGGCCGAGGCCTGCCCGGCCTCGTCACCACCAAAGAACTGCGCCACGATGTACAGCGTGAGCGCCCAACGCATGCCGTAGAACGCAAAGCGTTCCCAGAACTCCGACATGAACAGCATCCACAACGGACGTGGATGGCCAAGCAATTGCGGGTAATCGGGAAGCGGAGCGGCGTCGCCAGAAGTTGTGGTGGTGGCCATGCGTTTCTCGGTGGGTTTGGCAGGTCGCAAAACATTGCGAACGGCTAGATGTAACGGAGGCGCTCGACCACGTCAACCTCGACACCGCGCTACTTGCTCACGACTCACGTCCCCAGTACGGTGCGCACGTCCAGCAGTTCGGGAAAGAACTCCAGATCCAGTGCCTTCTTCAGGAAATCCACGCCGGACGAACCGCCCGTGCCGCGGCGATGCCCGATGATGCGCTCCACCGTTTTCATGTGGCGGAAGCGCCACAACTGGAAACTCTCCTCCACATCCACCAGTTGTTCGCACATGTGGTATTCGGGCCAGAACTGCGCGCGATTCTCGTAAATGCGCTTGAACACCAGCTGCAATGCCGCATGGCGATGATGCGGCCGAGTCCAGTCACGCTGCAGCAACTCCGCCGGTACGGCATGACCACGACGGGCCAGGTAAGCGAGAAACTCGTCATACAGGCTGGGCGCCTGCAACACCACATTGAGCTCGGCCTGCGCCGCCGGGTCATGCGCAAACACCTTGAGCATGTCGGCGTTCTTGTTGCCCAGGGT
>DAITPL010000017.1:0-36700 GCA_036833615.1 Rhodanobacter sp.
TCGACCAGTTCAAGGCCGAACACGCCACGGTGATCGGCGTCACCGCCGGCAACCTGGATCAGCTGGCCGCGTTCTCGAAGGAAGCCGATCACTGCAGCGGCAAGTTCCCGGTCGCCGCCGACCAGGGCGCGAAGATTGCCAGGGAATACGACGCGCTGCTGCTGATGAAGCCCGGCTGGTCGGATCGGACTTCGTACGTGATCGCCCCGTCCGGGAAAATCACGCACGTCTATTCCAGCCTGGACCCGACCAGGCACGTCCAGGAAACCCTCGCTGCGGTGAAGGCGCTCGAGAAATAAGCCAGTCGCGGGTCCGGATTGCACGCGAAGCCGGGTTGCGTCGACCCGGCTTCGTCCGGTCTTACTTGCGCGCGGCGATGATGTCGCTCAGGTAATCCGGCGTGCCCTCGACGCGCACCAGGTGCGGATACCGCAGGCCGTCGTGGTAATCCACCGCCACAGTGCGGTAACCGTCCTGGTACTTCAGCAGCAACTGGATCGGCGCCTTCGTGGTTTTTGCCGCCGTGATCGCATCCTTCAGTACCGCGCCGGTATAAGCCTCGCCGTTCACCGCGGCCAGCGTGGCGCCGGTACTGACGCCGGCCTTGAACGCCGGCCCGTCCCAGCGCACGTCGTTGACCTGCCCCCGGTCGTCCATCGTCAGGCCGATCGACCAGGTGAAGTTGTACAGGTGCCGGGAGGGTTCCGGCCGGGTGTTGTACTGCCTTTCGTACGCGCTTTCCTGATCGGTGTAGACCAGCTTCCAGCCGGTTGCTGCGATGCCATCCTGCAGTGGCGGATCGAGCGTGTCGACGCGCGCGCGCAGGAAGCCCGTCCAGTCGTTCTGCACCACGTCGTTCAACGCCGCGACCACGTCGTCGAAGGTATAGGTTTTCGTCACGAAGCTGCCGTCGTCGACGCCGAAGAAGGCGCGGGCAAAATCGTCCAGTGATCTGCGCCCATGCGTCAGCGCCCGAATCCGGGCGTCCACCGCCAGCCACAGCATCTGGCCACCGCTGTAGTAATCCTCGCTCAGCTGCCAGCCCCGGTACGGCAGGCTTGAGCGATGCGCGGCGGTCGGGTCGTTGGTGGTGTCTTCGAGCGTGCGCCAGTGGAAGCCGGGACGGTTGCGGTCGTAGTTGGCCGCCACCATGGCCAAGGCGTCGCGGAACTGCTGCGGGGTCCACATCCCGGACCGCGCGGTCAGCACGAAGCCCCAATACTGCGTCTGGCCTTCGTATACCCACAGCAGCGAGTCACCCATCGCCACGTTGAAGTTCGGCGTCCACAGATCGGCCGGGCGGCGGAACTTGCCGTTCCACGAATGCGTGTACTCATGGGCCAGCAGGTCACGGTTGGGAGCGTTGTCGGCCCACGCGGTGAAGTAATCGGCGTCCATGCCGTCTTCGCTGGATTGATGATGCTCGGTGCCGTTGCCGCCCAGGACATTCGACAGCGAGAACAGAAAGTCGTAGTGGTCATAATGCTGCGAGCCGAACAAATTGACCGCTTGCGTCACCAGGGCGCGATGTACCTGCAACTGTGCGGGCGTCATCGCCAGATACTTCGGCGCGTCGGCGAAGATGTCCAGATGCACTGGCACCTTGCTGCCCGGGTTGAGATCGACGCGCTCGAAGTATTTGCCGGCATAGAGCGGCGAATCGACCAGCGTGTTGAACGTCACCGGCTTGAAGGCCGTGGTGTCACCCGAGTGCGTGGATGTCTCCAGCGCGGTGCCAAGCTGCCAGCCCGGCGCCAGCTTCACGCTGGGCGCAAAAGTGATATCACGCGAATAGTGGCCGGCCGGATACAACGCCACCTTGCTCCATTCCATGTCCAGCATGCGGTCGGTCATCTCGAACCCGCCGCGGCGCGGCGACAGGTACTGAAAGTCGACATCCAGCGTGGACACACCTGCCGGCACCACGAGATGGAACGCATACACGTTGTATTTGTCGCGCTTCCACACGATCGGCTTGCCGTTGGCGCCGAGCTCGAGGCCGGCAAGCATGGCAATCGGGCCAGTCGGTCCGTGGTCACCGGGAATCCACTGTGGGTACAACAGCGTCAGCGCACCGGCCTGGACCGGAATCGTCTCGTGCACCCGGAAGATACCCTGTCGGGTATCGCTGGCATCGACCTGCAGCCTGATCGTGCCGGGATATGGCGTGTCCTGCGGCGCCGGCACCTGGTCGCTGCGCACCGCCTGCGCACCCGCGGTGCCCACCGCGAGCGTCAACGACACGGCCATGACCACCAGCATGACCGTGCGATGCGTGAAAGCCGACAACTCGGCGAGAGAGACAACAGACATGACGAGTGCCCACAAGCAGACCGGAAATTCGCCCAACTTAGCACCACCGCACTGGGGTCGGGCGGGTGCGGTGTTCGGCATGCGCTACGCTGCCGTCGCGCTGCCATTCGGGTGGAGTCGACCACCACGGGCACCGCGTACGGCCCCGCGCTGGCGGCAGGGGCACGCCCACCGGCACCCCACCTGGCCCGGTGTCACGCGATCAAACCAGCGCCAATGGTGCCGCACCACCGCCGCATGACGGTGACACATGCGTGGCTGTTCGCGCCCGCGCCAAGGTGACATCACGCGGGACGAAAACCGCTCAAGCCTGCTGCCACGTCTTCGCCAACTCCACGGCAAAGTCGCGATAACCGCGCGGCGGATGACCAAGCAACCCGGTCAGGATATCGACCGCATGCGTCTTGCCCAGCATGCCGTCGACGTGGAAACGCGCCAGCATCAGACGCAAGTCCCAGGCTGCCCAGGACGGCATCATCCCCGCCATGAAACTCTCCCACGTCTCGAGATCATTGCCGCCATAGATGACGGGATGGCCAAGCGCGCCGGACCAGATCGTCGCCAGCGCATTGCCGGTCAGCACATCCGGGCCGGTGAGCTCGATCACCTCGCGCGGCAGCGGTGCCAGGGCGTGAGTGCGACGCAACAGCGAAGTCACCGCAATTTCCGCAATGTCGCGCACATCAACCATCGCTACTCCCACATCGCCAATGGGCGTGCCGTAGCGGCCGTGCTGCAGCAGACTCGCCCTGAGCATGGCGTCGTTCTGCATGAAATAGGACGGGCGCAGCACGGTCACCGGCAGGTCGAGCTGTTCGATCATGCGCTCCACCGTGTACTTGCCGGCGAAATGCGGTACGTCGGTGTACGTGTCGCTGTTGAGCACCGACAGATAGACGATGCGGGCGATGCCGGCCTCGCGCGCCAGGCCCAAGGTACTGATGGCCTGGGTCACTTCATCGGCGACCACGGCATTGAGCAGGAACAGCGCATCGACATTCTTCAACGCTGCGCGCATCGAGGGGATGTCGGTCATGTCGCCTTTGACGACAGTGACGCCAGCCGGGAATGCAGCCTGATCCGGATGCCGCGTCAACGCATGCACGCCGACATCGTGTGCAATCAATCCGGCGACGACGCGACTGCCAATGGTGCCAGTGCTGCCGGTAACGAGAATATTCATGGGACGCTCTCCAGTGAGTGGACGGCCCCATCCTGATGTTTCACTGAAACTGCCGATAGCCACATAATCCAGACATCCTGTCTCAATAATGGAACACCCATGGATCTGCTTGCCCTGACCGATTTCAATGCTGTCGCCCGGCATGGTGGCGTGGGCCGTGCCGCGCGGGTCACCGGCCGACCCAAGGCGACCCTCTCGCGCCGCATCCGTCAGTTGGAGGACAACCTCGGCGTGCGCCTGTTCGAACGCGGCGGCCACGAGCTGCGTCTCACCGCGGAAGGACGGGAGCTGCGCGAACAGACCCAGTCGCTGCTGGAGCACCTTGACGAAGTGGGCGAATCACTGCGGCTGGGCATCAGCACGCCACGGGGCCGACTGCGCATCAGCGCGCCAGTGCTGTTCGGCCAGCGCGGTCTCGGGCGCATCGCTGCGGATTACGCCCTCGCCTACCCCCGGGTGCAACTGGAAGTCATCACGGAGGATCGCTTCGTCGATCCGGTGAACGAAGACTTCGACTTGATCATCCGGGCCAATCCCGATCCTGCGACCGAACTGGCTGGCCGTTGTTTCCTGCGCGACGTGCAGGTCGTCGTTGCCGCCCCAGCCCTGCCCCGCCCGGTTCGAGCACGCACTGTTGCCGTACCTGCCATCGCCCTGCCACGCGCGCCGGCTGACGCGCCGTGGCAGCTCCGTCGCGCACGCAGCGTGCTGACGGTCGCCACGCGCACTGTGCTGCGCTTGTCATCCATGGGCATGATCCACGATGCGGTGCTCGCCGGCGTCGGCGCCGCCGCCATGCCGCGCTCGCTGGTACAGGCCGAGATCGACACTGGCCGGTTGCTCGACTGGGGCACACTCGCCGACCATCGCATCGAAGTCTGGGCACTGTATCCCTCGCATCGCCACGTCAGCGCACGCGTGACGGCGTTCGTGCAGCTGCTGTTGGAGCGTTTTGCCAACGCCTCGCCAGCCGCTTTCGCCGGCCTCACCCGCGCGAGCTGATGGTGTAGCACCCCCACTGCCACCACCACGACACAGCCGGACATTTTCCGTCTTCCCATGAGGAGATCTCCCTCTCCCCCGACAGCTTCACCGTCGGGGGAGAGGGTTGGGGTGAGGGGGTGCTGTCCTTGCGTCCTAACACCGAAGAGCAAAGCCCCCTCACCCTGCCCTCTCCCCCGGCTGCGCCGAGGGAGAGGGTTCAAGCAGGCACACCGACCGTACCGTCACCACCGCCACGGCAAAGCCGGACTTCTTCCGTCCTTCCCTGCGGGATCTCCCTCTCCCCCGACAGCTTTACCGTTGGGGGGAGGGTTGGGGTGAGGGGGCTGCTGTCCTTGCGTCGTCGCACCGACGACGATTGCCGGATACGCGTAGTCGCCAGCTAGAATCGCGCATGCAGGGCCACTCGTCGCCGTCTGGAGCTACGCCGCGACATGGAATCGACGTACGAACCACCACCGCTGCCCCCACCGGTGTGCGGCAACTGCGGCACACCATTGTGTGGCAGGTATTGCCATGCGTGCGGCCAGCCGGTCACGGGGCTGGTGCGCCATTTCGGCAGCGTGCTGGGCGACGTGATGGACAGTCTGTTCAACATCGACTCCCGCGTTCCGCACACGCTGCTGCCGTTGTACCTGCGCCCAGGCAGACTCACGCTGGATTACTTTGTCGGCAAACGTGCGCGCTATGTGACGCCGTTCCGGCTGGTGTTTTTCCTGGCGATCGTCGCGTTCTTCGCGATCCAGCTGGTAGTGCGTACCGGGCACGGCCAGGTCGTGCAATTCCAGGCGCCGCCCGCAGCCGGTGCAGCAAGCACCGCACCAGTTGCGGAAGAACACGACCGGCATTTCACCAACGGTGACATCAAGTTCAACGACAAGGTCGTGTGGAATAGACAGACCCGGCCGCTGCATGCCAGATGGCTGCCGGACTTTGCCGACGACTGGCTCAACGACGCAATCGAGAACGCACGCAACAACCTGCATCACATGAATTCCGGCGTTCCCGCCGAACAGCAGGCCGCAGCCCAGCGCCTTGCCGTTGGGGTATTCGCGGTCGCGCCACAGGTGCTGTTCGTGTTGCTGCCGGTATTTGCGCTGCTGTTGAAGATTTTCTATATCTTCAAGCGGCGGTTGTACATGGAACACCTGATCGTGGCCATGCACAGCCATGCCTTCATCATGCTGTCGCTGCTCGTATTGGTCGGGCTGGGTCTGTTGCGTGGCTGGGTCACTCCGCATGCCGCATGGCTCGACACGCCGCTGAGGTTGTTGTACGCCGCAGCGTGGATCTGGTTGCCGGTGTATCCGTTGCTGATGCAAAAACGGGTATATCGCCAGGGTTGGTTCATGACCAGCCTGAAATATATCTGCATCGGGTTTTGCTACAGCATGCTGATTGGGTTCGGGATAACGTTTGCCTTGCTGATCAGTCTCGGCAGCACGTGACCGGATGACGAGCGGACGGAGCCGGATCGAGCTGATCAGGTTCCCCCGGGAAAGTGAAACGCCCGCCCCGGTGCGCACTGCCTGCGCCGTACATGGTGTGCACAGGCAACTCAGAGTAATTTCCTTCCCGGAACAGGTTTCTCGAAATCCCTTGTCGCCGGAGATGCGGCCCTCGACAAAGGGAAGGTACGCCTGATATGGCCGACATCTTCATTTCCTACAGTCGTCGGGACAAGGCGCGCGTCGTGCCCTTGGTGGCCGCGATCGAAGGTGCGGGCTGGTCAACCTGGTGGGATCCGGTCATCACCCCGGGGCAGGAATTCGATCGCCAGATCAGCACCGAACTCGCCGCAGCATCGGCCGTGCTGGTGGTGTGGACGCCCGACTCGGTGGAGTCCCGCTGGGTACGCGGCGAGGCGCGTTATGCCGCCGACCGCGGCATC
Organism: Rhodanobacter sp.; assembly: GCA_036833615.1. Classification (GTDB taxonomy): domain Bacteria; phylum Pseudomonadota; class Gammaproteobacteria; order Xanthomonadales; family Rhodanobacteraceae; genus Rhodanobacter. Next base: position 6,390 of record DAITPL010000017.1, read on the forward strand.
CTGGTGCCAGTACGTTTTGACGGTGCCACCCTGCCGATCGACGTGCGCGCATTTCATACGATCGACCTCGACAACGATGCGCTGGACACCCACAACCCGTGCATTCAAGAGCTGGTGCAAGCGCTCGGTGCGCTGGTCGGGCGCAGCGCCTCGGTGCCATCCGCGGGGACGCCATCGGGGTCGGGACCGCCTGCCGCCACCATCGGCCCGAAACGGGTCTCGATCTGCGTGCTGCCGTTCGCCAACCCGGGCGGCGACCCGGAGCAGACGTACTTCAGCGATGGCATCACCGAGGACATCATCACCGAACTGTCGCGCTGGCAATTGCTCATGGTGCGCTCGCGCTCGGCCTCGTTCCGCTATCGCGGCGCGGCCGTTGACGTGAAGCAGGTCGCGCGCGAGCTGAACGTGCACTTCGTCGTTGAAGGCAGCGTCCGCCGCATGGGCGAGCGCCTGCGCATCACCACGCAGCTGATCGACGCCACGACCGGCAGCCAGGTCTGGGCCGAGAAGTTCGACCGGAATTTCGCCGACATCTTCACCGTGCAGGACCAGGTCGTGCGCACGATCGTCGGTACGTTGATGGGGCGCATGCAGGTCTCCAACACCGAACGTGCACGCCGGAAACCGCCAGCGAACCTGGCCGCCTACGAATACGTGCTGGAGGGCAATGCCCTGCCCTGGGACGAGCCGGAAGGCGCAGCCGAAGCGACCCGGCTGTTCGAAAAGGCCATCGAGATCGACCCCGGCTATGGCATGGCCTACGCGTTGCTGGCCGCCCGGCGCAGTGCCATGTGGTACGACGACCCCGGCGACTCCAATGCCGCGCTCGACGAGGCTTACGCCCTGGCCAGGCGCGCCATCGAACTCAACGACAACGACAGCACCGGCTTTTCGATCCTGGCCCAGGTCTGCCTGTTGCGCCGCGCCTTCGACCTGACCCTGAAGTACGCCCGGCGCGCGATCGAGCTCAATCCGAACAACCAGTGGAACATCGCCGACATGGGCATCATGCAGCTCTATCTCGGTCACGCCGAGGAGGCGTTGACGTGGTTCGCCCGCGCCACCGAGGTCGACCCATATTTTGATCCGCCCTGGTACTGGCGTTCGATTGGCCAGACGCTGATGACCTTGCGCCGGTATGAAGAGGCGCTGGCGATGTTCGGCAACCTGCCCGCCCATCAATATCGCGTCGCCGCATTGCGGGCCGGTTGTCATGCCCGGCTCGGGCATGTCGAGCAGGCCCGCGCGTGCGTAGCCGCGTGTCTTGCCAGCAAGCCGGAATTCTCGATACGCCACTTTCTGACCCGGGAGCCCTACAAGAATCCCGCCGACGCGGCACACCTGGCCGAATCCCTGCGGCTTGCCGGGCTGCCGGCGTGAGCGGGACCCACGCGTGAGCAGCAGCGAGCTAAGGGTTGCCGTCACCAGGCCAGCGATCAATCGGAGCTGTCGAGGCGAGTGTCGGGCCGCTGCTGCCTGCCGTTCGCGCCGGGCGGGCATAAAACGTCACAAACCAACGTGGCAAGCCCACGCAGCGCCGGCGGCCACACGGCGTGACCGCGACTCCATGGCTGCTGCACCGCGCGCAACCGCGGCAATCGCCCGCGTCACCGCGGTCACCAAAGCAGTCAGCCGCCGCGCTCGAAGCCTGATCACTAACGGGCAAGCGCGTCCCCAAGGTGGCGGTTTCGCCACCTTCGCTGGCAATTTTTGTGAACTGGCACACATTCTGCATCAGTCATCCATGTCGACTACCGGCACAGGACAGCAACTCATGAATTTCTTCGGCAGGAAAACCCAGAAAGCCGCGCTCGAAGTGACGTTCGGGGAAAAACTCGTAGAGCAGCAAGTCGCGCCCGGCACGCAACTTCACTACGACAGCGAGCTCATCGCGCGCTTGCGCAGCCACCACCGGGCCTTGCTGGATTTGTCCGCCAGGGCAAGGGAGACGGCGCAGGCGTCCAAATTCGATGAGATGAAGAAATGCATGCACAAATTCAGGCTGTTGCTCAACGAGCACTTGCTGGAGAAAAACCTGCGCCTGTACACGTACCTGAGTTGCTGCCTGAAAGCCGACCCCGCGGGTCTGGAATTGACGCGCGACATGCGCCGCGAAACGAACGGCATCTCCCGCAAGGCCACACTGTTCATCGCGCACTACACCGAAGCGGGCATCAACGAGGAAAACCGGACAGCGTTTCTGGAGGAACTGGCGCAGCTCAAGGGCGTGCTGAGCGACAGCTTTGCCAGTGAAGAGCGCTCCCTGTACCCCATGTATCGGCCACCTCAGGCCTATGCCGACAAGGCGGTGAAGCTGTTGTCCACCAGCGTCGACCAGCGGTCGCAAGCAGCACTGGCCGAGCCGGAGTCCATGTTGCCCGCATCACCGGCAAACCTGGACGAGGTGGTCGCCATGGCGCCCCGCGACTTTGCCTCCGCATTTCGTGCGGTAGCCTGACGCCGCAGCTGGCGGCAGACAACGTCGAGGACGCGCACGCCGAGCGGCCGCTGCGAACCACTCGTCTTCGCGCGCCGAAGCTGGTTGGCTCCAACGCGGCCGGCGGCCTTATCCTAGGGGTGTCGGCGGCAGATGGTTCGGCCTGCGCCAGCAGTTGCGTGATCCGCTATCCGCCGTTTTCCGGCCCATGCAACCACCGTGGGCCGCGAGGCGACGATGGCTGCCGCATGCGGCCGCTCTGCACCCTGGAAGTCTGTCGTCCAGACCCCGGCCAACTGACAACCACATTGGAGATCACCATGCAATTGGACAACCTGCGCGTCGCGATAACCGGCGGCTTCGGCGCCCTGGGCGCGGCGACGGTACGTGCGGCACTCGACGCGGGCGCGCAAGTCGCGGCCATCGATCGCACTGACCCACCGGCCGGCGGGATGGCACCGGCGACCTGCCTCGGCGGCGTGGACCTGGCTGACCCGCAAGCCGCAAAAGCCGCGCTGGCTGCGGCCGCCCAGGCCCTCGGCGGCCTCGATGCACTGGTGAACATTGCCGGCACGTTCCGCTACGAGACGTTGGCCGACGGCACGCTGGACACATGGGACTTGCTGTACCGGGTCAATCTGCGCACCGCGGTGGCGGCCAGCCAGGCCGCGCTGGAGCACCTGCACGCCGGTGGCCGCATCATCAACATCGGTGCAAATTCCGCCTTGAAAGGAGGGGCCGGCGTCGGTGCCTATACCGCAGCCAAATCCGGCGTGATGCGGTTCACCGAAGCCCTGGCCGAAGAGCTCAAGGCGCGCGACATCACGGTGAACGCCGTGCTGCCCAGCATCCTCGACACCCCGCCGAACCGCGCCGACATGCCCAAGGCCGACTTTGCCCGCTGGGTCAAACCCCAGCAACTCGCCGACGTCATCGTGTTCCTGTTATCCAGGCAAGCCTCGCCGATCACGGGCGCGCTGATCCCGGTGACGGGACGCGTCTAGGCGCGTGGGCGGCGCCAGTAAATCCCCGGACGCGCGCGAGCGAGGGCTTGGGCACTCGGCATCGCCGGGGTTGGAAAGTGGCGCCTGTCGCGGCAGACGCCAAGCCCAACATGCTCGTTTCACTTCGATGCACCCGCGGCCGAGCCTGCCGCCGGCGGCATCTGTCCCACCAGCCTGGCGCGAATCTCACGCAGTCTGGCCTTGATCCGGGCTGCGTTGGCGGGGCCAACACGCAACAATAGTTTCTGTCCGGTCGACAACGACTCCAGCGCGGGATCGGCATAGGTGTACCAGGTCTTCGAGACTTGCAGGGCTGCCGGATGCGCAAGTACGGGCGTGGCCAGCAAGTCGTCAATCACCACCAGCAGGCGGTCGTTGAAATAGCCGTGCGGATAACCCAGCTCCTGATACGCCGCCTGGAACAACGGATAGGCGTGTACATACCAGGCCACCAATGCCTGCGGATCGGCATGTTCCACCAAGGCCATGTACGGCGCATAGCGCGCGGCATTTTGCGCTGACATCGTGGTTTCACCATCCACGACGGTAGTGGCGAACGCACCCTGCGGCGTGTGGGCCGGCAACATGAAGACGCCCAGCCCATCGTGGCGCGGCAATGCGTCAATCGTCGCCACGATGCGCGCGATGATCCGGCGTGGCACCAGCACGCCATGCAGGCGATCGCCACCCACCAACGCGGCCAGCCCCGCCGCGACTGCGGTGTCGCTCTCGCCCAGTGCCGGGAGCGCGGCCGTCGAGGCCACGGCCACGTCGGTCTGCGCCATGCCGATCGGGTGCTGGATCGGTTGGCGAGCCGTACTGCCGACGGCGGGTGCTGACTTTGGCAACGCCGCTGTCGTACCTGGCGACTTGCCCGCATGCATGGCCTGACGCGCCAGATACACCCCCGTCGCCACGACCGCCAATACCACCACCACGGCCGCAATCCAGCTGGTCGCCGTTGTCTGTTTGCCCATGCGCATCCGCCCTCGCCCTGTCGATTCCATGGCAGTTCGACTGACTGCGGGCTGATTCGTTCAGACCAGGGACCGGAGCAGACGCTTATGCGGTGGAAACTAAACCCGCGCGGCGACGCGTACAGCCAATCACCGCGCCGATTGCGGGTACCACAGCGGAAATGCCGGACATGCACCCGTTGCCCTTTTCAAGCGCGTCGCCAAGGCTGCCATAATCGCGGCTTCGCTGCTCCAGATTCGCCACGTATGCCCAATCGCACGCCATTGTGGCGACTGTACGTACCCAAGCTGGTCACGATACTTCACCACGGCTACGGCCCGCATGATCTGCGCGGTGACCTGATTGCGGGATTGACGGTGGCCATCGTGGCCCTGCCGTTGTCGATGGCACTGGCCATTGCGTCCGGGGCGTCGCCAGCTGTGGGGCTGCATACGGCGATCGTGGCCGGCTTCCTGACCTCGCTGCTGGGCGGCTCGCGCGTGCAGATCGGCGGCCCGACCGCGGCCTTCATCCCGGTCGTGTTCGGCGTCATCGCCAAGTATGGCTACGACGGACTGGTCATGGCCACGCTGCTGGCCGCGATCATGCTGATCGTCGCCGGCCTGATGCGTCTCGGCACCCTGGTCAGGTACATGCCGCAACCGGTCATCACCGGCTTCACGGCCGGCATTGCGGTGAGCATCTTCAGCAGCCAGATCAAGGATCTGCTCGGGCTGGACATCACCACGTTGCCGGCCGAGTTTTTTGCGCGCTGGCAAAGTTATCTGACCCATCTTGGCACCCTCAACCCGGCGGCCACCGGGCTGGCCCTGGGCACGCTCGCGCTGTTGATCATCCTGCGCCGTTACCGACCGAACTGGCCGGGATTCCTGATTGCGATGACCCTGGCGGCGCTGGCCACGGTGCTGTTCAAGCTGCCGGTGGAAACCATCGTCTCGCACTTCGGCCCGATCCCGCGCGAGTTGCCGTTGCCACATGTGCCGACGTTCGACCTCACGCGCGTGCACGAGCTGCTGCCGAGCGCATTCACGATCGCGTTTCTCGGGGCCGTGGAATCACTGCTGTCGGCGGTGGTGTCCGACGGCATGATCGATGGCCGGCATCGATCCAATTGCGAACTGGTGGCGCAAGGCGTGGCCAACGGCGCGTCCGCGCTCATTGGCGGCTTGCCGGCCACGGGCGCGATCGTGCGCACGGCCACCAACGTCCGCGCCGGCGCGCGCTCACCGGTCGCCGGCATGGCGCACGCGCTGTTCATCCTGATGTTTGTCGTCGTTGCCGCGCCGCTGGCCAACCAGGTGCCGTTGCCGGCCATGGCCGCGTTGCTGGTGATCGTGGCCTGGAACATGAGCGAGATAGAACGCATTCGCCAACTGCTGCGTTCACCGCTTGGCGACCGCCTGGTGTTGCTGGTGACCTTTGTCCTGACGGTCACGGTCGACCTTACGGTGGCGGTACAAGTCGGCGTGGTGCTGGCGGCGTTCCTGTTCATGTACCGCATGAGCGAAGTCGTTGCGCTGGAATCGCATGTCGAACTGGTCGAGCGCGACCAGGACGACTTCGACCGCCCGCGTGCCCCGGACGAACACGCCATCCTGCCGGCCGATGTCGAGGCCTACCGCGTATCCGGCCCGCTGTTCTTCGCCGTCGCCAACCGCATCGATGACGTGTTGCGCGCGTTCGGGCGCAAGCCGCGCGTATTCATCCTGCGCCTGAGCCGGGTACCGTTGATCGACGCCTCTGGCGCCACGGCCATCATCAACCTGCTCGCCCGCTGCCGCCGCGAAGGCATCGCCGTGATTTTCACTGGCCTGCAGCCACAACCGGCGCGCATCCTGCGCGACATGGGCGTAGTGGCCGACGGCAGCGCCCTGCGGTACGCCGAAAATTTCGCGCAGGCGGTGGCCATGCTGTCGCCACCGGACCCGCAACCGCGCTGAGCGGGACCGCCTGGGATACCTTCTGGCTGCCCGAGCCGCTGGCCGGCCTAGCCGACTTGCCCAGCCGCGGCATCCAGCCCGCAACGTCGCCAGGAGATCGCGGGTGCCGTCAGACCGGCTTGCCGGCGTGCAGCCGCTGCACGTCGTCGCGCAGGATGCGCATCTCCACATCCTCCGGCACATGCGTGAGGTAGGCGTCATAGGCCGCGATGACCTCCTCGTTGCGGCCGAGGAGCGCCAGCATCCACGCCAGCATGCGGGTAGGTGTCGCCAGCTTGGGTTCGATGGCCAAAGCGGCGCGATAGTACGCGATGGCTTGCTCGTCGCGCTGCTCCATGCGCGCGACATCGGCAAAGCCAATCTGCACGATCACCGCGTAGCCCGCCACCGGCGCCAGGGCCTGGTAATGCACCAGCGCCTCCTGGGGACGATTGACCTTGAGCAACACCTCGGCCAGCCAGCTGCGCGCCGCGTGCAAATCCGGTTGCAGGCGCAACGCATTGCCCAGCGCGGTTTCGGCAAATGCCAGCAACCCCCGCTGGGTGAACGCTTGTCCGAGCAGGAACTGGATCATCGAATAATCCGGCACCAGTTCCGCCGCACGCGTCAGATAGCCCAGGGCCGCCTCGCTGCGGCCACGGGCAAGCATGATCGCGCCCAGCCCAGCCAGCGCGTGGCCGTCCTCGCCGGCGCGCAGCGCAGTGCGGAAATGTTCTTCGGCCGTCGTGTTGTCGCCACTGTCGAGCGCGAGCTGGCCAATGCCGACATGGGCGCCGCCAAGGTTCGGGTCCAGCGCCAAGGCGCGGGCATAGGCGAGACGGGCCGCCGCCGGGTCGCCGGCGTGCCGCAGCAAGGTGGCGAGGGCAAGTTCAAGCTGCGGGTTGTCCGGCTGCAAATCGTGCGCGCGGGTGACCAGACGCAAGGCCTCTGCGCTGTCGCCACACTGATGGCGCAGCATGCCAAGCAGATGCAGCGCGTCGGCAGCGTCGGCATGTTGTGCCAGCCACGCGCGATAGCCGGCTTCCGCCTCGTCGAGGCGACCGGCCTGGTGCAGGTTGTAGGCGTCCTGAAGCGTCGGCATGAAACTCACATGAGCAAGGGGAATGGGAGGCGGCCGGTCACGCCACGCGGCGCGCGCGCCTGCAGACTCCGGATTATGCCGCATCCGCTACACCAGGTCGCTCGCACGCGATGCCGCAGGCTCTGGCCGACGCAGCTTCAGTTATCCGCAAAGCGCAGCAGCTCCGGGACGAACTCCGCGTACTCGCGCCAGCGCCCGACTGCCCGCGTGTACACCGGCTGGCGCGCCTGCCAGACGCTGGCCGTGCCGATCGCGTGGCGCGTCGCGTTCGGCACGTCACAGGCAAACGGCGCCAGACCCAGTGTGGCGGCGAGCGCACTGATGACGGACGGCGGATTCCGCACCAGTTCTTCGTAATGCACTTCGACCACGCGCGGATCACGACGCGCCCTGGCCAGCAGCCGCTCGCAGCCATTCAGGAATGCGGCAATATCCACGAAATCGTACGCAAAACGATATTCCGTCGAGTCGAAATGCTGGCTCCAGATTGACAGCGCCGTGTCCCGCTGGCTGCGCCTGCAGAGCACGATGCGTGCCTGCGGGAACAATGCATGGATCAAATCCACCTGCAGGAAGTTCAGCGGCTGCTTGTCGACAAACCAATGCAGCTGCGCTTCGCCCTGCTCCAGCTTGGCCAGGTAGGCCGCCGCGATGTGCTCGAGCAGCGCCGGATCCGCTCGGCCGGAACGCGCCAGCTGTCCGGCATAGTGCGGCAGCCAGTCCAGTTCGCCGCGATTGCACACCTCGGGCGAGCGCCCCAGCAATTCGGCCACCAGCGTCGTGCCGGAGCGCGGCGCACCAACGACGAAGATCGGGATGCATTCCGTGGCGGCTGGCGTGCGGCGCGGCAGCGGCGTGCCGCCCAGCCGCGCTTCGACCATGCGTCGCCAGTGCTTGCGCGACCAGCTGCGATGCTCGACGAGGCCATTTGCCTCGCGCAGATACGCCGCTGCCCGCGCGTAATCACCCAGGTCGTCGCAGGCCTTGCCCAGCGCAAACAGCACCGAGGCGCGCGCGCCTGGCGTGAGCTCGGGCCGCTCCAGCAGCGCCTTGAAACGGACCAGATCCGGGTCGGCCGGATCGGCGTAGCGCTTGATGGATGCCAGGCCATAGGCGGCGCCGGCATCGAGCGCCTGCGGATCATGCTCAAGCGCAAACACATAGTGGAAGCGGGAGCGCGCGAAGTCCCCGAGTTGGCTCTGCAACGCCGCCACGTAGACGCGCAGGGACGGGTCATCCGCACCCATGGCGAGCGCGGCCTCGCACAGTTCGGCAGCACCCTGCTTGCGGCCGTCTGCGGCCAGCATCCGGGCCGCGCGCAGCACCAGGTCGGGTGGCTGGCGAAATCGTCCAAACAGGTCGCCAAACACGGCCTGCGCCGCCTGCCCGCCACCCTGTTCGATATGCAACCGGGCCAACGTGAACACCGCCGCGGCGTGGTCGGGCTGGTGCGCCAACAACGCCTCCAACAATGCTTGCGCGCCGGCAAGATCGCGCATTTGCCAGCGCACCCCGGCCAGCGCCAGGCACAATTCGCTGTCGTCCCCATGGCGATCCATGGCCGCCTGCAGCACGGCCGATGCGCCCGCCAGGTCATGTCCCAGCGCCAACTCGCGCCCCGACTCCAACCAGGCTTCGACGGGCTTTTCCGCCAGCTCCACGAGCAGTTGCCGGACCGTCACCGCGCCACCCTCCACCTGCCCAGCGTCCGGTGCAGGAGCAGCGCGGCGATTTGATGCGGCGTTTGCGGCAAGTCAACAGCGGTCATGGCAGGGGTTTCGGCGTGAGCCACGCATCGTAACGCACGTCGACTCCAGCCAGACTGGCAGTCACGCAGCCACCGTATGGTGCATAGTATTTGTCGATCCAATCACGCCAAGGTGCCGCCATGCTGCGCTTGCGAAGCCTGTTGTTGCTGCTCGGCCTGACCTTGACTGGCGGCGTCGCCAGCGCGGCCGGCCCGGCACCGTTCTTCACCCTGCACCAGGTGGGCCAGGGGGTCTGGGCGGCGATCGCGATACCTGGCAGTCACGCTGGCAGCAACGCCGGCTTCATCATTGGCGACGAGGCCGTGCTGGTCGTGGACAGTTTCGCGGACGCGGGCGCAGCGCAGGCGTTATTGCGGGTCATCCACGACAAGACACCGCTACCGGTGCGCTACCTCGTCAATACCCATTACCACCTCGATCATGTCGCGGGTAACGGCGTCTTTCAGGCAGCGGGAGCCGTGCTCATGGCGCAACGCAATGTACGTGCCTGGGAACGGACCGAAAACCTGAAGTTCTTCGGCGACAAGATCACCCCGGCACAGCGCGCGATGGTGCAGTCATATGTCCTGCCTGGCGTCGTCTACCGGCAGGGGATCGAACTGCATCTTGGCCAGCGCACGGTCGTGGTGCGCGTGTTGTCCGGACACACCGGCGGCGATTCGGTGGTGGTGATACCCGACGCGAACGTGGTCTTCACCGGTGACTTGTTCTGGAATCACAGTTTGCCCAACCTGATCGATGCGGACACTCGCGCCCAGATGCACACCAACGCGGTGTTGCTGCAGGAGTATCCCGCCGCCACGTTTGTACCTGGGCACGGCGAGTCAGGCCAGGCCGCCGATGTGCGCGCATTTCGTGACTATCTGGCGACGTTGCGCGATGCGATCACCACCTATCAAGACAAGGGCGAATCCGCAAACACGCTGCAGCAGGATGTGCGCAAGCAGTTGCAGGCCACCTACGGCACGTGGAACTACTTCGACCATTTCATCACACGCAATATCGCGCAGACTGTCGCGGAGCTGGCCGGCACCAAGCAGCGGCCGGTACCCCGGCCGCAGGCATCGGCGGGGGCAAGCTTGCCCACTCACGAACCTGCGCCGCACCCCGCGGCAGGCGCGACACCACGCTGACGCCACTTGCGCGGCGCGCCGGGCGTCACCACGCGATGCCGTAATCTTCCCCATGATTGCTGGAGCCACCCCACATGCTGTGGTGGCCGGCGTCGAACTGGATGGCGTTGATCGGTCCTGACGTACGCTGCGCGTACTCGAGTCGGTAACCCATCTTTTGCAGCGCCGCGCGCGTGGCCTCGGGCAAAGAAGTCGCGACCAACAGGCGGCCGGGCTCCGTCTCGTGCCGGCCAAACGACGAGCGCATCTGGTAGCTGTTGAAGTTGGGTGCCTCGGCTGCCTGCTGCACGGTCATGCCGAATTCCGCGACGTTGAGGAAGAACTGCAACAGGTTCTGATCCTGCGAATCGCCGCCCTGCACGGCAAAGGCCAGATACGGCGCGCCGTCCTTGAGGGCAAGCGTCGGGGTCAGGGTGACGCGCGGCCGCTTGCCAGGTTCAATCACGTTGAACGGACCATCCTTTGCGTCGGTCACGAAACTCTGCGCGCGCTGGCTCAGTCCAATGCCGGTATGTCCGGCAATCACCGCCGGCACCCAGCCGCCGCTGGGCGTGACGGACACGACCCAGCCTTCCGCATCGGCCGCCTCGATGGACGTGGTGCCTGCATAGAAGTCGCTGTAGAACGCGGTGTCGGCAGGCGTCGCCGCGTCGGCGAAGAATTCCGCAGCGCCTGACGTGCGAGTTGCTTCCGCGTTGCCACTACCGGCCGTCGTCGACACCTTGTCTTGCTGTCCGCTGCGCGGTTGCGACTTCACCGGCACAAAGTCCGCTGGATTCCACTGCGCGAGCAAAGCCTGGAACGGATTCGTCGCCCCCTGGTATGGATACGGATCACCCGGCTTGACGGCGGGATCGTTTGCCTTGGGATCGATCTGCGCAAACCGCGCCTGCGCATACGCCTTGGACAGCAAGCCCTGCACCGGCTCTTTTGGCGGGAAGTACGGATCGCCGTAATAGAAGTCGCGATCGGCAAAGGCCAGACTCATCGCCTGATACAACGTGTGGATGTACTGCGGCGAGTTGTAGCCCATGCTCTGCACATCCGTGTTCTCGAGCATGTTGAGCGCCTGCAGCATGGCCGGTCCCTGCGTCCACGCCTGCAGCTTGTACACGTCGATGCCCTTGTAGCGGGTATGCAGCGGCTCCTCGATGTGCACTTTCCAGTTGGCGAGATCGGCCATGGTGAACAAGCCGCCTTCCTCGCGTACCCCACGCACCAGCTCGCGCGCGATGTCGCCCTTGTAGAAGCGATCGTAAGCGGCGTAGATCGCCTGCTTGCGGGTCTTGCCCTGCTGCAGCGCCTGCTGTTCGGCGTCGACCAGCTTGCGCCACGTACCGGCGAGATCCTTCTGCACGAAGATTTCGCCCGCCTCCGGCGCCGGATGCGCGCTGCCGGGATGCGTCAGCATGATCTCGCGCGAGTATTTCCACTGCGACAGCTGGTCCTGGTGCCGCTTGATCGTGTTTGCCAACTGCGCTTCCATCGCGTAGCCATCGGCCATGGTGATCGCGGGTGCGAGTACCTGCTTGAGCGAGAGCTTGCCGTATTCGGCCAACATCGTGAGCAGTCCACCCACGGTGCCCGGCGTCACGGCCGCCAGCGGACCGTACTCTGGTGGAAATCGATAGCCTTTGGCTTGGTAATACTCCGCGGTTGCCCCGGTCGGGGCGACCCCCAGTGCATCGATGCCGATCACTTTTTTGGTATGCGGGTTGTAGATCAGCGCCTGGGTTTCGCCACCGCACGACAGCGTGTCCCACATCGTGCATCCCGCGGCGAGCATGGCTGCCGCGGCATCGACGGCGTTGCCGCCTTGCGCAAAGATCATGGCGCCAGCGGTCGCCGACAGCGGCTTGCCGGTGATGGCCAGCCAGTGCGTGGCATGCAGCGGCGGTTTTTCCGTCTGTGCATACCGCGGATCTTCCGCTTGTCGTGCCGGCAGCAGCTGCGCCTGCGCCGCAGTGGTTGGCGTGCGCTGCGCATGGGCCGGCAACAGGGCGAAGGTGAGCAGCGTTGCCGCAATGGTCGCCGTTGCAACGGATGTGCAACGTCGGTGGGTGGAGTGCATGGAGGATTCCCGGCTTTACTGGTCGGCCGCTACAGTACAAAAACCGAAGTCCGAGTGCACTCTTCGCCCACGTCGGCGTGCGCTACTTTCCACCTTGTGCATCTGCGGAAATCCCAATCGGCGCCTCCCCGGGCGCGGTTGCGGCAGCCCACACTGCCGCGCCTTACCCGGTGCCCGCGGCCGGCGTGTTGCTGCGGTCGCAGGTGTAGACTGCCCACACTTGGCGCCCCGTACGACACCACGTATCGATGAACGAGCCAACTGCCAGGTCGTCAGCGTTGCGCCGCTTCTTCGACGAGTTGCTGCGTCGTCGGGTGATGCGCGTCGCCACGGTATACGTGGTCATCAGCTGGATCATCATCGAGGTGAGCTCCACGGTGCTGCCACCGCTGCACCTGCCGGCGTGGACCGTCACGCTCGTGATCGTGCTGGTTGCGCTGGGGTTTCCGCTGGCCGTGGTCATGGCCTGGATGTTTGATCTCGGCCCGCATGGTGTGGAACGCACCCGGGCGCGGCGCCACACGGATGGCTCCGGAGCAAACGCCGTGGTGCCCGCGGGGCCAGGGTCCGGCCCAATCACGCCCCTCGAATCCACGACGCCGCTGCCGGTCACGGAGGACAACCGCCGCACCATTGCCGTGCTGCCGTTTGTCAACATGAGCGGCGACCCGGACAACGAATACTTCAGCGATGGCATCTCGGAAGAAATCCTCAATTTGCTGACGCGGTTGCCGCAACTGAAGGTGGCCTCGCGCACCTCCTCGTTCTATTTCAAGCGCAAGGAAATCGACATTCCGATGGTTGCCGCCAGGTTGCATGTCGGCACCATTCTCGAGGGCAGCGTGCGTCGGTCCGGGAATCGGGTGCGCATCACCGCGCAGCTGATCGAAGTGGAGACGGACTCCAACCTGTGGTCGGAGGCCTACGATCGCGAACTCGAGAATGTGTTTGCCATCCAGGACGATATCGCCAGCAGCATCGTGGATGCACTCAAGGTGACACTGAACCCAAAGCAGCGACGCTCGATCCAGTACCTCGCCCCGGCCAATGTACAGGCCTACGACAATTATCTGCGCGGACGCAAATATTTCTACGCATGGACCCGGCGCGATTCGCTGCGCGCCATTGAGATGTATCAACGCGCCATCGCACAGGATCCGGAATACGCCATGGCCTGGGCCGGACTGGCGGACGCCTATTCCATGCGCTACCGCTTTCTGGATGCCGATGCCCAATACGCCGCAAAGGCCCTGGAAACCAGCGAGCAGGCACTGCAGCTGGATCCGGAGTCGGCCGAAGCCCATGCCTCCAGGGGTCTGGCGCTGTACATCAACAAACGCGCCGCGGAGGCCGAACAACATTTCGAAACCGCCATCCGGATCAGTACCAACGCGTTCGAGCCCTACTTCCTGTACGGCGCATGCTTGAGTTCCCAACGCAATTACCTGAAAGCCACTCGACTCTACCTGCGTGCTGCGGAGATCAGCCCGGCCGACTATCTGCCGCTGATTTACCTGGCCCAGGCCTACAGCGCCATGGGCCGCAAAGAAGAGGAAATGCAGGTGCGCCGCAGCGCCACCGTACTGATTCAACAAGCTCTGGAAGTGGACCCGGACGACGCGCGCGCCCGCTACATGGGCGCGGCCAATTTCGCCACCATGGGTGACAAGGCCAAGGCGCTCGAGTGGGCGGACCTGGCGCTGCAATCGAGCTCGGACGAGCCGATGGTGTACTACAACGCGGCCTGCACCTTTGCCGTGCTGGACGAACGCGAGCGCGCCATCGAACTGCTGGAACGCGCGGTTGAGCTGGGCTGGGGCGACCGGGCGTGGATGGAAAACGACAGTGACCTTGCGTCACTGCATGAGACGCCCGGATTCCAGGCCCTGTTGGCCCGCCTCCACTGATCGGGCAAGGGGAAGCGTGCCGCCATTTTGCCACCTGGCCGAAAGCCGCGAGAGCAACCACCCGTTGCGCCGCCGCAAGCTGTCGCGGCCGGATAAAGCGGAACGACGCTGGAAACACGATCACCACCAGCGCAGCCCAGGCGGCAGGGACCGAACGGGCCCAAGATGTGGCGCCCGGGAGGGGACCTGCAGTTGGTCGAAAGGCCAGGACCGATCGATACCGGCAACGGCGCGCCGGATTCGGCGCCCGCAACCGGCACAACCCTGGACAGCCCCTGCAGTCGGTGGCCGGTTTCCATCACGCCACTTGACGCCCGCACGTGGCTTCTTCCAATCAGCGCCGCTTCGCGCGCCGGCGTCGCATCCGTAACCAGCGGACCAGACCGTAGGACAAGCGCACTTTCTCCTGCCCCACCGGCAGATCCGTCCGCGCAAAGATCCAGGACGACTTGCTGAAGGCGATCTGTTGCTCGGGATAGATGCTGCGGTGGCCGATGATGAGGTAAGCCGCCACGCACGCGCCGGCCACGTAGAGCAAGGCATCGGCCCCGTAAAGCTCCACGCCCATCAGGATCGCGGCAATCGGCGCGTTGGACGCCGAAGCCACCACCGCCACCAGTCCCACCGCGGCCCCCAGTGGCGGCGGCAGCCCGAACCAGTGCGCAAACGCACCGCCGGCCACCGCGCCAAGCACGAACTGCGGCGTGACGATGCCGCCGTAGAACCCCGAGCCAAGCGTGACCGCCACCAACAGCGCCTTCCAGAGAAAACCCAGGTACGGCATGGCTTCGCCGTGCAGCGCCTGTTCCATCACCGGCAAACTCAGGCCCAGATAATCAGTGGGCACCGCCAGCACCAGCAACGCCACCACCACGCCGCCGAGCATCGGCATCAGCGGCGGCCACAGCCCGTGGCGCTGCCGTTGCTGGTCGAACAACCTTCTCGTCCGTTGCACCAGCTCCACGAACACCCAGGCCACACCACCGCACAGTACCCCGACCAGCACCGTCTTGAGGAACAGCACCTCGGTAAAGCGGCCGGCGAAGTTGATGACGTAGTGCGGATAAGGCACGCCGAGATAACGCGACACCTCGAAGGAGGTGACGCCGGCCACGATGCCCGGAAACAGAAAGTCGTGGCGGATACGCCCGATGGCCAACATCTCCACGCCGTAGACCGCCCCCGCCACCGGCGTGCCGAACACACTGGCAAAGCCCGCGCTGACGCCACAGGCAAGCAGCCGCTTGCGCATTTCCTGGTTGAGGTGCAGCGAGCGCCCCACGGCCGCCGCCAGGCTGGCCCCGATATGCGAGCACGGCCCTTCCTTGCCCGCCGAGCCACCGCACCCCAAGGTTATGAGGGCGGCCAGCGGCTTGATCCAGATGGTGCGAAACGGCAGCTTGCCGTGCTGCTCGTTGACCGCGACGATCGGGTTGTCGCTGAACGTGCTGCGGCGCAAGCGGTAGCCGTAATGCAGCAACAGGCCGTTGGCGAGCCCACCCAGCGGCAACGCCAGCGCCAGCATCCACCACGGCACGGCATAGGCATGGCCTTCGGTCGCAAACAAGGCGCGCAGGAACAGCGTGCAGCCCGCGCCGACCACTGCGCCGGTGAAGGTCGACAGCACCAGCCACTGCACGACGGTCGCCAGCATTACCAGCGGTTCGGTCAGGCGGAAGCGGCGCATCGGGACGGCGGCATCGGGAAGGCGAGTTGGGACAAAACCAGGCAAGTATATCAACCGCTTGAACGGGATCAGGGCATGCCCGCCGCAGGTCAATTGAACACATGCAGCTGACCGCTTTTGCGGGCTCGTCATGGACACCGGCGCTAGGATGGGCGCGGCAGACCCGCCGTCCCGAGGAGCAGCCGATGAATCCGCTCACGCAGGCATTGAAACCGTTGCTCAAGGCGCACCAATCGGACTGGTTGGCGCTGTACCGCGACATCCACGAACACCCGGAACTGTCGATGCAGGAAACCCGCACCGCGGGCCTGGTGGAACAACGGTTGCGGGCGATGGGCTACGAGGTGACCGGCGGCGTCGGCGTCACCGGCGTGATCGGGATCCTGCGCCACGGCAACGGCCCCACCGTGATGCTGCGCGCGGACATGGATGCGTTGCCGATGGCCGAGGACACCGGCCTGCCTTACGCCAGCACCGCCACCGCGCGCGACGCGGACGGCAACGAGGTGCCGGTGGCGCACAGCTGCGGCCACGACCTGCACGTGACCTGGCTGATCGCCACCGCGCAGGTGCTGGCGACGGCGCGCGATGCCTGGAGCGGCACCGTGCTGGTGGTCTTCCAGCCCGGCGAGGAGACGGCCCAGGGCGCCCGTGCGATGGTCGCCGACTGGGATGCGCGCGGGCTGCCGCACGCCGACGTCGTGCTCGGCCAGCACGTGATGGTCGGCGCGGCCGGCAGCGTGAGCCACCGCCCCGGCGTGATCCTGTCGGCCGCCGACAGCCTGCAGGTCACCCTGCACGGACGCGGCTCGCACGGCTCGCAACCGCAGACCTCGATCGATCCGGTGGTGATGGCCGCCTCGACCGTGCTGCGCCTGCAGACCATCGTCTCGCGCGAGATCTCGCCGCTGGACAGCGCCGTGCTGACCATCGGCGCGCTGCAGGCCGGCACCAAGGAGAACATCATTCCGGACAAGGCCACGCTGAAGCTCAACATGCGCACCTACGATGAGGGCGTGCGCGAACACATGCTCGGCGCGATCCACCGCATCTGCTGTGCCGAGGCCGACGCCTCCGGCGCGCCGCAGCCACCGGAGTTCGAAAACTTGAGCCGCTATCCGTTGACCGAGAACGATGCCGCGGCAGCCGCGCGCGTGGCCGCGGCGTTCCGTGCCGAGTTCGGCGACGCCGCCCGCGAGGCGCAGCGCGCCTCCGCCAGCGAGGACTTCAGCGAATTCGGCCGCGCCTGGAACGTGCCCTACGTGTTCTGGTTCGTCGGCGGCACCGATCCGGCGACCTACGCCAAGGCCGTGGCCGACCACAGCGTGCGCAACATCCCCAGCAACCATTCGCCGCGCTTCGCGCCGGTGCTGGAACCGACCTTCGAGGTCGGCGCGCGCGCGATGCTGGCCGCAGCCTCACCATGGCTGTGCAAGTCGGCGTGACGCCGCTGATCCGCCGGCCTGCGCTCAGTCGCTGGTCTTGCGGCCCCTGGGCACGGTGAGGACGATCGAGACGATCGCCGCCACCACCATCAGCACGTTGAAGCCCAGCGCCACGAAGGCGGCTTCGCGCACCGCCAGGTTGTCCTGGCGGCCGGCGAAGGTGATCACGCCTTCCAGCCAGCGCACGCTGCCGCTGTCGCCCGCCAGCGCGGTGAACACGGCGGCCGAGATCGCCACGCCGAAGGCCGCGCCCAGCGACGAGGCCATCTTGTAGATGCCCGAGCCCGAACCGCCTTGCGCCGCCGGCAGGTTGGACAGCGCCGCGTCGGTGGACGGCGTGGCGTAAAAGGCCAGGCCCAGGCCGAACAGCGAGTAGCCGATCACCGCCAGGATCGTGTACTGGCCGAGCATCAGTTGCGTGGGCATCAGCAGCGCGATCGCCACGCCGGTGATCAGGCAGCCCCAGATCATCGGCTGGCGCGGGCCGAAGCGCTGCAGCAGCTTCTCGCCCACGCGGATGAAGGCGATGATCGCGATCGCGTAGCCCAGCGTCAGCATGCCCGCCTGCTGCGCGTTCATGCCGCCGCCGAGCTGCACCAGTTGCAGCGAGACGATCAGCGTGCCGGCGGTGGCATTGATCAGGAAGTTGGAGATCGTGGCACCGGTGTAGGTCGAATTGCCGAACAGGCGAAAGTCGAAGAACGCATTGGCCGAGTGGCGCTCGATCACCACGAACAGCGCGCCGAACACCAGCGTCGCCGCAATCAGGCCGAGCACCGCCGGGCTGGTCCAGCCCAGCGTGTTGCCCTGGGTCACCAGCACCTGCAGCGCCAGCATCGCCACCATGAAGGCCAGTACCCCGGGCAGGTCGAACTTGTAGTCGCCAGTGGTCTCCGCCTTGTTCTCCGGCGTGCCGCGCATCAACCACAGGCCGAGCGCGCTGACCGCGATCGCCAGCCAGAAGATCGAGCGCCAGCCCAGGTTTTGCGACATCAGCCCGCCGACCAGCGAGCACAGCCCGGCGCCGCCCCACGAACCAATCGACCACAGCGACACCGCACGCTGGCGCGCGGCGCCATCCCAGTACGCCTTCACCAGCGCCAGGCTGGCCGGCATCACGCAGGCCGCCGACAAACCCTGCAACGCGCGCCCCGCGAGCAGCACCGGCGCGGCCATCGTGCCGCTGGGCGTGATCGCCACCAGCAGCGAGCCGGCGATGCTCAGGTAGAAACCGATGCGGGTGATCCGCAACCGTCCGACCCGGTCTGCCAACCCGCCCATGACCACGATGAAGATGCCCGAGAACAGCGAGGTCAGCGCCACCGCGATGTTCATGGTGGCCGCGTCGATGCCCAGGTCGCGCTGCATGTCCGGCGCGATGTTGAGCGTGGTCTGGGCGAACAGCCAGAACGCGACCACGCCCATGATGATGCCGAACAGCAGGCGGTCGTTGCCCTGGAAGTGGACGGGTGGCGGGCCGGGTGCGGGTGTGGCGACAGTGTTCATGCGACCTCCTCGGACTCAAGCCACTGCACGGCGCCGAGGGTATGACAGATCCGGTAAAGAGCGGGTCAGGGTCCGAGACCCCCAAATCCGGGCCGGCCCATTCCGAACCGGGCTTTCCCGGCACACCCAGCGACGTCATTCCCCACGGTAGCCGGCTCGTGCCTTGGGCGAAGCTCGCCCCATCCCGGTTCTGGTATGACGTGACGGCGCTGGCCGGAGCCGAGCCGTCCAATTCGACCCGACAGTCGCGAATGTGGCGGCGGCTGGCACGCACTGGTCAGACGGTGGCCGCCCTTTTGCCCGGCGCCGTCCGTCGAAAAACCTTACAGCAATTTATTCAGCCGACCATCAGAAAGCAGGGTTATTGACGTGCCAACGATTATTTTCAACTCCTTATTCAGTGGTCGCGGCTTCTCCGCAGCGACATTCCGCCAAAAAATTTCATCGGTCTGTTTCAGCTGCGGCGAAACCGTCGCTGACCTTTACAGAATAGGCCAGTTGCGATCAGGCGACCGCAAATACGTTTAATGAAATCAATTCGTTAAGCAAGGGCACAAAAAATGCTTCGGCTCCTGTAACGAGAGAGCAGCTCGCCCGGCATATCGACAGCGGAGGCAAACATAATGAGCGCGAAAAAGCAGGGATTGATCAAAGGTGGCATGTTGACAGCCGCAATGCTGGCGATGTTTATGTTCGGTTCGCACGCCAGCGCAAGCGTGGTCAGAATCCACTTCAGCGGAGCAGTAGGCAGCGGGTACGCGGATCTGACCGTCGGGGGTACGAACCCCGCAGATGTGATCGATGCGAGCAAGCCACCCTTGACGATCACGGACGCCAGCGGCGTCTTCAATGGTGCAACGATCAGCGGTGTCCGGGCTCTCAACCACGCCGCCCCGCCCCCTGGCGAGGTGCTTCCAGACAGTTACAGTTTTCTTTCGATCCCGGGACATGGGGATCACGACGGGGTTTCGTATGACAACCTGTTTTACCCGGACGGCTCGCCGCTGATTTGCCTGGTGGATGGAACCCCCGTTTACCCGTTTTCCGGCGGTTTCCTGGATATCATGGGCGTGATGTTCGCGCTCGACAACGGTAACTTCGTGGACCTGTGGAGCTTCGGCGATACTGCAGCGGGGTTCTTCGACCCATCGTGGCCAGGCGGGCTCAGCTACGGTATCTCAGTCATACAGCCGACTGCCGAAGGCGGCTACGAGGTTTTGGCAGGCCCGCCGTTCGCTACCGCATCCGTGCCAGAGCCGAGCTTCCTGTGGTTGTTTGGCGCTGCGGTACTCGGCCTGCTCGCCTGGCGGCGCAAGGTGGAAAACGAGGCGTAGCAGCAAGAACAGGGCCGGCGGGCAGTGCCCGCCCCATGTTTTGGTGGTATGCGAGATATGGCCGCATGACTTGCAGGGCGGGCGTGCCCGCCTGCGTTGGGTCTGTGCGCGATATGGCCGCACGACTCGAACGGGCTGTAGGGCGGGCACTGCCCGCCGCACCACCCGCTGGCCAGCAGCAGCCGTCACGGGACCGGCCGACCCGGATAGCGGCGCAAGTGGTAGACGCGATGGACATGGCCGGCACCCAGCCAGCCGCCCAGTGCGGCAGCGCCAAGGGCGAGGAACGCGCTGATGAAGGCGATCCACAGCGTCATGGCCGCGTAGTGAGCGGCCGCATCGGCGGCGGCTTTCGCCTCGCGCCTGGCGGCTTGAATCTCGGGCGCAAGTTGCACCAGCGACGTGGCCGCGTCTGCCCGGGTCGCACCGTTCTCCGCAGCCAGCAATGCGCTGGCCGTGTCGTCATGGCCAGCGATGAGGGCGGCGGTGATGGGCGCGACCGCGCGGCGATCGCGTCTGCCGTTGGGGGAAACCAGCCGGGCGATGTTGGCGTCCAGCACTGTTACGGCTGCAGGCGCGACGGGGGTCGATGCGGTAGTCCGGGCCCCGGCCTGCGAAGCATGCATGGTCGCGATGGCGCCATGCGTGGTGACCGCCTGCGACAGGCCAAACGCAACCCAGATCGCCGTGGCCACCATGGACACGCCCCATACGGTCAGGCCGTGGACGGCGCCGATGGTGTCGTCGTTGCGGCCGTCGAACCAGCTGGCGGACATCCCGCCCAGGAACAACGCCGTCACCCAGGTGAGCACCATCCAGATGGCCGTACCGATGCCGATGCCCTTGGCGCTCCCGGCGGCATCCCACGCGTTGAAACTGGAGAAACCCAGCGCCAGACCGGCGACATAGAGCAAAGCAGCGATACCGGTGGCAATGAACCAACCGGCAAAAATGGCCTTGAAACTCAAGGCAGGCGTGTCGAAGACTTCGCCCGGGGTCACCGCAGCACCGACAATGGGCATGATCATTTCCTCAATGGCTGACACGAGGGGTAGGCAAGGCAGTGGTCGCTAGGCGCAGCCGCGCAGCAACGCGATGATGATCAGAATCGGTATGGGTACACCAAGGAACCACATGAGTACGTACCCGATGCCGCCCTTCTGCCCGGCGGCGTCGCTGCCGGATTTGCGACTGTTGATGCCCATGGCGTTCCTCCACTGACGTTACCGAACCAAGGTTCTTGACGTCGGCAAGATGCGCGGGCGATTGTCGAAACTCTGTGAGCAGGCGACCCAGCACGCATGCGCCGCACGCACCGCAGTGAAGGAGCTGAGGAACGGGAACAAAGGTGTCAAGGGGCCTCGGGCCTGTGCTTGAGGCTACCGTCTCGCACCGCCAATGCCTGACGCGCCGTGGTCAGGACACAGGGGTGCCTTCCGGTCATCCGCAACCACCGGGCTGAGAGCACGGCAAAAAGTCCGGTGCACTCTGCTCCTCGTTTTCCTCAGGAAGTCCGGTGCGCTGCAGCCGCGGCACGCCGAAACGCTGTCAGTTCGACTTCGAAATAGCGGTGACCAGCCAGGCTTGCTGCCTGTCGCGCGCTGACATCCACCCACCCGGCAAAGTCGGCAAGCGCGCCGAGGTAGCCCTCATCGATCTGCTTCAAGGCCTGCCTGACGTTGTCGTCCACCAGCACGATGTCGCGGTCGCGCGGCGCGTAGCCGATCATCTTGGCCGAGCGGTTCACGCACTGGCCGATCACGGTTGGCAGCTGAAACTGTTGCGGCCCCATGTTGGTCGAGATCACCGGGCCAAGCGCGAGCGTGACACGCAGCTTGATCGAACTGGCCAGGTCCTGCGCCACGCTGGGCCAGTGCGACGACTTGAAGCCGCGGAATTCCTCGACCAGCCCGGCGGCCACGCACATTGCCCGCAGCGCCGGGCTGCCCAGCGGCTGATGCATGTCGACATCGTCGTAGTGGAAGCGGACCAGCGCGCCGTCGCCATTGAATTTCTCGACCACGCCGCCAAACGCGCTTGCCTGTTTGTAGATGTTGCGGCAGAAGCGGTTGACCAACCGCGCCACCTCGACCAGCGGCAGCTCGCGGAACAGCGCCGAGGACTGGGTCAGGTCCACATACATGATTACGGCGTTTTCCAGATCCAGTTCGCCCTGCAGGCCGAGGAAACGCAACGCCTCCGGACTGGACTGAAAGTAGTGCAGCTTGCCCGCCAAACCGCTGTCATTGGTTTCCTGCAGCGCCTCGGCCAACAGCCGGCGATCCTCGCCACCGAAGCCCTGCCCGTCGACCTCATAGGCGTGCCCGGGCACGGTCTTGTTGAAAAATTGCGCCACCCCTACCAGCCTGCCCTGCCAGCGTACCGGCGACACCAGCGTACTGACCGGCACGAAGCCCGACTGCTTGTCGTAGGACGGCACGTGGCGGACATTCCCCTGCAAGTCGTTGCTGACGATTGGCGTGCCCTTGTCCCAGCATTCGCCCACCACGGTCCACGACTCGACCAGTTTCATCCGCAGGATCGCCGCCGTCGCCGCCGGCTCGATATTCCACGCCGCGACAAAGGCAAAGCTGCGCGGCGCGGCGCCCCGCTCGTCGCCGGCATTGAACAGCGGGATATACAGCGAGGCCGCCTGGACGTGCATGGCCAGCGCCAGCCGTTCCAGCATCTCGCTCAACTGGCTGCGCAGCCGGGTGAGGTCGCCACTGGCCGGTACCCCCGCCTGCTCGGCATCGTGCGCTCGCGCCTCGGCCTTGCCCAGGTCGGCTTGCAGGCGGGCCACTTCGGCCGCCTTGATCGCGAGCTCGGTGTCTTTCCCGGCCACGACCTTGTCGTGGTACAACTTGGCCAGCGTGGCGATGCCCAGCGCACCGACAAAGGCCCCGCCCAGCTTGGCGTATTCGAGCCACTCGACCACGGCGCACCCTCCGATATCCCGGTGCCCACGATGGAAGACGGACACCGGGCCAAACCAACGGAACCTGTGTTTCGCGTAGCCGCCCGAGGCTGGCGCTGCATCGCTGCCCACTGTTGCGACTTGGCGGCTCAATATATTCGCGCGACCGTGAACAGCCAGTGCCGAGGAATGCTCCCGGAGACCCGTGCCGCGAAAGCCAATCCGATTGCGTTGCGGTGAGGCGCCCTGGACTACCACGGCGAGCCGGCTCACCGCGCGGCCCAGCTCGCGCTATCGATGCCCCTGCTTCAATTCAGTCACTTTCACCGCTTCGATCTTCTTTTCGGTCACGGGCGTGGACTGGATGGCGCTGGCGTTCTGGTAAGCCTCCTTGGCGGCGGTGACATGCCCCTGCGCCCACAACACATCGCCTTGCATGTTGTAACCGTAAACCTGGAGCGATGGCACGCGTTGCAGCTTCGCGGAGAGAGTCGACCGCGCATGCAGGTCGCTGGCCGCATACCCGCCGGCCTTGATCTCGGGCGACACGGTGATCTGGGCGTGTTGCACGTCCGCATAGACCACCTGCCCCTGCACACCCAGCGCAGGCACCGTCGACATGCCGTGCAGAACATTTGGCTCGCCCGACTTTGCCGAGATGATGCTGGCGACCATTCGCGTGCTCGGCGCCGAGGCAATGCGCGGCGATGCCTGTTGCGCATTGAGCAGCGCGGCGTTCGCTGGCGCCAGCATGCCCAGCGACGAGAGCGTGTCCGCGGTCAACACCCACCGCACCGCCTCGGGTAGATCCGGGGCACTCTTCGCGATCGAATCCCTGGCCACGTCGGCCACCTTGGCGAACTGCTGCTCCCTGGTGAGCTGGTTCAACCGGGCCACGTTCTCCGGCGACGAAAGGTAGTTGGTCACCTGGGTGGTGACATCACGCGTGACGGCGTCGAGCTTCGCCTGCACCGCGGGGACGTCCTTGACATGCACCACCACGACGCGATCCGCCAGCGGCGGCACGCTGAGCGTGAAGCGGTATTCCGGCTGCAAGGTTCCGCGCATGAGCACGAGCTTCAGCTCATCGCTGTGTCCGGCGGGAATGTCCTTGGGCGTGTCGTCAGGCAGCACCATGAGCTTGGGGTCCGAGATCTGCCCAATCGTGTAGTTGAGTTTGCGCGCACCCTTGTTGATCAGGCGGGCGACATTCCTGCCGTTGGGGTCGGTCAGCTCGTAGAGCCAATGGTCGCTTGCGGGAACAAAATCCGGCGTCGACAAGAGGGGCTCGGCGGGCGCCCCGAACACGTACTTTCTCAACGCATTGACCAGCACCACCATCGACGGGTGGTTCAACCGGTCGGGCTTGACGATGGTGAGATGGTTGGTGCTCTGGATCGCAACCGGCGTGTCCTTGCAGAACCTCGTCGCACTGGACCACGGCACGATGGTGACGCCATCCAGCGGCGCCGTTTCATAGGCGCAAATGATGGTCGGCTTGTCCTGGTCGGGGATGCGGCCCCAGCCGTCGCTCAACAGTTTCAGGAAGTCGTTCTGGTCGGCCATCAGCATCTGCCTGATGGCATTGTTGTTGACCACATGCCGGGCAATGGCGGTGATCTGCGCGCCCTCTTGCGGTACGGCGTAAAACATCAGCAATGGCACCTTCTCGCGATGCGCCGGGTTGTCGATCAGCTCCCGCATCACGATCAGGCCGCCCATGCTGTGGGCGACAAACACCACGGTGTCATAATCCCAGACGCCGTCGTACTGCAGCGTCTGCTCCAGCATGTTCGCCGCCTCGCGGATGTCGAGCGAGCCCGCCTTGAACCTGTTGGAGGTGAAACCAAACGCAAAAATATCGAGCTGATCGCCGATCCCGGGCACCGACTTGAGGAGCTTGAACAGGCTCTGGCCATTGGCATTGGTCCACGTGGCATCCGTATCCCCGAAGATGCCGTGCACAAACACCACCGCCACCTTTGACGGCGGGTTGGCCTGCGTGACCCAATGCGGATCGGTCGTGTTGGCTGCGGTGTTGTCACCGCCACCACCGCAGCCCACGAGCACGGCCAGGATCAGGATCAGGGCGACGCCCAAGGCAGGACGCGGGTGCGATCGATGCGCGCCCAACCAGGCCGACAAGCGCAAAGTGTCCAATGACCTTCTCCCGAAGTCACGACACGGCCAGCTCAGAGTCGATTCCAGCCCCGCTCCAGGAGTGGGCTTGGTGCTCCGACCTGGCCGAACTCGCCAACTTCCATCAGATGCATT
The DNA here is from genome assembly GCA_036833615.1 of Rhodanobacter sp. GTDB lineage: Bacteria > Pseudomonadota > Gammaproteobacteria > Xanthomonadales > Rhodanobacteraceae > Rhodanobacter. The sequence continues at coordinate 31,876 of DAITPL010000017.1, forward strand.
GACCTGCCAAGGCGCCATTGAAGCCGCGCGTGCAACGCGCGACTTCGTGGTTACTGCATTTGACGCCGCCCGCCGCAGCTTGTCCACCAGCACCAGGGCTACCCGGGAAGTGGGCCAGAGTGAGGTAGCCGTGAAACCCGATCTACCTGTCGCGGATGGCTTCAGTCCTTTACCACCTCGTCGGTCAGCTCGGCCTCGATCAGCTGCACGGGGATGATGCCCGCTGCCCAGATCTTCGTCATCAAGTCTCCCATCACGAACGGACGTCCGGCCTGTTCATCGTCGAAGGCCACCCGGGCGATGAGGTGATCCAGCTGGAGTTTGCCAATAAGGTAACTCGGTCCATAACCAGGCTGGCGGGCGTACAGCAGCTGCTCGAAGCCAACCAGTTTGCCCGTGGCATCCGACCAGTGGCGTGGCGTCCACTGGCTGTGGAACTTGCCCGCCTGCGCCAGATCCCATGCGTTCGACTGCACATACAGCGAGGCCAGACCGCGGGCCGCACGATTGGCAGCCGCAATCCACACCAGTTCCTTGCCATGCGGAATATGGTCGTACAGCCCCGCCTGCATCACGATTTCCTCAAACGCCGTGGCAAAGCCTTCGGAGCGGACGTCAAACATATTGAACAACGGCGGAGCGCGCCGGATCGGGCTGGCGTTTGGCGCATATTTGTTGCGGGCAAGGTCAAGCCAGTGCGTCGAGTGCGACTGCAGCGGCAGCGGATCGAGCGCTGTCATGTGCGAGAAGAAGTTGCGCTGTTCCGGTGGCGTATAAGTGCCTGCCTGCGCCAGCAACGCCGCGCGCAGCCAAGGTTCGTCGCCGGCGAACCCGGCCTTGTGCAGGAAGTCCATGAGGTAGGCAGCCTTGGCTTGCGCCATCTCGTCATAGGCGGCTGGATCGCTGATTTCCTTGATCGCCGGCACATCGCGATTGCGCAATTCCTCCAGCTTCAGCGAAGCCAGGGAGCGGTCCAGTTCGCGCTGCAGCAGCAGCTCCTGCGCATCCCAGTCATAGGGAATGAGCTGGACATTGGCGGCGTACCAGTTGTAATTCTCCTTGCCGACGCCGACCGGGCCGGTTTTCTTCGGCGCCTCCGCGGCCACCCATGCGGCAAACTCGTCGCTCGCAACCTTGGCATTACGAATGGCAGTCAGCAAGCCCGGGCTGGCTCCCTTGATGTTTGCCGGAATTCGTCCGTCCAGCGTGCGCATGACCAGCTTCCCGGCCGCCAGCGTGGCCAACGCCTCGCTCTGTTCCTTGAACGCGCGATCGCCATAGAGCCACAGCCCCTTGGCGTTGCTGTCCTTGAGGTTGACCCTGGCCGCCTGCAGGTTGGCCGGAATGGCAGCCAGCATGGCAGTGAGCTGCCTTTCGTCCGCTGCATCGAGCGGATATTTGAACTCGTAAAGATTGATATTGGGATAGGCGGAAGGTCCCTCATGGACCGGCACGTCGCTCCAGTCTGCGAACACCGTGGCGTAGAACGTCGGGTCGCGCGCCCAAGGCATCAGGACGCGAAAATCGAAGTCGAGTCCGTTCATCTCCGCCTGCACCAGCTTGTAGTCGATCAGTGCACCCTTGGGCCAGCCTGACGTATCGATCGCCTGCAGGCGTGCCCGGTAGGTTGGAAATTCGGCTCGCTTGGTCGCGATCGCCGCGACCGAATAGTCTGGTTTGAAGTCGACCGTCACCGGCAGCACGAACTCCCGCCAGTCTGCAAACAGTTTGGTGAGCTCGGCATAGTTGGCGGGGTAGTTGGCCGGATCCGATGTCGATGCCAGGCTGGCTTGTGGTGGTGGCGCCGACCTGGCCGCATCCGGAACGATGCAAGTGGCAAATGCCAGGGCAACGCTGCAAGCCATGTGTTTCATGAGTCACTCCGAGGAACGGGATGGAGAAATCAAGTGCTTGGCAAACCCGGCCTGCGTTTATCCACGCCGTCGCGTAGCGCCGATGTTACGCCCGGCCGCAGGCCAGGACAGCTGGACGTTTCGGCCAACGGCTTCGTCCACGGCCACGTCGCGCAAACGCGCCTGGAAACCTCGGGATATCACCTTGCCTCAGCCCACTCGGGGTCAAGCGCTGCGCCACCTTTCCGGACGACGACGGCCGTCACCATAAATTCAACTTCCTCCGTCCCGGTTTCCATTCGCCGGCAGGCCCAGTTTCAGCAGCATCGCGGTGAAACGCGGATCAGCACGCAAGCCGCGCAGCAGGGGATCGACCAACATGCCGAGAATCCCCGCGTCACGGTTGGCATAGGCACGCCGCAGCCACCCGATAGCCGACTCGGTGTCGCCGCGAAAGGCGTACACCTCGGCAATCTGGTACGCCATGGAAGTGTCGTACTCCGTGATCAGCCCATCCAGCTCGGCGTCTGCTGCGGTGCGGTCACCACGCGCGTCCTGCGCCAACGCTGTTTCAAAGGCCCGGAATGCCCGGTTTGGTTCCAACCCCGCTTCGTGCAGCGCGCCATCGCCGTCACGGCGTAATACAGCCGCGATCACCTGCCAGCGGTGATTGGCCACCGCCATCGGTTGCAGCTCCGCCGCCGTGCGGCCCTGAGCTGCCGCTTCGACCAGGCGCCCCTCAACTGTCAGGACGCGCGCGAGGTCACTGCGCGTTTCAAAAGCCAGCGGGTCCAATTCGACCGCCTGCCAAGCCAGCGCATCGGCCTCTTCGACCTGGCCGGTGCGGAGCAGCACGTGCGACAGCACGTCCTTGTTCCTCGCACTGCCCGGAGCGAGCTGCTCCGCACGTCTGAGCTCGATGAGTGCCGCATCGAAATTCCAGTCGACGAAATAATCCACCCAGCCCAGCGCCGCATGCGCCTGGGCTAGCGAGGGGTCGATGGCAACCGCTTTCCTGGCATCCGCGCGAGCCGCGACACGGGCCACACGGGCGCTGTGGGCATCCACGTCGCCAATCCAGCTCCAGGCGATCGCACGTTCCGCGTAAGCCAGAGCGTAGTCCGGGTCAAGCCGGATTGCCTCCTCGAATGCGCTTATTGCCTTGCGATAACCCTCGCCATTGTGGCGCTCGAAATAGAAGTGCCCTTGCAAATAAGCGTTATGCGCTTCCACATGCTCGCCGGAGGGGCGCGACCGGGCGGACGCGGGATCACCCAGCAGAGTCACCTTCAACGCACTGGCCACCGCCTGCGCAATGTCGGCTTGGATGGCAAAGAGATCCTTCAACTCGCGATCGTAGGTGTGCGTCCACAACTGGCGGTTGTCAGCAACGTTGATCAGTTCGGCGACGATGCGTACGCGATCGGCCTGCTTGCGCACAGTGCCTTCGAGCAGGGTGGAAACGCCAAGCTTCGCGCCGATGCTTTTGCTGTCTTCGTGTTTGTTCTTGAACTGGAAGGAGGAGTTGCGTCCGATGACCTTGAGATCGGGAATCTGCCCCAGAGCCGAAATCAGTTCCTCGGACAAGCCGTCCGAGAAATACTCACTGGCCGGATCGCCGCTTTCGTTGATCAGCGGGATCACCGCCACCGACTTGGCGTCGATCGCCGACGTTCCGTCGTGCAGCACCAGCCGGTCAACCAGCAACAGCACGACCGCCAGACTCAGTACCGCGATGATCCAGCGATCCAGCCGCTTGCCAGTCTGACGGGTAACGGAGCGCCCCGCAGGAACCTCGCTCCCGCGCTTGAGACCCTGCGGCGTCCATTCGTAGACCCACGAAAACAGGACCACGAAAGGAAAGCCGAGCAACGCCGCGACCACGATGGCGCGTACCGTCCAATTCGGTACAGCAAAGAACGGAAAGACCTGGGTTGCCACCTGAACCAGGAGCCAGCCGGTCGCCGCGTAGAACGCCGCCGCGCGAAACACGTTGCGACGTCTGAGCTCCGCAAGAAGCTTCCGCATCGTCGTCACCCGCCGGTCGGGCTCGCCTCGCCGCGACACCGCGCCCGGAGGTGCCGCCGTCGAGCGAGTCTACCGCTGCGTCAGCCGCGGATGGGAACAAAATGGAGCCACCTCAACCTGACCCCCTTGTTCGGTGCCACCATGACGGCAATGGATCTTTGAGGACAAGCAGATGCAGTTGCGCGATGTCGTGTATGTGCGGGTGCAAACGCCGCTTGGCGTGTTCGTGATGGCGGCACGCGACGGGGCGCTGAAGGGCGGCTGGTTCGAGGGGCAGAAGTATTTTCCCGAGATCAGCGTGGATACCGGCTGGCGTGAAGACGAGACAGCGGTACTGCACGCGGCACGACAACAGCTCGAGGCTTATTTTGCTGGCGCGGCGGCAAGGCTCGAGGTACCGCTGGCACCGGAAGGCACGGCGTTCCAGCAACAGGTGTGGGGTGCGCTGCGCGCAGTGCCGTCCGGTGCAACCACGACCTATGCCGCGCTGGCACGCGCGCTGGGCCGGGCCGGCGCATTTCACCCGGTCGGCGCGGCGGTCGGACGCAACCCGATCTCGTTGTTCATTCCCTGTCATCGCGCGCTGGGCAGCGACGGATCGCTGACAGGTTACGCGGGAGGGCTCGAGCGCAAGCGCTGGCTGCTCGCTCACGAAGGCCGTGAGCGCGACCTGTTCGACTGAGCGCGTACAGGATCGGGGTTGGTGTCGCGGACGATTCAAGCACATGCGCCGGCCACCCCCACCCGATCCGACCCCGCACTGAAGTGTCTCCGGGCTGGCTCGGTTTTGGCCGGACAAAAAGTAGGGGCTGCCAAGGCAGCCCCCTCTTCGTGCCAACCACCCGGGTTTGGGCACTGTGCCCGGACCCGGTCGCAGTTGCCTGCCTTCGGCCCGAAACCCCGGACTACCGGGCGGCCGCTTCCACCGCCGCATTGGCATCCAG
>DAITPL010000017.1:36800-38441 GCA_036833615.1 Rhodanobacter sp.
GGCCCGAAACCCCGGACTACCGGGCGGCCGCTTCCACCGCCGCATTGGCATCCAGGATGCCAGCGCCAATCGAGTAGTGGCGCTCCGGTTGCACCACCGGCCGGTAGGCCGTCTTTTCCAGGATCTGGAGTACCTGATTTGGTTTGAGCAGGGGCCTGCGCAACATCTTGCGCACGCTCTGCATCAACGCCACCGTGCCCGAGACATGGGGTGCTGCCTGCGAGGTACCGGCGAAGCCACCGTAGGTAGTGCCCACGGGCACCGGGGTGGTATCGCCGTTGTTCAGTGCCTGCCATACAAAGCCGTCGTAGGAGATGACGCCCGTGCCTGGATCGTCATCCTGGAACACGCCACCTCCCGGTGCGGCAATTTCCACTGACGAGCCATAATTGGAGTAGTAGGCACGCTTGCTGGTGATGCCCGTGGCCGCCACGGTAATGACACCCGGACAGCTGGCGGGTGTGTAGAGGCTGGCATCATCGTTGCTGTTGCCGGCAGACACCACCACCACGGCACCAAGCTGATTGGCACGCTTTACCGCCTGCAGCGTGGGATCGTAACCGACACACCGGCCAGCGCCACCCAGGCTCAGGTTGATCACATCCGCCGGATTCGCATTATTCGGCACGCCATCGACCGCACCGCCAGCCGCCCAGACAATCGCATCGGCAATGTCGCTGGCATAGCCACCGCAGTGGCCCAGCACACGTACCGGAAGAATCTTCGCGCCAAAGGCAATACCGGACATGCCGAGTGCGTTGTCGGTCAATTCCGCTCCCGCGGTACTGGCCACATGCGTGCCGTGCCACGAACTGGATTCCGCCGGAGTGTCCGGCGCGCACTCATTGGCGGCCGTCCAATCGCCCAGATCCCACCCACCCGGCACGCGCTCGTCAGTCGCCCGACCGGAAACAAAGGCATCGGAGATGAAGTCATAGCCGGCGTCGGCCAGCGAGGTATCGACGTCGACATGCCGGGTGATCCCGGTATCCAGCACGGCAATCACCACCCGGTCGCCGTCCGCGATATCCCAGGCATCGTTGACGCTGGTACCACCGAAATTGGCGTCCCCGAAGAAGGTGACCGTGCCGCTGGGTTGCTTCAGGTTCCACTGGTAATTGGCGTAATAGGTATCGCTGGGGGTGAAAGTGGCCGGCGCGGATTTCGTCGGCAGTGTCATGCCCGGATCGCGTTGCAGCAGCACATCGGGCGACACGTCGAGTACGGCCGGATCGGCCGCGATCTGTTGCATCAACGCCGCCGCCTCGGCGCGATCCAGGCTGCGCGAGGTTCGCACCAGATCCGCGCCGATCGCCAGCTTTCGGTTGTAGGAAACCTTCACCGCGGCCTGCATTCGACCCGAGGCATTTGCCTTTGCCCGATCGAGGCCCGAACGGCTGACCGCGGCGCTGACGTTCTGCAGCATGGCCGAACGATTACCCCGCTCGGTGCTGCCGTCACGATAGGTCACGATAAAGCGGTTGTAATGCCCATCAGCCTGCAAAGTACTCAGATTGGCCCGCGTGCCGGCAGCAGCGCCCGGCTCGGCTGCCTGCGCGGACAAGGAAATTGCCGTCGCCACGGCAACGAACAAGACAGTCTTGATCGCGAAACGATGATTCATGATTTAAGCCCCATTGA
>DAITPL010000018.1:0-35637 GCA_036833615.1 Rhodanobacter sp.
ACGCTGATGAGCGTGCCCTCGTTGCGGGCTTCGGCACCGAGCTTCAGCTGCTCGATGCGGCTCTTGATCAGCTCGCTGATCTCGGAGGGGTTCAAAGTGGTGCTGGACATGGTCGTTTTATCCCAAAATGTCGGAAACGAAGCTCTTTCCCGGAGTCTGGCCGGCGGAAACCGGCTTTACTCCCCGCGAGTGGACTTCGCGTGTAACGAAACTGTCCGACCATGGCGGGTCGGTTGCACTCTGCGCGAAGCGGACTTCGCGCCAACTCAATTCAGCGCGCTGGCCAGCCGCGCCAGCCGCCCACGTGCCGAACCATCAATCACCTCGGTGCCGGTATCCACCAGCACCCCGGCAAGCAGGGCAGGGTCAACGCTGGTTTCCATGGCGATGTCGCGCTTGAAACGGCGCTGCAGCGAAGCACGCAACTGCTCGGTCTGCGCCGCGTCCAGCGCCATCGCACTGGTCACCTTGACCAGCAACTGCGACTCGGATTCGCGCTTGAACTCCGCATACAGCTCGGCCACCTCGGGCAGCAACGCCATGCGCCCCTGTTCAGCCAGTTCGCCGAGAAAACGCGCGAACGGCGCCTGCTGGGCAACGCCCGGCGGCAGATGCAGTGCCACCAGCTGCGCCGGCAACACCCGCGGATCAGCGCCGAGCCCGCCCACGCGCGGATCGGCAGCCACCGCGGCGGCAAACGCCAGTGCCTGCAACCATGCGTCCAGGGCGCCGGCCGCCTGCGCCACTTCAAATGCCGCGCGTGCGTAGGGTCGGGCGAGTGTGATTGCCTGGGCCATCAGCGCCTCCTAGATCTCGGCCGCAAGTTGATCGAGCAGGGCCTTGTGCATCGCCGGATCGACTTCGCGCTGCACGATCCGGCTTGCGCCCTGCACGGCGAGCACGCTGACTTGCGCGCGCAACTGGTCGCGCGCCTGCTGCGCCATCGATGCGATGTCGTCCTGCGCCGAGCTCTTCAGCCGGTTGATCTCCGTGATCGCTTGATCACGCGCCTTGTCGACGATCTCGTTGGCCTGCTTCTGCGCGCGATCGATGATTTCGCTGGCGCGCTGGCGGGCCACCTTGATTTCGGCGGCAACCTTGAGGTCGGCACCCTTCAACTCCGCATGCGCACGCTCGGCAGCGCTCAGTCCTTCGGCAATCCTGACCTGCCGCTCTTCAATGGCCTTGTTGAGATACGGCCAGATGAAGTGCACACAAAACCAGATCAAGAGGGCGAAGGAGAACATTTCGCCAATCAAGGTCGCGTTGAATTCCATCGCTGCGTCACCTGTAAATACGGACTACCAAAATTGCGGAAAACCGCGCGGGCACGTCGGTGCCCGCGTTGTCGCTGGCGAGATCAGCCGGCGACGTGCTTGAGCACTTCGGCAACCAGCGGGTTCGCCACGGCGAAGTACATCGCCAGCGCCACGCCAATCAGGTACGCGGCATCAATCAGGCCGGCGAGCAGGAACATGTTCGTCGACAGCATCGGCACCAGTTCCGGCTGGCGGGCCGCAGATTCCAGGAACTTGGAACCCATGACACCGATACCGATACAGGCGCCCAGCGCACCAAGGCCGATGATCAAGCCGAGCGCGATGGCGGTGAAGGACTGAAGCTGGGCAATGTGAGCGACTAATTCCACGACGATCTCCTGAAGAAATTCAAACTGGCAGATGAAAACGGTTGAACGGGTTGCTGGATAAACTGATGCGAGAGATCACCGGATCAATGGTGTCGCTGCGCCATGGCGATGTACACGACCGACAGCACCATGAAGATGAACGCCTGGATGGTGATGATCAGAATATGGAAGATGCCCCACGCGGTGTAGCCAATGATGCCGGCGCCATACAACGCCCAGCCAGCGAGCCCGGCGCCGGCACTGAACAAGCCGGCGATCAGCATGAACACCAGTTCGCCCGCATACATGTTGCCAAACAGTCGCATCGCCAGGCTCACCGGTTTGGAGGCCAGCTCGACGATGTTCAGCGCAAAATTGAACGGCGCCAGCACGATCTTGAGCGGCACGTTGCCGGCCTGGAACGGTGCAGTGAACAGCTCGTGCGTGTAACCGCCAAATCCCTTGGCCTTGAAACTGTAGAAAATCACCAGCAGCAAGACGGTCAACGACATCGCGAAGGTCAGGTTGAGGTCGGCGGTTGGCACGGCGCGAAAATGGGTGATACCGAATTTCTCGGTGATCCACGGCAGCAGATCCACCGGCAGCAGATCCATCGCATTCATCAGGAACACCCAGATGAAGATGGTCAGCGCCAACGGACCCAGCACGCGGCGGTCGCCATGAAACACGTCCTTGACCTGACCGTCGACAAACTCCAGCACCAGCTCGACAAACGCCTGACCCTTGCCCGGTACGCCGGCTGTCGCCTTGCGCGCCTTCGACCAGAACCACGCGCTGAACAACACGCCCAGCACCAGCGCGACCGTGACCGAATCAATGTGCACGGCCCAGAAACCGCCGTCTCCGACGTGCGGCGTCAGATGCTGGAGGTGATGCGTGATGTACTCGGTGAGGCCGCCAGTAGACTCGCTTGCCATGTCTCAACCCTTGAACCTGAACGCCAACAAATAAACCGCATGTGCGGCCATCAACCCCGCAATGGCAGCGAGCGGCGGCAACTCGTACTGAAACAGGATCACGCCCAGCCCGCCAATGACCACGAGCCACTTCAACAACATGCCTGCCAGCAAGCGCGACAACATCATCTGCGCGCCGTGCAAGCCACTGAACGCGCGCATTGCAAGCAGCCATGTGCCCAACGCCACAATCAGCGCGCCCAACGCCGCTGCCAATGCTTCCCGCGGACCCTGCAGCAGGAACGCGAGGCCAGCCAACAGCGCCACAGCAAGCTGCAGCGCCACGATGCGCAAAGCGACGTGGCGACCAAAGACAAGGCTGTTGAGCACGTAACCTCTCCGCACGGCTTGACACCAGGCGGCACCGACTGCGCTACGGGCCACGATCCAATCCGTAAAAGTATATCAGTGCGCTCGGCCGGGCCACAACAGCGCGGCCTGCGACATAGCGCCCCGGTTCACTCAATACGTCGTTGGGCGATCCCGGCCACACATGTAGTTCGTCAGGACCTCCGCTGGCCCTGCCGGTCGGCGTGTCGACATTTCGCGTGGCGCTGGTTCACGCCAGCCGCAAAAAAGGCCGGGCATGGACCCGGCCTGTTCTGCATCACGTGTCAGTGGCAACGCTTGCGCGACTTACTTGGACGAAGCCTTCTTGCTGGCGGTCACGACCGGCGCGGCAACTGCATCGTTGGCAGCCTGACGCTGTTCCTGCACGAGCGCATTCAGCGACTCGGCCGTCTTCTGCGTGATGGCCAGGATCTCCTGCGAGACGGCTACTGCCTGCTCGGCGTTGCTGCGGCTCAGGCTGGTGCCCTTCTCCCACAACGCCCGCAGACCGTCGACGTCACGCGTCTCCATCGCTTCGCCGATGAAACCGGCGGAAACAGTGGCCTGCTGCTCCAAAGCCTTGAGTTGCAGTTCGGCGACCGCCTCGAGACCCTTCAGGGCCACCGACTGCGCCTTGAACGCGCTGTCCGTGAACTGCTTGGTGAAAGCAAAAAGCTGGTTGTTGAATTGCTGTGCCATGGTGTTTTCCTCACAAGGGGTGGGTGGTGAGAGCCACTCTAGCAAGGTTTATTGTGCAATGCAACATATCTCGCCGAAAACACACCATGATTCAGAAAATATTCATGAAAACCATAGCGCTACGAAAGCAAACCTGGCATCGCAGTGCCGCACAAACTGTACCGCCAGCCACCCCGAGCCGAGCTGCCGGAGGAGCAAAACAGGCAGTCAGCGGTGATCACGCGCCGCGATAACGACATCCCGAGGTGCAGGTTTCCCGCACCACCACTTCCGCCAGCCGTGGCAACCCCGGCTTCAGCCGATCCCACAGCCATACCGCCAGACGTTCGCTGGTCGGGTTTTCCAGGCCCGCGACATCGTTGAGATAGTGATGATCCAGCACTTCATGCAACGGCTGGAATGCGGCCTTGAGGTCCGCAAAATCCATCACCCAACCCGTGTCCGCGCCAGGCTCGCCGTCAACATGAATTTCCACGCCGAACGAGTGCCCGTGCAGGCGCCCACACTTGTGTCCGGCCGGTACATGCGGCAACCGATGTGCCGCCTCAAACGTGAAGGTCTTGAAGATATCCATGCCCTGCATGGTACAGCCCACCGCGACCTGCAACTTCAGTGACGCAGCCGTGGCGGCGTGCGAATCATTCGCCACCCGGGCTTGTCGCAGCCCGGACAGCACAAGGCAGCGGCGACCGGATCACGGTCGCCACTGCCCTGCCGCACCTTGCACAGGTGCCTGCTGGCTCGACCTACAGCGACTTCACGTACTCCGCGACATCGCTGACCTCGGCGCTGGTCAGTTTGAGCGACTGTTTCGCGTTGTACTTGTTCACCACATCCACCAGCGTGGCCGCAGAACCGTTGTGGAAATACGGCGGATGCTGCCACACACCCTTCAACGGAGCCGTGCGGTACATCTTGGTCGCCGTGCGCGACGCGTAGCTCGGCACACCAGCAGCCTCGGGCTCGCTCGGTACTTCGCTCGGCGCGTGCAAGCGCTCATTGGCATCGGTGAACTCCGGGCCACTGTGACAGCTGGCGCACCCTGCCTTGCCCTCGAACAGCACCTTGCCCCTGGTTGCGGCTGCCGCGTCAAAACTGCCGGTCGGTGCGGGCGGCGCCGCGATCGACAGCTGATAGGCCTGCAGTGCCGGCAGCTTGGCAGTCACCAGGTCGTCGGTGCCGTTGGTGATATTGACGCCACCAGGTATGCGCGCATCGGTGAAGTTGCCGTGCCCTCCCATCTGGGTCACGCCGACATACCGGTTCCAGTACGCCAGGTCATCGCCATCGCCGGTCGCAATGATCTTGTGGATGTTCTGCAAGCCATATGCTGGCGAAATCACCTGCGGACCATTCAAGCCATCAATGTTGTAACGGGGATCGTACAGACCCGGACCCCACGAGTTGTAGACGGCCTTTTGTGCCGTCGTCAACGCCGGCGACAAGGCGATGATGGCACCCGGATTCAGATCGCGATTCGGCCAGCCGTCGAGGCGCTTGCCGATACCTTTGGCGAACGAATCGTCGACCGTGGAGTGACACAACGCGCACGTGATGCCGACCCGCGTCAGCGTCAACGTGCCGTCGGCAGCCTTGGTCACCGTGCCCTTGACGCCAACCACCGCGTCAAGGCTGATCAGGGCCAGCGTGGTTTGCGGATCGGTCAGGCTGATGCTCTTGTCCACGATGCCATCCACAACACTTTGCGGCAGCGCCTCGGCATCCACCTTGAGACCGACCGACAACGCCGTGGTCGGGTCAACGGCGGCCTGGATGACCTCGTTCATTTTCAGCGTATCGGTCCACGTCGTCTCATCGCCGAACGTGTCGAAACGGAAGATATCCCTGCCCTCATCGAGGAACGCCGTGTCCGTCACGGTCGAGAAAGTCCAGGCGAAATCCTTGGCCAAGGTGGATCCATTGGTACCCTTGACGCCCGCCTTGACTATCCCCGTGCATTTGACATCCGCCGGCATCGGCTCGGCCACTTCGGACTGTGGCAGGTTGGTTGGCTTGTCGGTAATGCGCACGAAGGTGGCGGTTTTCGTGGCGTCGTCATAGGTGACGGAGCCAAAGGGTTCAGCCCCGATCGGACAAGTCACGCTGAAACTCGTGCTGTCCAGCGTCGCTGGATCGATCGCCTGGTCGAACGTGACACTGACCGTCGCGGTGTTCGGCACCCCGGTGGCAGCATTGGCCGGCGTGACGGAAACCACGGTCGGACCGGGTGCCGCAGGAGTTGGCGGCGGCGGAGTAGCCGCGTTGTCGTTGTTGCTGGAACCACCACAACCGGCGAGGGTCATGCCGAGCGCAACGCACAGGGCCCCCGGCAACCATTTCTTACGCATCAACCTGCTCATATGTATTCCCTCTTCAATTGGATGCAATCACTCAAAGCGACCTGCTCCCCACCCGCCGTGCGCATCTGCGACATGTCGCGTCCGGTGCGCGTGCACCAAGGACGCATTGCACGCAGGTGGCGACACCCCCTGGCCCCCCCGGTCGCCAGGATCCCGCACGACTTCCCCTCCCCTCCCCCAATCAATCTCTGCGCCCTGCCCACGCGCCGTTGAATATCGGGCATACGCCGTTGTCCAGATATCCGATGCAGTGCCACGGGAAAGGTTCCCAGTGGGGACCGGTCAAACAGACGGCCAATGCGACTGAGGACTCGTGTACCCGCCGCGCAGGTCGACAGCGCGCCAAGCCACGCGGAACCTCCAGGCAAGGGCACGCATCTCAACAGAGAACACCGTACCCGCACACCTGCGACGATCGGTGTGGCAGGCGGTCGCGCTTGCGCCGGAGCAACCTCGCAGTCACTCACACACGCAACGCAGCCAGGTGTCGGTCCCGTGTCCTCTCGACACATCCCATGCAAGGTGATTCGTCATGCCAGTCCACGCTTCATCGCAACACGGCTTCACCCTGCTCGAAGTGATGGTGGTCGTGGTCATCCTCGGCATTCTTGCCGCGCTGGTCGTCCCGAAGGTCATGAGTCGCCCAGACGAAGCGCGCGTGACCGCATCGCGACAGGATGTCGCCAGCCTGATGCAGGCCCTGCAGCTCTACCGCCTGGACAACCAGCGCTACCCGACCACCGAGCAGGGATTGCAGGCGTTGGTGACCAGGCCCGACTCTGACCCGATCCCGCCAAACTGGAAGCCGGAAGGCTACGTCGGGCACCTGCCAAAGGATCCATGGGGGCATCCTTACCAATATTTGAATCCGGGGGTGCACGGGGAAATCGACGTGTACGGTCTCGGTGCCGACGGGGCACCCGGTGGTGAAGGCAATGATGCCGACCTTGGTTCGTGGATGCTGTGACCGGGCCCGCGCCGATGCCTGAGGTGATCGCCCGCAACGACACGCGCGGCTTCACGCTGGTGGAAATGCTGGTCGTGGTACTGATCATGGGCATTCTGGTGGGGACCATCAGCGCCACACTGCAACCGGGCAACAGCGACACACTGCGCGTCGAGGCCGAACGACTGGCGCAGCTGCTGGAACTTGCCGCCCAGGAATCGCGCATCACGGGCAACGCCATCGTGTGGACTTCCGATGGATCCGGCTACCGGTTCTGGCGCCAGGGCAGCGATGACAGCTGGGCCGAGATTCGGGATGACGATTTGTTGCGCGTGCGCAGCCTGCCGCACGGCATGGTGATCTCGCAGCTGCGCAACGAAGCCACCCGACCGCAATCGACCATGCGTCTGGAGTTTCCGTCCGACGGCTCGATGTCCGCCTTCTCGATGGACCTGACGCTGGGCAGCGCGCACTACGGCATCGCGGCCTCGCCGGTCGGCGATTTGCGGATCGCGCCGGGGCAGGGGGAAACCTATGGCGATATGGCAGCGCAATAACTCGCCCGGATTCACCCTGGTCGAAGTGCTCGTCGCCATGACGATTGTCGCCGTGTCCCTGCTGGCCGCGCTGCGCGTGGCCACGCAAGGCACGAACCATGTGGGCGAACTGCAGGCGCGACTGTTTGCCGGCTGGGTCGCAGCCGATCGCCTGGCCGAACACCATGCGCGCGGCGACTGGTTGCCAGTCGGCGTGCTGACGGGCACGCAGCGTCAGGGCAACCTTGAGCTCGGTTGGCGCGAGCAAGTGTCCTCCACGCCGAACGCGGCATTTCGGCGCGTCGACATTTTCGTCTTCACGCCCGCCCAGCAGACCCACTTCCTCGCCCACGCCGTCGGTTTCGTCGTGAACCCCGCCGGGAGCCAGCGATGAACGCCGAGCGCATTCGCGGTGCCCATGGCTTCACCCTGATCGAGTTGCTGTCGGCGCTGCTCGTGCTGTCGCTGCTCACGCTGATGGCCTATCGCGGGCTTGGCGTGGTCATGGCATCGCGCGACCACATCCAGGCGGAATCTGCGCAATGGCGGCAGGCCGAAGCCTTCTTCACCCGCTTCGAGCGCGACGTGCGATTGGCCGCACCGCGCCGCGTGCGCAGCGACGCCGGCAGCGCACCGGCCTGGCTCGGTCGAGCCGATGCGCTGGCAGGGCCGTTGCTGCAATTCACCCGCTTCGCCGGCAGTAACCCAACCGACACGCCACACCGCATCGGCTACGGCATCAACGGCGCGCATCAAATCGAGTTGTGGATCTGGCCAGCGCTCGACATGACTGTGGAGACGCCTCCAACCCGCTACGTGGTGCTCGGCGACGTGCTGCGTCTGCAGCTGCAATATCTCGGCCCCGCGCTGACCTGGAATCGCGCCTGGCCGACGATACCCAGTGATCCACCGCTGCCGTTGGCAGTACGCCTGCAGGTGGAGTTTGGCTCGGGCGAAACCGTGGTGCGCGTATTCGCGCTGCACTCATGACCCGGCACGAACACGGTGCGGCACTGCTCATGGCCATGGCCATCATGGCGATGGCCGCGGTGGCAGCCACGACGATGCTGGTCGCCTTGAGCACGTGGTCGCGCCAATCCGGACTGGTCGCCGACCATGTCCAGGCGGAAGAACTGGTCACGGCCGGAGGTGACTGGACGCGCGCGATGTTGTTCGATGACCGCCGCAACAGCGGCGATATCGACCATACCGGGGAACCCTGGGCACTGCGCTTGCCGCCGATCCCCTTCGAGAACGGCGAACTCGCCGGCCGCATCGAGGACCAGCAAGGCCTGTTCAACCTCAACAACCTGGTCCGCAACGGCAAACTCGATGTCACGCAGTACGCACACTTCCAGCGGCTGTTGTCCATGCTCGGCTTGCCTGGCGACCTGGCCGGTGCACTGGCGGACTGGCTCGACGCCGACCGGTTACCCCAACCGGCGGGCGGCGCCGAGGACGCGTACTACCGTGGGCTCGACCAGCCATATCTCGCCGCCAACGCACCGTTGACCGACCTGGACGAACTGGCGCTGGTGCGCGGTTTCGATCTCGGCGTCCGCGCGCGCCTCGCACCGTTCGTGACGGCGCTGCCCGGAACCACCGCACTCAATGTCAACACGGCACCAGCCGAGGTGCTTGCAGCCGTCGTCGACGGGCTGGACCTGGATTCGGCACGGCTCCTCGTCGCCCGCCGGGACGGCATTTTCTACCGCAACAATGCCGACTTCCTGAGTCAGCTCGGGCAGGACGCCACAGTACCCGCGCAGGACATCCGGGTCGGCAGCGATTATTTCCTGGTCACGTTGCGCGTGACCTACGGCAAGACACTGGCCCGCGGCCAGCTGCTGTTGGCGCGGGTAGATCCCACGCGTTGGCCCGATGTCGTCTGGCGGAAAGTCCGATGAGCCTGCTGCGCATTTTCTGTTCGTTGACGCCGGTACCCGCGCAATGCCAGTGGGTATTGTTCGACGACCACGCCGGTGTACACCCGGGCGCGGGCGCACTGACCGAGCTGCCGAGAGGTGCCGCCCAGGTCGAACTGGTGCTTGCCGCCAGCCAGGTGCTGCTCACGCAGGCGCGCTTGCCGACTACGGGCCGGCGCCCATCGGCCGCATTGCTTGCCTATGCCGCCGAGGAAAAGTTGGCCTCCGATCCGGACGCCAACCAGGTGAGCCGGCTCGGCCAGGTCGATGGCGACGACGTGCTGGCCGTGGTGAATCGGCAGCGACTGCAAAGCTGGCGCGACGCACTTGGCGTGGTCGGCATCCACGCCGACGCCGTGTATTGCGAAACGCTGATGCTGCCAGTGCAAAGCGGCGAGTGGAGTCTCGCCTGGAACGGACTCGAAGGTTACGTGCGCACCGGCGAA
Source organism: Rhodanobacter sp. (assembly GCA_036833615.1). Lineage (GTDB taxonomy): Bacteria > Pseudomonadota > Gammaproteobacteria > Xanthomonadales > Rhodanobacteraceae > Rhodanobacter. Next base: position 9,847 of record DAITPL010000018.1, read on the forward strand.
TTCGCGGGCGGCGCAACGGACTGCGGGGACGCGCAAACCCCACCGTTGGCCTTGCAATTATTGCTTGAGGCGGCGCGCGCGCGCAGTGCCGTACCCGCCGCGATCGCACTCCATCTGGCGACGCCCGCGGCGCAACCGGATCTCGCCGCGTGGCAGCACAGTCTGGGTGTCGATATCCGGCCCGCGCCGCAACAAGACTGGCGCATGACGCCGACGACGGCCGGGGTCCGGATCGATCGGGAACGCCGGCATTGGCGTCCGTCCGCAGCGGCCCTCACGCGCTGGCGTCATGTCGGCTGGATTTTGCTCGCCGCCCTGATCGTGCACTCGACGGCGTTGCTGGCCGATCGTCTGCGGCTGGCGAACGAGCAACACGAACTGCGCCAGCAGATGGAAACGCGCTTCCGCTCGATGTTTCCCGAAGCCATCGCCGTCGCCGATCCGGCGTTGCAGACGCGCCGGCAACTGGCGCAGGCGCGACATGTCGCCAACCAGCCGGACGCTGGCGATTTCCCGGTCATGCTCGGCAAGGTGGTGACCGCGCTGGGCAGCGTGCCGAGCGCGCAATTGCATGCACTGGCGTACGCGGATGGACGCCTGACGCTGGAATTCACCGCCCCGGGTGACACGCTCGCGCGGCAGCTCCAGACCCGCCTGAGCCAGGCCGGATTCGTCGTCGATGTGGCGCAGACCACGCCGCGTGCCGTTCCCGGCGCGCTCACGCTGACTCTGAGGTCGCCATGAAGCACGCAGTTGGTCAATGGTGGACGTCGCGCTCGCCGCAGGAACGCCGGGTGCTTGCCATCGCGGCATGCTGCCTCGGGTTGGCGCTGTACATCTGGTTGCTGCAGGCGACGACGCACGCACGCCAGCGACTCCTGCCGGCCGTCGCCATGCTGCGGGAAGATGCGGCTCGCCAGGCGGAGCAAGCGGACGAGATCCTGCGCCTGCGGGCGACGCCGGCCCCAGCGCCATCGACGACGGATCTACGCCAACTGGTACAACGCCAGGTCGCGGCCAGCAGGCTGACCGGGGCATTGGTGAGCGTCGAGCTGGTGGACGCGCACCAGGTGAAGGTGGTCTTCGGCAGCGTCGGCTTTGCCGACTGGCTGACCTGGGCGGACAGCATGCAGGCGCAGCATTTGCGCTTTGCCGCAGTCCGGCTGGAGGCGCAGCCCGCGCCTGGCCAGGTGAGCGTGACCGCAACCCTCGACCGGCCCGGCCGATGATGCGCACACCGCCATGGCGCACGCTCATCGCCAGCGGCGGCATGCTGCTGGCGGTCTATGTGCTGTTTCTCGTGGTGCTGGCCCCCGCCACCCTCCTCGATGCCGGGCTGCGCCACGCTACTGACGGCAGGCTGCGTCTGGCGCAGGCGCACGGCACGCTGTGGTCCGGCGGCGGGCAGCTGGAAATCGTCAATGCCACGGCGACTGGCGGCGTCGGCAAAGAGCTGGCCTGGACGCTGCAACCGCGCGCCCTGTGGGCTGGACGCCTCGACTACGAGGTCGCCATCGACCACGCCACCAGCCGCTTCCCGCTGCGCCTCTCCCCGCGCGGGATCGCACTGGCCAATGTCGACTTCGCGCTGCCCGCCAGTACGCTTGGCGTGGCCGTGCCCCGCCTCGCCCCACTTGGCCCGCGCGGCGATCTGGTCTGGCACATCGCGAAGTTCTCCCGTGCGGGGGACGACCTCGCGGTCGACGCCCGCATGATCTGGCAGGACGCCAGTTCCGCACTGACCGCGGTCGCGCCACTTGGCACCTACGAACTGCGGGTCAACGGCGCTGCCGGACTGGTGAAGGTGACGTTGCACACCCGCAGCGGTCCACTGCAGCTGGACGGCAATGGCTCGGCACGCGGCAACGGCCCGCTGGAATTTTCCGCCACGGCTCGCGTCGACGCCCCGCACCGGGCACAACTGACCCCGCTGCTGCGCCTGATTGCCATCGAACGCAGCAACGGCGAGTTCGCCCTGCAATTCAATCCACCACTCGGCCGCGCGGCCGCCACACCACCAAAAAATCCATAGAGGGAGCAGTCGCACGGGAACCCGACTCTTGCCGCGACCATCCAAACCATGCGCACACAGGGGAACCACGACATGCCGTCCGGACGATCGAACCTCGTGCAAACGGCGATCCACGCCACGTCGAAAGCCGTCGCACTGTCCTTGCTCGGTCTGGTACTGGCGTACTGGACCTGGGCATGGTGCGCACCATCACCGTTGCCACGCACCGCGCCGATTGCGCAGCCGGCCAGCCGCCTGGCTGCAGCGGGCGGCCTGTTCGGTCAGCTGGCGAGTAACGCCCATCCGGATACGCCCACCGGGCTGGCGATAAAGCTGCTGGGCGTCATGGCGGGCGAACCGCAAGGGGCCGGTTACGCACTGTTGCAGCTGGACGCAAAAAAAACCCAGGTGGTACGCGCCGGCGGCTACCTGGCGCCAGGTATCCGGCTCGAACGGGTGCTGCCCCAGCAAGTGATCCTGCAGCGCAACGGCGTGCGCGAGACACTGGTCTGGCCGCATCCGGCCCAACCCTCCGCCGCTACCGGCAGCGCTCCCGTCCGATGAATCACCACTGGCCATCCTTCCCGTGCAGACAAGCATGAAACATCCCTGGTTGCAGGCAGTCATCGTTGCGGTGGCGGTGTTCGGCGCGCCCGCGCCGGTATCGGCCGCTGCGTCGCCCGCGCCGGCAAGTTCTGCGCCGAACAAGACGGTCACGCTCAATTTCGTCAACGCGGACATCGAGGGCGTGGTGAAGGCGATGGCGGAAATCACCGGCAAGAATTTCGTGCTTGATCCGCGCGTCAAGGGCACCGTCAACATCATCTCGGCACAGCCGGTGCCGCGCGACGCCGTGTATGACGTCTTTCTGTCCGCGCTGCGCCTGCAGGGTTTCACCGCCGTCGAAGACCGCGGCCTGGTCAAGATCCTGCCCGAAGCGGACGCCAAACTGCACCGCAATGTCGGCGCGGGCCAACGCGCAACCAGTGACGGGCTGCAGACCCGGGTATTCACCCTGACCCATCAATCGGCGGTGCAGCTGGTGCCGACGCTGCGTCCGCTGGTGGCACCAAACAACACCATCACCGCCTTGCAGAACAGCAACACGCTGATCATCACCGACTACGCCAGCAACCTCGAACGACTGGCGGGCATCATTGCGGCGGTCGATCAACCGGAAGATTCCGGCTCGGCGATGATCGTCTTGCGGCACGCTTCGGCGCTGGATGCGGCGCGCACGATCAACCGCCTGTTTGCCTCGGCGCCACGAGCCGTGCAGACCCTGCAGGGAGTCGACCCGACCGAGCGCGTGGCGGTGATTGCCGATGCCCGCTCCAACAGCCTGCTGGTACGTGCCGCGGATCCGGCGCGACTCGCCCAGATCCGGAAGTTTGCCGCCATGCTCGATTCGCCGACCAGCGCTGCCGGCAACGTGCATGTGGTCTACCTGAAAAACGCCGAGGCGGTGAAGCTGGCGGAAACCATGCGCGGCATCTACTCGGGCGCGGTGGCGTCGTCAGGGCCGGCATCGGGCTCATTCGCCCCCACCGACACGATCGGCTCGAGCACGACCGCCGGTACCTCCACCAGCGGCAGTACCCAGCCGACCGCCGGCACCAGCATGCAGGCGGCGGCGGAAGACGCTTCGTCGCCAGCGGCCAGCCAAAGCGCGCCGGGCATCATCCAGGCCGATGCCGCGACCAACTCGATCATCATCACGGCCCCCGACGCGGTCTACAACAACCTGCGCGCCGTGGTGGAGAAACTCGATGCCCGCCGCATGCAGGTTTATGTCGAGGCGCTGATCGTGGAACTCACCGCAAGCAAGGCTGGCGAGTTCGGTATCCAGTGGCAGGACCTCAGCGGCATCGGCAAGTCCGGCACGCGGGTGTTTGGCGGCACCAACTTCGGTGGCGCCGGGCAGAACATCCTCGGCATTGCGCAAAATCCGGCCAGCGTGGGCCCCGGACTGAACATCGGCACGATGCGCGGCACCGTGACCATCGGCGGCGTGCAGATCCTGAACCTGGGCCTGCTCGCCCGCGCCCTGCAAACGGACACCAACGCCAACATCCTGTCCACCCCGACCCTGCTTACCCTGGACAACGAAGAGGCGAAGATTGTGGTGGGCCAGAACGTCCCGTTCATCACCGGCCAGTACGCCGTCTCGGGAGCGGCAACCACGCCCTCGCCATTCCAGACCATCGAACGCCGGGACGTCGGCCTGACCTTGAAGATTCGTCCACAGATCTCCGAGGGCGGGATCGTGCGGCTGCAGATCTTCCAGGAAGTTTCCAGCGTGGCCGACGTCAACAACCCCGCGGGCGTCATCACCAACACGCGCTCGATCGAGTCGACGGTGCTCGTCGACGACGGGCAGATCATCGTGCTGGGCGGCCTGATCCAGGACTCCGTCAACGGCGGCGTGTCCCAGGTACCCGTGCTGGGCAAGATCCCGGTGCTGGGTGGCCTGTTCCGCTACAACAACCATTCGCGCACCAAGACCAACTTGATGGTGTTCCTGCGCCCGACCATTCTGCGTGACGCGCAAGGCACCGACGCCTTGACCAGCGAACGCTACGACTACATCCGCGGCGAACAGATCCACGCCGAACCGGTACGCGGCGCAGTGCACCGCAACGATCCGTTGCCCGTGCTGCCGCAGCTGCCGGCAACTCCGACCGGCGTGGGCCGGCGCCAGTGAGCACGCCATGCTGACCAAGCCGCCCGTGCCGTACGCGTTCGCCAAGGCCAACGGCGTGGTCGTCACCGGGCTCGGCGACGGCGTTGCCGAAGCGGTGATGCGCCAGGGCGCGGCGGCCGGCACGCTGGCCGAACTGCGGCGCGCGCTGGGCGTGCCGATCCGCGCGCAACGCGTCAGTGCCGGCGAGTTCGACGAGCGCATCGCCGGCTTGTACAACGGCGCTGGCGAAGGCGCAGCTGCGCTGGCCGATGACCTGGCGCAGGATCTCGACCTGTCCCGCTTGCTGCAGGAAATTCCGCGCGTCGAAGACCTGCTGGACAGCCAGAACGACGCGCCATTGATCCGCCTGATCAACGCGTTGCTGACCCAGGCGCTGCGCGAAGGCGCCTCGGACATTCACATCGAGCCGTTCGAATCACGCTCGGTGGTACGCCTGCGCATCGATGGCACGCTGCGCGACTTGATCGAGCCGGCACGTGCGCTGCACACCGCCATTGTCTCGCGCGTGAAAATCATGGCGCAGCTCGACATCGCGGAAAAGCGCCTGCCGCAGGACGGCCGCATTGCCCTGCGTGCAGCCGGCAAACCCATCGACGTGCGCGTGTCGACGATTCCGACCGGACACGGCGAGCGCGTCGTGTTGCGCCTGCTGGACAAGCAGGCGGGCCGGCTCGACCTGTCGAAACTGGGCATGGACCACGCCACGCTCGCGCAGATGGATGCGCTGATCCACGAGCCGCACGGCATCATCCTGATGACCGGCCCCACCGGCTCCGGCAAGACCACCACGCTGTACGCCGCGTTGTCGCGCCTGGATCCGAAGGCGTTGAACATCATGACCGTCGAGGACCCGATCGAATATGATCTCGACGGCATCAACCAGACGCAGACCAACAGCCGCATCGACATGAGTTTCGCGCGGGCCCTGCGCACCATCCTGCGCCAGGACCCGGACGTCATCATGATCGGTGAGATCCGCGACCTGGAAAGCGCGGAGATCGCGATCCAGGCCAGCCTCACCGGCCACCTGGTGATCACCACGCTGCACACGAACGATGCGGTGAGCGCGGTGACCCGGCTGGTCGACATGGGCGTGGAACCGTTTCTGCTGGCGTCCAGCCTGATCGGCATTGGCGCCCAGCGTCTGGTGCGCAAACTCTGCCTGGAGTGCCGGGAGCCACTGGCACCCGACGCCGCGCAGTTGCGCAGCCTCGGCCTGACGTCCGCGCCGGGGCACTTCCACGCCCCGCGGGGCTGCCCCGCGTGCAACCGCTCCGGTTACAAGGGCCGCACCGGCATCTACGAATTGCTTTCCGTCAACGACGAGTTGCGCAAGCTCATCCACGACCGCGTTGACGAACAAACCTTGCGTGAACACGCCACCGCGTGTGGCATGGGTTCGCTGCGCGACGACGGCCTGCGGCTGGCCGCCGACGGAACGGTGAGCCTCGAGGAAGTGCTGCGCGTCACCCGCGCGCGCTGATGTGATGGATTGAAGCGATGGAAGCGTTCCGCTACCAGGCACTCGACCTTGCCGGACGCACGAAATCCGGCCTGGTGCAGGCTGACTCGGCGCGCCAGGCGCGTGTCCAGTTGCGTACGCAAGGCTTGTTTCCCGAACGCATCGACCGCGTGCGCAATCGGGAACGGGCCACGCAGCTGTGGTCACGCGGCATCCCCGCCGCCGAGCTGAGCCTGCTGACACGCCAGCTGGCGACCTTGCTCGCCTCCGGCCTGACGATGGAACAGGCCCTGACCGCGTTGATCGAGGAAGTCTCCGCCGCCAGGACCCGCGAGGTGCTTGGCGGCGTGAAGGCGGAAGTCACCGCCGGCCTTTCGCTGGCCGGGGCGCTCGGCATTTACGGCCGCAACTTCCCCGATTACTACCGGGCGCTGGTGCGCGGCGGCGAGGAATCCGGTGCGCTGCCAAACGTGTTGCAACACCTTGCCGACTATCTGGACGCCCGCCAGGCGCTGCACCAGAAAACCAGCCTCGCCCTGCTCTACCCGGCGCTGGTCACGTTCGTGGCCATTTGCGTGGTGACCGGCCTGCTGGTCTACGTGGTGCCGCAGATCGTGCAGGTGTTCCAGCAATCGCGACAAAGCCTGCCGCTGCTCACCCGCTCGCTGATCGCGGTGTCCGATTTCCTGCGCAGTGCCGGCCCGTACCTGGTCGGCATCGGCCTGTGCGCCGTGATCGGTGCACGCGCCGCGCTGCGCCACGACCGCCACCGCCGCCGCTGGCACGCTTGCGTATTGCGCCTGCCCTGGCTCGGACCGGTCATTCGCGGCCTGAACACGTCGCGCTTTGCCAGCACGCTGGCGATCCTCGTTGGCGGCGGCGTGCCGCTGCTGGCAGCACTCGACTACGGTGCGCAGGCAATGTCCAACCTGGTCATGCAACAGGGCATCAAGGCGGCCGTCGACCGGGTGCGCGAAGGCGAAAGCCTGGCGGGCGCGCTTGGTGCCACGCACATCTTTCCGCCACTCATGATCCACCTGGTCGGCAGTGGCGAAGCCAGCGGCAAGCTGGAGCACATGCTCGAACGCGCCGCCCAGCTGGAAACGCAGACCCTGGAACGCCGGCTGGCCGTGCTGCTGACCCTGCTGGAGCCGGTCATGATCCTGGTCATGGGTGGCATCGTGTTGATCATCGTGCTCGCCATCCTGCTGCCGATCATGGAAATCAACCAGCTGGTGCATTGAGATGCACCGTCGCAAACTGCCATGCCCATACCCGTCGCGCACCGGCGGCAACCGCTGTGCAATCGCGGGTCAACGCACCGTGCGCGACCGCCGCGGAAAGTCGACGTTCGCGCCAGCAGCCATTGCGGCACAAACCCGCGGCGTGTTACGTTGCCTGCAGCCTGGTCCAGGCTCTCACTGGTTTCGGGGGATACCGGTGTTCCGCAAACGAGCACAACGCGGCTTTATCGCGTGGATGGCTTTCGCCGCGCTCGGGTTGCTGTTGGTTGCGCCAACCATCTCCCGTACGCTGGCGACGCTGGCGACCGCTTCCAGTGCGTGCGTGGCGTGCCCCGATGAGGGGATGCGTGACAGCCATGCACTGCACCACGATCCGACCGCGCCATCCGCGCTGGATGCGTGCGCCTACTGCACGTTGATGTCGCACAACCCGGTGCTCACGGCGGCCTTGCTGTCGCTGTTGCCGGTGGCGCCAGCCAGTCTTCCGGCCACGGCGCTCGTGGTTCGGGCCACGCCACTGCTGCGGCCGTTGGATGTACGCCCGCGTGGGCCGCCGCTGGTCTGATCCAGCTACCTGATCGAGGTTGATCCCACCGACTGCGCACGGCGCGGCTGCGTGGGCGGCTCTGCCGTGCGCCGTTTGGCGCCGGCGACACGCACATCCGGATTCAGTTCATGCATACCCATACTCTCTTGCGGGCAGTCTCGCTGTTGCCCCTGACCTTGCTTGCTGCGTCCGTGGCCATGGCCGTCGAACAGCCGACCACCGACGCCGGCTCGCCCGAAAATGCCAAGGTCTTGCCGGGCGTCGAAGTACACGCGCACGCGGACACGCGCCGCGACATCCACTTTCCCGCCACCCAGGCGACGATCCCGGCCAGGCGCGTGCAGGTCACGATCAATGCGGTGGATGTGGAAGACGCCGTCAAATACCTGCCCAGCGTGTTTCTGCGCAAGCGCAACTACGGCGACACGCAAGCGGTGCTGGCCACGCGGACCTGGGGCGTGAATTCAAGCGCACGCACGCTGGTGTACATCGACGACATCCCCATCTCCGCGCTCGTCGCCAACAACAACACGCTCGGAGCGCCGCGCTGGGGCATCACCTCGCCGGAGGTCATCGACCACATCGACATGCTCTACGGCCCGTTCTCCGCGGAATACGCCGGCAACTCGATGGGTGGCGTGATGCACATCATCACCCGCATGCCGGAGAAGACTGAAGTGACGCTCAAGCAAACCGCGGCGGTCCAGGACTACGACCTCTACGCCACCCACGGTCATTTCAGCACCAGCCAGACCAGCGCCACCGCGGGTGGCCGCAGCGGCAATTTCGGCTGGTTCCTGGCAGCGGACCTGGCGAACAGTTTCAGCCAGCCGCTGGCACTCATCACCAGCAGCGACGCGCCGGCCGCAACCACCGGCACCATTCCGGCACGCAACAAGCTGGGTGCCGTCGCGAACGTGCTGGGTGCCGGCGGGTTGTTGCATACGCGCATGCTCAGCTTGAACGGCAAGTTTACTTATGACCTCACGCCGAGCCTGCAAGCAACGTACCTGATTGGCCGCTGGAGCAACCATGGTCAATCGCGAGCCGATACCTACCTCACCGACAGCGCCGGCCGGCCGACGTATGCCAACGCAGCCAGGTTTGCCAGCAACACCTACCAGTTGAGCGCGCACCACCTGATGCAGGCACTGTCGTTGAAGTCCGACACCCAGGGCAGCTTTGACGGCGAAGCCGTGATCACGCACTACGCCTTTCTCAAGAACGACCAATGGTCGCCAGCGACGGTCACCACCGGCACCGGGTTAGCGACCAACGGTCGGCTGGCCAGCAACGGCGGCACGAACTGGAGCACGGTCGACCTGAAGGGAATCTGGCGACCCGGGGGGAGCGACAGCATGCAGGAGATTTCCGGAGGCGTCCATGGCGACCGCTACGAGCTGGAAAATCCGACCCGCAACCTCGGCAACTGGCGGGACCCGCGCACGGTCGGCACGCTGTTCTCCGCTGGCAACGGCAAGACCACGACACGCGCCCTGTGGTTGCAGGATTCCTGGCGGCTGGCGCCGGATTGGCTGCTGACCGCTGGCGGGCGCTACGAATGGTGGCAGGCGCGCGATGGTTTCAATTTCAGCGGGAACACGGCAGTCCAGCAGCCCGCCGAAAACGCCAAAGCCTTCTCGCCCAAAGCCACGCTGGAGTGGGACGTGACTTCGAGCTGGCGGATCACCGGCTCGTTGGCGCGGGCCGTGCGTTTCCCGACCGTCGGCGAGCTTTACCAGCTGGTGGCGACGGGCCCGACCTTCAGTACGCCCAATCCCGACCTGGCGCCGGAAAAAGTGCGCAGCGGCGAGTTGGCGATCGACCGCGCGCTGGACCAGGGCTTCGTGCGCCTGTCGTTCTTCCAGGAAAACACCAAAGATGCACTCGTGGCGCAGACCAGCACCCTGCCCGGGGTGCAGGTGCCGGTGACCTTCACCATGAACGTCGGCGAGCTGCGCAACCGCGGCGTGGAGTTGGTGGCCGAACAGGACAACGTGCTGTTTCGGGGTCTGCGCCTTTCGGGCAGCGTGACCTTTGTTGATTCGACGATCCTTGCCAACGACAGTTTCGTCAGCCCCACCGGCACGACGTCCACCGGCAAGCATGCGCCGAATGTGCCGCGCTGGCGTGCCACCGCCATCGCCACCTACCAACCCAACGAGACCTGGGCGTTCACCCTGGCCGGGCGCTACAGCGGCAGGCAGTATTCCACGCTCGACAACACCGACAACACGTCGAATGTCTACGGTTCGTTCGACAAATTCCTGGTGTTCGACACGCGCCTGCATTACCAGATCAACGATCGCTGGTCCGCGTCGGTGGGCGTGGACAATCTTGCCAACGAGAAATACGTCCTGTTCCATCCGTTCCCGCAGCGCACGTATGTGGCCGAGCTGAAAGTGCGCCTGTGAGCCACGCGTTCCCGCCGCACGACAGCGGTGTCCGGCACGACTTGATGATCGTTGCAGACACCAAGGACGCCAGCACACGCGGCGCCGGCGTGGTGGTCGGCCTGCACCCCACCCGTTGAAGCGGCGCCGGATCCATCCGACAGCACTGCCGCCGACCGGCACCTCAATGGCTACGGCCGACCGCCAACCTTGCTGATATCCACCCGAGCACCTACGCTCCACGCTTCCAGTCGGAAGGGGAAATCGATCATGCGTGCGTTCCGCGTTGCTGCACTGGCTGTCGTCATTGGTGCCACGCTGCTGGGCGGGTGTTCGCCGGATACCTCGAGATCGCTGGCAACCTCACAGGCCACCCCACCGACTGTCGCAGCGACCAATACAGCCGGCGCCAGCGCGAGGTTGACGACGGCGGTTGACGCTTTCATCGACGGGGCGTTCCAGCACAACCCGGTATTTGCCGCCAACGCCGGCAAGCACGAGTTCGACGGCAAACTGCCCGATTACAGCGCCGCTGGCCTGCAGGCCACCGCCGCCTGGTTGCACGCACAACGCCACACCTTTGCCGCCTTCGCCGACAACCAGCTCGACGCGCAAGGCCGCTTCCAGCGCGATTACGTGCTGGCGGTGATCGACGGCCAACTGTTCTGGCTGGAGGATTCCGGCGCGCCGTACAAAAATCCCGCCTTCTACACTGGCGAGCTGTCGCCCAGCATGTATCTGACCCGGCCCTATGCGCCGCTGCAACAGCGCATGGCGGCATTCGTCCGCTACCAGGAAGCGCTGCCCAGGGCGCTGGCGCAGATCCAGGCCAACCTCAAGCTGCCGCTGCCGGCGTCGTATATCGACGTGGGCGTCAATTCGTTCGGCGGCTACGCCAGGTTCTTCAAAACTGACGTACCCGGCATCTTCGCCAGTGTGCAAGACGACGCCCTGCAAACCCGCTTCAAGGCCAGCAATGCCGCCGCCATCAAGGCTGCGCAAGGCCTGGCCGACTGGCTGCAGGCACAAAAACCCAACGCCACGCAGGACTACGCGCTGGGTGCGAAGAGGTTCGCGCAGATGCTGCATGCGACCGAACTGGTCGACCTGCCGCTGGATCAACTCAAGGCCATCGGCGAAGCGGACCTTGCGCGCAACCTCGCTGCGCTCAAGTCCGCGTGCGATCAATTCGCGCCCGGCCAGTCGCTCAAGGATTGCGTGGCGCGGGAAAGTGCCGACAAGCCGACCGGCGGCGCGGTCGCGGGCGCCCGCGCGCAGCTCGCAAGCCTGCGTCAATTCATCGTCGACAAGGACCTGGTCAGTATTCCCGGCACCGAACAGGCCACGGCCGAAGAGGCGCCGCCGTTCAATCGCTGGAACTTCGCCTATATCGAGATCCCCGGCCCGTACGAAAAGAACCTGCCCTCGGTGTATTACATCGCCCCGGCCGATCCGGCCTGGAGCAAGGCCGATCAACAGGCTTACGTGCCGGGCAAGGCTGCACTGCTGTTCGTGTCCGCGCATGAAGTGTGGCCCGGTCACTTCCTGCAGTTCCTGCACGCCAACCGTGCGCACTGGAAGTTGGGCCAGCTGTTTGTCGGCTATGCCTTCGCCGAAGGCTGGGCGCACTACACCGAAGAAATGATGTTTGACGCCGGCCTGGACGGCGCCACGCCGGAAGTCCACATCGGCCAGCTCACCAACGCCTTGTTGCGCGACGTGCGCTACCTCTCCGCCATCGGCCTGCACACCGGCGGCATGACCATCGCCCAGTCCGAGCAGATGTTCCGCGACCAGGCCTTCCAGGATCCGGGCAATGCCCGGCAACAGGCAGCCCGCGGCACCTACGACCCGGCCTACCTCAATTACACCATGGGCAAGCTGATGATCATGCAGCTGCGCCAGGACTGGCTCGCCGCCCATCCGGGAGCGAACGCGCTGAAGGCGTTCCATGACCAGTTCCTCAGCTACGGCGGCCCACCCATTCCGCTGGTGCGCGCGCAGATGCTGGGCGGCAAGGTGGAGGCGAAGTTGTGGACGCCTGGGGACAAGACGACGGAACCGGTCCGTTGATCCAGCAGCCAGGCCGCGCAGACAAGCGATAGCCGTACCGTCATCGCCAGCGATATCCGAGACGGCTGCCAGTTGGCTCCCTCTCCTCCGGCACCGCCGGGGGAGAGGGTTGGGGTGAGGGGGCGCTTGCTTGCGTTCGGCCTGGGAGGAATCAGCGCCGGCCGGGGTGCGAGTTGGAGCAGCGGCGGTGGAACGGGAGTCAGCGCACTCACTCCTTCTTGATCGCGTGGCCGCCGAATTCATTGCGCATGGACGCCAACAGCTTGTCGGTGAACGAATCGCTGTCGCGCGAGCGCAGGCGTTCGATCAGTGAGGCAGTGATGATCGGTGCGGGCACATCCAGCTCGAGCGCGGCGGCAACGGTCCAGCGGCCTTCGCCGGAATCGACGACGTAAGGCGCCACGCCGTCCATCGTCGGGTTCTTGCCAAGCGCGTCGGTGGTCAGGTCCAGCAACCACGAACGCACCACGCTGCCGTAACGCCAGATCTCGCCGACCTGGTGCAGATCCAGCTGGAATTCCTGTTTGTGTTGCAGGATGGAGAAGCCTTCGGCGTAAGCCTGCATCAAGCCGTATTCGATGCCGTTGTGCACCATCTTGGTGAAGTGGCCGGAACCGACCGGGCCCACGCGGCCCCAGCCTTGCTCCTTGCCCGGCGCCAGCGTTTCGAAGATGGGTCGCAACGTGTCGACCAGCTTGGCATCGCCACCGACCATCATGCTGTAGCCCTCTTGCAGGCCCCAGACGCCGCCGCTGGTGCCGCAGTCGACGTAACCGAGGTCGTGCGCGGCGTAGAGCGTGGCCCGGCGCAAGGTGTCCTGGTAATTGGAGTTGCCGCCATCGATCACGGTGTCGCCCTTTGCCAACAGCGGCAGCAGCGCGTTGACGGTGTCGTCAGTGATCTTGCCCGAGGGCACCATCATCCACACCACGCGTGGCGTGGACAGCGACTTGACCAGCGCCGGCAAGGTATCGACCGCGGCGCCACCCTTGCTCTCCAGCGCCTTGCGCGCATCCGCGCTCGGATCGAAGCCGGTAACCTGATGGCCGCCACGCAGCAAGCGCTCTGCCATGTTCGCGCCCATCTTGCCCAAACCGATCATGCCAACTTTCATGTCAAAGTCCTCAAATGCTGTTCAAGATTGGAGCCCGCCTCGTCGTTGTGAGGTAACGGTGCGCGGACGCAGCGTGCGCAGGTAGGCCGCGGCGGCCTTGGTAATGGCCTCGGCCTGGGTGGGATACGGGTGCATCACGCGACTCAACGTGCGCAAGCCGGCACCGGCGACCATCGCCAGGGTGATCTCGCTGATCAGCTCACCGGCGTGGCGCGCGACGATGGTGGCACCAAGGATGCGGTCGGTGCCTTCGCGCACATGAATCTTCACGAAGCCGGCTTCTTCACTGTCGGCCACGGCGCGATCGACGTCGTGCATCAGGATAGTGAAGGTTTTCACCGGGATCTTGCGCTCGCGCGCCTGGCGCACGTACAAGCCGACGTGGGCAATTTCCGGATCGGTGTAGGTGCACCACGGTATGGTCAGCGCGCTGAAACGCTCATGGCCGTGACCCAGTGCGTTGCGCACGGCGATGCGCGCGCTGGCATCCGCGGTGTCGTTGAATTTTTCGTCCAGGCAGACATCTCCCGCGGCATGAATGTGGCGATTGCTGGTACGCAGAAAGTCGTCGACGTGGACGCCACGATGACGGTCATATGCAACTCCGGCCGCCTCCAGACCGAGCCCCTCGACGCTCGGCACGCGGCCGGTACCGGCCAGGATGGCATCGGTGGCGATGGTGTTGTGGTAATCGGCGCTGACCAGATCCACGAGTTTCTGGCCGTGCTCCACGCGCACGCCGACGACTTCCGTATTCAGGCGCACTTCAATGCCGTCGCGGGCAAACGCGTCGGACAGGATTTGTGCCGCATCGCGCTCCTCGCGTGGCAGGAACAGCGGCCAATGCTGGGCGATGGTGGTGTGCGCGCCGAAGCGACAAAATGCCTGCGCCATTTCGCAGCCAAGCGGACCACCGCCGACCACCAGCAGGCGCGACGGTAGCGTGGTCAGATCGAACACGCTGGCGTTGGTGTAATAGCCGGCGGCGACGAGACCGGGAATCGGCGGCGTGTCCGGCCGCGCCCCGGTGGCAATCAACGCCTTGCGAAAGCGCAGCGTCACCTCTCCCACTTGCACCGCGACCGGGCTGACAAAACGGCCAAGGCCAAAGAACACGTCGATCCCCATGGCGGCCAGCTCAGGTGCCGAGCAACTGCGACTGAGCCGTGCGCGAATGGCGCGCATGCGTTCCATCAGCGCCGGAAAGTCGACGCGGATATCCGCCGGCACCCGTGCCCCGTAGCGCTCGGCATCGCGCATTTCCGCGTACAGCCGCGAGGTGCGGATGAGCGCCTTGGAAGGTACGCAACCAATATGCAGGCAGTTGCCGCCAAGTAGGTAGCGCTCGACCAGCGCCACTTTCTTGCCCAGTTCCGCGGCGGCCTGCGCGGCCACCACCCCGGTGGTGCCACCGCCGACGATCACCAGGTCGTAGCGTGCCGCCGGCGCCGGATTGCGCCAGTCGGGTGGCCGCACTTGGCTGAGTCGCGCGCGGTCGGCGGCGTCGTCCGGGGCGGTCGATGGGCCGCGCTGACGCTCGGGCAGCGGCGGAGCTGGCGGCATGCTGGCCATGCGCTACAACCACCCGCCGCGAAAGCCGGCGCGTTGCAGACCGGTGCGCAGCACCGGGCAGGTACGCAACAGGCGCCAGATCAACCCGCTGCGATGGTTCTCGATCATCATCACCACGATGCCCTGGTCCAGCCCGAAGTGACCAGGCGAAATCCACGCCGGCCCCCCGTCCGCGCCGAGGCCGGGGTTGAAGCTGCTGGCGTATTGTTCGGCGGGTAGCATTTCCGGGTAGCGCTGCAGCATGCGCCGCGCGGCGTGCAGGCTCACGTCCGGGGCAAACGGCAACGACGCCAACGCGGCCCAGCCGCTGAGGGTGCCATCGTCCGGACCGTACGGCACACCACGCGCAGCGTAACCAAACAACCGGCGCTGCGCGTCGGCCAGCGCCGGCAGCGACCGGCTAGGGCCATCGCATGCGGTCAAGCCCCAGCAATCTTCGTCGTAGCCACGGAAACTGTGTGGATTGCGTCTGGCGTATTCACGCTGCACCAGGGTCGCACGCCGGCTGTTTTCAAAATAGTCACACTGCTTCTCGCGCATGAAGTCATCGCGAATGCCGCGAAAGTCGATCCATGCGTGCGAAAACTGATGGATGAACAACGGCCCGGCGTACAGGAAATCGATGTCGTACAGGTTTTCCCATTGATAGGTCGCCGTCCACGCCGCGTAATGGTCGCGTTGAATCGGATGCGTCGGCGAACCCAGCGCGAGCACGTACAACACCAGGCCTTCGTTGTAGCCGTCCCAACCGTAATTGAGGAATCCGCATTCCGGCTTCCAGCCCTGGCGCAACGTCGGCTCGCCGCCTTGCGCCCAGCACCAGTCGACCCGCCGATACAGGACGTCGACCACCTCGCGCAACGCCATTTCGTCGGCGTCGTCGCCGGTGAAGTAACTGGCCGCCGTGAATGCGCCGGCCAGCAGCAACGCGGTGTCGATCATCGACAGTTCGGACTGCCACACGCGGGCACCACTGAGCATGTCCAGAAAGTGGTAGTAGAAGCCCTGGTAACCGGTAGCCAAGGCAGCACCACTCTGGTCGCTGTCGCGAAAGAAGCGCAATACGGCGAGGCTGCGCGTCAGCGCCTCGGTCCGCGTCATCCAGCCGCGTTCCACCGCGACCGGATACACCGACAACGCGAACCCGACCACGGCGATGCTGCATGGCGAACCTTCGCGGGTCGTGTCCGCGATCAAGCCGTTGGCTGGATTGAACGTGCGCAGGAAATAATCGAACGCCGCATGTTGCAAGTACTCAAGCAAGGCGTCGTCGCCGAGCGCGGGCTGCAGCGTAGCATCGGGCGGAGCAATGTCGCGCAAGGCCGTCACCAACGCCCGACCAATGGCATCAACGGATTTGCACCGACCGCGCCAGCGCAGGAGTCGCTGCCATGCCGCGCTGTGCCGGAGCAGGACGCGGCGCGCCGCCTGACTGCCGCGCCGGCAGCGAGCCGCGCAGGCGTGCAATCAAGCTTCATGGTGGTCGTCCCGGCGCATGCCATCTTCTCCGTAACGTCTGCTGGCGCGCCGAGTCATTCGCCGACGCGCCTGGTGCTCACCACCCAGTCCGCCACCGGAAACCGGCGTGCCGCGCCCATGCACCTGGGCCGCCGGCACCGCTCGGTGGCCTGATCATCCTACGCCGCCACCTGCGCGAACGCAGGTCGGCGACGTACCACGACAGCCGGCAACGTCCGTTGACACCATGCATGCCTGGATCGGCGCATGCTGAAGCTTGCGTCTTTGTCCAGCGAGTCCCGTTCATGGCATACAGCACCGCGCGCACCATCGATACCCAGCAGCACTGCCTGCTCGCCAACGGCAGCTACAGCGTGATGGTTGACGCCACCGGTGCGGGATTCAGCCGTTGGCGCGAGCTGGCGGTGACCCGCTGGCGCGAGGATCCCACCAGCAATCCATGGGGCAC
Source organism: Rhodanobacter sp. (assembly GCA_036833615.1). Classification (GTDB taxonomy): domain Bacteria; phylum Pseudomonadota; class Gammaproteobacteria; order Xanthomonadales; family Rhodanobacteraceae; genus Rhodanobacter. The sequence goes on from DAITPL010000018.1 coordinate 26,894, forward strand.
CTACCTGCTGCTGCGCGACGAGGAAAACGGCGCTGTATGGTCGGTGACCCAGCAGCCATTTGGTACGCGCACCCCGGACGATGCGGTGGATTTTGTGCCTGGTCGTGCCAGCTTCAGCCGGCGCCACCACAGCGTGCACAGCGTGCTGGAAATTGCCGTGGCCGCCGCTGCAGACGTGGAATTGCGTCGGCTCATCGTGAGCAATCACGGCGACCACACGCGCACGCTGTCGCTGACCACGTACACCGAGCTGGTGCTCGGCCCGATCGGCGCGGACAACGCCCACCCGGCTTTCTCCAAGCTGTTCGTGCAGACTGCATGGGATGCAACCCACGCGTTGCTGCTGGCCACCCGGCGGCGGCGCGACGACAGCACGGCGCAAATCTGGGCGGCGCACGCGCTGCAGGTACTGGGAAGGCCGGTGGACGGCGGCTGCAGTTACGAAACCGACCGCGCCTGCTGGCTGGGTCGCGAGCGCACCTTGCGTGACGCGCAGGCGATGCGACCGGGCATGCAGCTGGGCAACACCACCGGCTGCGTACTCGACCCGGTGTTCAGCCTGCGTCAGCACTTCACGCTGGCACCGCGCGAGAGCGTGACGCTGCTGCTGTGGACCCGCGTAGCCGATAGCCGCGATGGTGCCCTGGCCCTGGCCACCCAGCTGGCTGATGGCGATGCGGCCACGCAACTGTTCGCCGCCGCCAGACAATACGCGACCGCCTTGCAAACCCGCGCCGACATGGACGAGGCACTGGCAACCCGCAGCACGCACTGGCTGGGCGCGTTGCTCAGCAACGACCCCACGCAACGCGCGCCCGCCGCCGATCTCGCGTACGGTCACGGCGGCGCACCTACGCTGTGGGCTGCGGGCATTTCCGGGGACCGCCCCATCGCGCTGGTGAGCGTGCGCGACCCCGAGGCGCTGACGTCCGTGCGCGATCTGCTGCGCGCGCAGCGCTACTGGCAGCAACAGCATTTTGCGGTGGATGTGGTGGTGTTGATCCGCGCCACGGGCAGCCCGGCAGATGCCGTGCCCGCGGCACTCGCGCCGCTGCTCGACCAGCAGCACGCACTGCTGACACAGGATGCCAAGGCCCCGCGGGCAGAGCTGTTCGTCCTGCGCGAAGATGCCATCGACGCCGGACTGTGCGCCGGCTTGCTGACCGTGGCACGCGTCGTCCTGGACCCCGGCATTGCGCCACCGGCACGCACCGCGCACGCGCCGGTGCCAGACACGGCAACGGTCATGCAGACACCCATTCGCGCGACCGAAGTCGCTGGCGCCGCCGCAGCTGCGCCAGCCACCACGGTCGAGTTTGCCAATGGCTGCGGCGGCTTCGTGGACGGCGGTCGCAGCTATCGCGTCGCGCTGAAGGATGACCAGTCCACACCGGCACCGTGGATCAACGTCATCGCCAACCCCGCGTTCGGGTTCCTGGTCTCGGCCGCAGGCAGCGGTTACACGTGGTCGCTGAACAGTCAGCAGAACCCACTCACCCCGTGGCCGAACGATGCCGTGAGCGACACGCCGCACGAGGTGCTGTATCTGCGCGACGAGGACACCGGCGTGTTGTGGAGTGCCACCGCGCTGCCCATCCGCGTGCCCGGTACCACGTACACCACCACCCACGGCAAGGGCTGGACCCGCTTCAGTCATGCCGCGCACGACATCGCGCTGGAACTCACGCAATGCGTGCCGACCGACGATTCCATCAAGCTCTCGCGCCTGCGCCTGTGCAACCACTCACCAAGGGCACGCCACCTGGCTGTCACCGGCTACGTCGAGTGGGCGCTGGGTGCCAACGGCACGACGCCGGCGCCATTCGTGATCACTGCGCGCGACGACACCACGGGCGCGCTGTTGGCACGCAATCCATGGCGCGCCGACTTTGCCGATCGCGTCGCCTTCATCGATCTGGGCGGCATGCAGCAGTCCATGAGCGGCGACCGTCGCGAGTTGCTGGGCGCGCTTGGCAACGTCGCACAACCGGCAGCGCTGCACAGCGCCACGCCATTGTCCGGACGACTCGGCGCCGGGCTCGACCCCTGTGGCGCGCTGCAGACGCGCGTCGAATTGCCCGCGCATACCGAGCTCGACCTGCTGTTTGTACTTGGCGATGCCGCCGACGCCGCCAGCGCACAGGCGCTGATCACGAAGTACCGCCATGCCGACTTTGACGCCGTACTGGGCGCGGTCACCGCGCAATGGAACGACGTACTCGACACCGTGCAGGTGCAGACGCCCGATCGCGCGCTGGACATTCTGCTCAACGACTGGCTGCTGTACCAGGTGACCAGTTGCCGGCTGTGGGCGCGCACGGCCGGCTATCAGGCGAGCGGCGCCTACGGTTTTCGCGACCAGTTGCAGGACGTGATGGCGTTGTGCGTGACGCGCCCCGATCTGGCGCGCGAGCATCTGCTGCGCGCGGCCGGCCGGCAGTTTGCCGAAGGCGATGTGCAGCACTGGTGGCTGCCGCCCAACGGGCAGGGCATCCGCACGCGCATCAGCGATGATCGCATCTGGCTGGGCTACGTGGCGACCCATTACGTGACGGTCACCGGCGACCGTGCAGTGCTGGACGAAACCCGCCCGTTCCTCACCGGCCCGGCGATCGCCGACGATGCCACCGACGCCTTCTTCCGGCCCGGCGCCGGCAGCGAGGCGATCAGCGTTTACGAACATTGTGCCCGCGGGCTCGATTCCAGCCTCACCCGCGGTACCCACGGCCTGCCGTTGATCGGCACCGGCGACTGGAACGACGGCATGAACAACGTCGGCGCCCAGGGCCGGGGGGAAAGCAGCTGGCTCGGCTGGTTGCTGCTGGCCACGATTGCCGCGCTCGCACCGCATGCCAGCCAACGCGGCGAACGCGAGCGCGTGCAGCGCTGGCTGGACTATGCCGCAGCGCTGCGCGTGGCGCTGGAACAAGCCTGGGATGGCCAGTGGTACCGCCGTGGCTACTATGACGACGGCACGCCGCTGGGGTCGAGTGCCAGCCAGGAGTGCTGGATCGACACCATCGCGCAATCCTGGAGCTTGCTGACCGGCGGGCCGCACCCGCCGCGCGCGGCCCAGGCCATGGCTGCCGTGGACCGCCTGCTGGTCGATCACCCGCATCAGCTGGCGCGCCTGTTCACCCCGCCGTTCGATCACGCCACGGAAAACCCCGGCTACATCAAGGGCTACCCGCCCGGCGTGCGCGAGAACGGCGGGCAGTACACGCATGGCGCGACCTGGTCGATTTTCGCCTGGGCGCAACTGGGCGATGGCGAGCGTGCCGCCGACATGTTCAACATGCTCAATCCGATCCGCCACGGCGACCGGGCGCAGGCGGTGCAACGCTACAAGGTGGAGCCGTACGTGGCTTGCGCGGACGTCTATTCCGTTGCGCCGCACATCGGGCGTGGCGGCTGGACGTGGTACACGGGTTCGGCTGCCTGGCTGTATCGCGCCGGACTGGAGGCGTTGCTTGGTTTCCAGCTGCGCGGCGATCACCTGCGCCTCGCGCCATGCATCCCCAAGGCCTGGCCGGGCTTCACGCTCACCTACCGGCATCGTGGCCGGCAACACGTTACGCCGTACATGATCCAGGTGGAAAACCCGCACGGTGTCTGCGCGGGAGTCACGCGGATCACCCTGGACGGCAAGACGCTGCAGCCGCAGGCCGATGTCGCGCTGGCCGACGACGGTGTCACGCATACCTTGCAAGTCACGCTGGGTTGAGGCGCAACGGATGACCATGGGCACCTGCGAGTTTCAACCCGTGATCAACGCGCTCGCTGCCGACGGCTGGTGCGTGCTGCCGGATTGGTTGACGCCGGCGCAGACCCAGGCCCTTTGCGACGAGTGCATGCGCCTGTACGCGGCGCAGCAATTTCGTCCGGCCCGCGTCGGTCTGGAACGCACCGCATCGCAGCTGCGCAGCGACCACACGCATTGGTTCGTACCCGACGCACTCACAGCACCACAACGGGCGTTTACCCGGCGCATGGACGCGCTGCGCAAGGTGCTCAACCGCCGGCTGATGCTCGGGTTGGTGGACAGCGAGGCCCATTACGCCGCCTATCCTCCCGGTGGCGGTTACGCGCGCCACCGTGACTGCGTGCGCTACAGCGACGCACGCGTGCTATCTGCCGTCTTCTATCTGAACCCGGAATGGCACGACCGCGACGGTGGTGCATTGCGTCTGTATCTGCCCGGCGCGTACCACGACATCGCACCGCAAGGCGGCACACTGGCACTGTTCCTGTCCGCGCAGTTCGAACACGAAGTACTGCCGCCGGCGCGTACCCGTTTCAGCATCGCCTGCTGGTTGCGCCAGCAACAGCGGCCGGATGCGGCAACCGGCTGACGTGCGACTGGCCACCGGCCCCGGTTCCGGATTACGGATGAAACGGCCAGAAGACCGGTATCAGCCACATTGACAACGCGCAGAAAATGGCGATCAGCGGAATGCCAACCTTCATGAAATCGGTGAAGCGGTAACCGCCGGCGTAATACACCATGGTATTGGTCGGATACCCGACCGGGGTGGCAAACGACGTGGCTGCCGCGAACGCAACGGCCACCACAAAGGGTCGCGGATCGACTCCCAGGGCGTGGGCGATGGATGCCGCAATGCCGACCATCAGCACCACTGAAGGGTTGTGCCCCATCAGCTCGGTCAACAGTGCGGTGAGCAGATACACCATCGTCAGCGCGGCCAACGGGCCGTGGCCGCCAAGCAGTGCCATCGACTCGTGCACCATGACCGTGGACAAACCAGTCTTCTCGATGGCGATACCCAGCGGCAGGATCGCGCCGAGCAGCACGATGATCTTCCAGTCCATCGCTTCGTACACATCCTTGCGTCCGAAACAGCCAGTCAGCGCCATGACGATGGCCCCGCAGATGGCAGCCAACGGAATCGGCATCCAGTGCAGTGCCGACACCACCACCACGCCGGCCATGATGCTGGCCGCCACCCAGGCCTTGCGGGACATCGCCCGCGCGTCGGGGCGTTCGCTGAGCACGATGAACGCATCGTCATTGCGCAGCTTGGGCATGGCGTCTTCCTCGTCCACCAGCAACAACAACACGTCGCCGACGGCCAACCGGATCGTGCTGAGCTTGTCGCGCAACACCTGCCCGCGCCGATGCACCGCCAGCAAGGTGCTGCGGTAACCCCACTCCAGGCCGACATCGGCGACGCGCTGGTCTTCGACCGGGCTGGCCGGAGCCACCATCACCTCGGCAATCACGCGCGGGTGCTTGTCGTCGGCTTCGGGGTAATGTCGCTCGGTGGCGTTGCGCAGCTTGGCCTGGCGGCGAAATTCCTCGAGCTTGTCCCAGTCGCCGCGCAGCAGCAGCACGTCGCCAACCGCCAACCGCTGGGCGCGCGGGGTCCACATGCGTTGCTCGCCGCGCAACAGTTCCAACGGATACACGCTGTAGCGTTCGCCCAGCTTGGCATCGGCAATGCGCGTGCCGAGCAACGGTGATCCCTGCACCACCTCCAGCTCGGTAACATATTTGCCAACGTTGGTATTCTGCGGTTCGTCGGCGTTGATATGCCTGGGCAGCAAATGCCGGCCGACGACCATGAGGTAGACGATACCCGCCACCGCCAGTATCGCGCCCAGGCGGGTGAACTCGAACACGCCGATTGGCGCCAGTCCGTGCTGCTGCGCCAACGTATCGGCCAGCAGATTGGACGAGGTGCCGATCAGCGTACACACACCGCCCATCTGCGCGGCGTAGGCCATCGGCATCAATACCCGCGCGGGTGATGTGCCGGTGCGCTGGCACACGCGCAGTGCCAACGGCAGGAACGTCGCCACCAGTGCGACGTTCTTGACGAATGCGCCGAGCGGCGCGATTGCCAGCATCATCGCCAGCGTCAACAGCCACGGCTTGCGAATCTTCATCAACAACCGGGTCAACGGCTCAAGCACACCGGAGCGCTCGATGCCCAGACTCAGCGCGAACATCGCTGCAACCGTCACCGTGGCTTCGTTGCTGAAACCGGACAGCGCTTCCGCCGGGCTGACGATGCCCAGCACCACCAGGGCGCCAAGCACGATCAGCGCAACCAGATCGATCCGCAGTTTCTCGCTGGCAAACAGCGCCACGGCGCCCACCACCACCGCAACGGTGGCCCAGGCCTGCCAGCTCACGAGGCTGCCCGCGCGTTGGGGACACTGGAAAATGCGGTGGCGGGTGACAAGGCAGGCATCAGCTTCCATGATAACGAGCTTGGGTAATGGTGGGCAGTCGCCAGGCGTGCTGGTCGCGTCCGGCCGAACGGGTGCCAGCGTGACTTCAACGCATCATGCTGCCAACGTAGCGTGAGTTGCCATCCCGCCACGGGGCGATCCGCCATGCACGCGCCTGCTTCCGCACTGCCCGCTCCCGCGCACAAGCCCACTGTCGCGCTCGCCCTCGGTGCTGGCGGGGCAAAAGGGCTGGCGCATATCGGCGTCATCGAGGAGCTGGAGCAGCAGGGATTCGAGATTGTCGCCATTGCCGGCAGCTCGATGGGCGCGTTGGTCGGCGGCATCCATGCCATGGGCCAGCTAACGGTGTATCGCGACTGGGTGTGCACGCTGGCACGGCTGGACGTGCTGCGTCTGGCGGATTGGACGCTCAGCGGCGGCGGGTTCATCAAGGGCGAGCGCATCATGAACACGCTGCGGCGTCTGACCGGTGATATCTGCATCGAGGATTTGCCGGTGGCGTACACCGCCGTGGCGACCGACCTGGATCGCGGCCGCGAAGTTTGGTTGACGCACGGTTCGTTGTTCGATGCGATCCGCGCCTCGACGGCGCTACCCACCGTGTTTCGCCCGTTCGAGCTGGATGGTCAACGCCTGGTCGATGGCGCACTGCTCAATCCCGTGCCGGTCACGCCACTGATCCGCGAGCGCGCCGACTTCCTGCTGGCCGTCAGTCTGGACGGCCCGGCGCTGCACGGTACGACAACCGGGCCGGAAGCTACGGTGCCGCCCACGAACGACACCACGCGCCATCGCCTCGCCCGCCTGGTCGCCCGCCTGATACCACACGGTACGCCGCACGCGCGGGCCCAGGGAACCTTCGAGCTGCTCAACCAGTCGATCGACCTGATGCAGTCGCATCTGTCGCGCCTGCGGCTGGCGGTGTACGAGCCGGACCTGCTGATCCAGCTGCCGCGCGATATCGCCAACGTGTATGAGTTTTACCGTGCGCGGGAGTTGATCGAACGCGGCCGTGAGCAGACCCGCAGCATGCTGGCGCAATGGTCGCCAGCCGCGTTGCCACCGCGCACAGCGTAGACACCGCGCACAGGCTGCGGCTCAACGCGGGCCATGCGTGCGCAGCCAGTTTTCCATGTACGCCTTGAGTGCCACCGCATTGTTGTGTTCCTCGTCGCGCGCACCAAACAGCAAGGTGACGCGATGTCGGGTCGAACGCTGCGCCAGCGGCTGCCAGAGGTCGGCATGGGCGTCGAGTTCGGCCGCGTAGCGGTGGCGAAAGCCATCCCACAACGCCGGATCGTGACCAAACCACTTGCGCAGTTCGGTCGACGGCGCCAACTCCTTGGCCCACAGGTCAAACGCGACCGCTTCCTTCTTCAGCCCGCGTGGCCACAGCCGGTCGAGCAACACCCGATAGCCGTCCGTATCCGCGGCCGGTTCATACACACGTTTCGTGACAATGCCCATGGTCACCTCCCAAGGCGAAGACCATCAGCATACGACGCGACGCGCGGCGCGGTGCAACCAGCGGCGCGTCGGTCGCGCGAAACGGTGGCCGTCCTGCCATGCCCGGCGCCGTACCACGCCGGCGACTTTGGCGATGGCATGATCCATTCAAACCGCGACTGGCAGCCCGCGTTTGCCGTGCTGCGCTACAGCTCGTCGACCGGGGTCACCTTGGCGCGGCGCATCAGCCACGCGACGCCACGCAGGTCGGCCAGACCGACCCACAGACGATCCAGCATGCCGTACTTCGATACCCCGGCGGTGCGCGGACGATGACCGACCGGCACGCTCTGGCAGGCAAATCCGGCACGCTTGACCAGCGCCGGCAGGTACCGGTGCATGTGATCGAAATATGGCAAACGCAGGAACACCTGACGCTCGAACAGTTTCAGGCCGCAGCCGGTGTCCGGCGTGGCATCGCGCAGCATGCGCGAGCGCACGGCGTTGGCGATTTTCGAGGAAATGCGCTTGTTGAAACTGTCGCGGCGGGTCGTGCGCCAGCCGGCAAACAGGCGCACATCGGCGCCGGCCGCAGCGCGCGCAGCCAGCAGCCGGTTGATATCCGCCGGGTCGTTCTGGCCGTCACCATCGAGCGTCGCGATCCACGGCGCCGCGGCCGCATGCACCCCGTTCCACACTGCCGTGCTCTGCCCGCTGCGCACGACGTGGTGCAACACGCGCAGTTCCGGGTGCAGCGCTTTCTGCGCGACGAGCACGGCGCGGCTGTCGTCGCTGGAGTCGTCGTCGACATAGATGACTTCGAACGCCACGCGACCACGCAGCGCGGCTGCAATTTCAGCCAACAGCGGGGGAATGTTGTCGCGCTCGTTGAACACGGGGACGACGACGGAAAGTTCCAGCATGGAGCACGCCTTTGGGCAGGACGGATGCTGCGCGCGGCGCTGCATCCGTACAGTTTAACGCCTGTCGTCGCCAGCCGCCTCCCGCCAGTCCTTGTGGCCATCCAGCGGCGGGCAGTGCCCGTCCTGCAAAAGCGTTCCCGGTGTAGCCCAACCCCGCAG
>DAITPL010000018.1:35737-37880 GCA_036833615.1 Rhodanobacter sp.
GCGGCGGGCAGTGCCCGTCCTGCAAAAGCGTTCCCGGTGTAGCCCAACCCCGCAGCGCTTCAGCGGATCTTGCCGAGGATGCCTTCGAGTTCGTCATTGCTGTGGTAATGGATGACCAGCTTGCCCCGTCCACCGCGACCCTGGGCGAGTTCCACGCGGGTCGCCAGACGTTCGCCCAGCTCGCGTTCCAGGGTGGTGATATTGGGGTCGCGCGTCGTCGCCGGGTGCGCCTTGCCACGCGGCTTGGCTTGCGCGCGCCGGGCAGCTTCCTCCAGCTCGCGCACGCTCCAGCCGTTGCGCGCCGCTTCCAGCGCCAGCGCTTCGGCCGTGGTTTCGGGCAGGGTCAGCAGACAGCGGGCATGGCCCATTTCCAGCTTGCCCTCATCCAGCAATTTCTTGATTGATGCAGGCAGCTCGGTCAGGCGCAGCAGGTTGGATACGGCGGCACGCGAACGGCCGACGGCGTCGGCAGCCTGCTGATGGGTGAGATCGAAATCGTCGATCAGGCGCTGCAGCGCGTCGGCCTCTTCCAGCGGCGTCAGGTCCTCGCGCTGGATGTTTTCAATCAGCGCCATGGCGGGCACGGCAGCTTCGGTGACTTGCTTGACCAGCGCCGGCAGCTCGCTCAACTGCGCGCGCTGCGCCGCCCGCCAGCGTCGCTCGCCGGCGATCAATTCGTAGCGATCCTTGCCCAGTGCGCGCACCACGACCGGCTGGATCAGGCCCTGGGCCTTGATCGAGGCTGCCAGTTGCTCGAGCGCCTCGTCGTTCCAGTGGCGGCGCGGCTGGTATTTGCCCGGTTCGATGTGCTGGATCGGCAGCACGCGCAGCTCGCCATCCTGTGCGCCGCCTGCGGTCGCCTCGCCGTCCCCGCCGAGCAAGGCATCCAGCCCGCGTCCCAATCCCCGTTTCTTTGCTGCGGCCATGCTTATTCCTGATGGTTGGCGGCGGGCGCCTTGAGTACCACACCCGGCTCGTCGTGCGTTGGCGGATGCGGAATTGCCGTCGCCCCGCCAGCGTGTGCCGTGCGCTCGCGGCGAATCATTTCTCCGGCCAGCCCGATGTAGGCGATCGCGCCGCGCGAGCTGCGGTCGTACAGGTGGATGGGCTGGCCGTAGCTTGGCGCCTCGGCCAGACGTACGTTGCGCGGGATGATCGAACGCAGCACCTTGTCGCCGAAATGCTGGGTGAGCTGCGCCGAGACCTCGTTACCGAGGTTGTTGCGCACGTCATACATGGTGCGCAGCAAACCCTCGATTTGCAGCCGGGGATTCAGGCGCTGACGTACCGCCTTGACGGTTTCCAGCAAGCTGGACAAGCCCTCCAGCGCAAAGTATTCGCACTGCACCGGGATCAGCACGCCGTCTGCCGCGGTCAACGCATTCAGCGTGAGCAGGTTCAGCGACGGCGGGCAGTCGATCAGGATCGTGTCGTAGTTGCCGGCGACGTGGGCCAGTTGTTCCTGCAGCCGGTGCTCGCGGGCCAGCGCATCCATCAGCTTGAGCTCGGCCGCGGTAAGGTCCGGACCACCGGGCAGCAAATCGAAGTGGGCAGCCGTGGTCACGATCGCGGCGCTGATCGGCACTTCTTCCAGCAATACAGCGCAACCGTTCGGCGTGGCGTCGCGCTTGTTGACGCCCGAAGCCATGGTCGCGTTGCCTTGCGGATCCAGATCCACCAGCAACACCTTGCGCCTGGCCGCGGCCAGGGCGGCCGCCAGGTTGACGGCAGTGGTGGTCTTGCCGACGCCGCCTTTCTGATTGGCGACAGCGATGATGCGGGCCATGGAGGGCTGGTTACCGTGCGCGGAAGAACGCTAGATTACCATTGCGCGCGGTTCGCCTTCGCCACCCGGGGCGGCGCGTGCCAACACCACCAGATGCCGCTCGGCATCCAGCCCGGGGACCGTCAGCGCATGCACGGCGCGTACGGTGAAGCCGGGCGGCAGTGCGTCCAGCTCGGCGTCCGGCACGCGGCCCTTCATCGCCAGCCATTCGCCATCGGCGGCGAGCAGCCGCCCACCCCAGGCCAGCATGTCGGCCAGGCTGGCAAACGCGCGGGCCGTGATGCAGTCAAATTCTCCGGTCACGGTTTCCACGCGGGCCTGCACCGCGCGCACGCGTTCCAGCTTGAGCGTGCGGAT
>DAITPL010000019.1:0-1257 GCA_036833615.1 Rhodanobacter sp.
CAACCTGGGCGCTGCCGCGGACGACGGTACCGCGCAACTGACGGTGAAGCTGGCCTGGATGGGTCGCGATGCCCGGCTCGGACTGACGGCGAACGACTGGATCGAGCTGGTCGACGACCGTTATACGCTGGGGCAGCGCGCCTACCCGCTGCTGCAGGTGATCGCGGTCGACCCGGCCAGCTGCAGCGTCACCTTGAACGTGCCGAAGAACACCGTGCCGTGGCCACTGGACGACGATTCACAGCAGCATCCTCTGCTGCGCCGCTGGGATCAGCGCGCGGCGGTGAACGCGCAAGGCGTGCTGGCCGTGGCGGAGGGCGCGCCGATCGCGCTGGAAGACGGCGTCCAGGTCACGTTCGAGCCTGGCGGCGTTTACGCCACCGGCGACTACTGGCTGATCCCTGCACGCGTGGCCGGCAACGGCATGCTCGACTGGCCACGCGTCACCGCAGCGGACGGCACCTCAAGTGTTGCCGCACTGGCGCCGCGAGGACGGCATCATCACGCCGCGCTTGGCGCCACCGACGACCAGGGTGTTTATCAGGAATGCTGCTGCCGTTTCGACTCGCTTTGCGAGCTGCTGCGGGCTGGTGCAGCGAGCTTCGCGCGACAACCAGCGGCGACCGCCGCGAAAACGGCAGTTGCGCCAGCCGTGGCGGCGAAGACCCGCAACGCCGCCAAGACCAGGAAGACGACCCGTGCTGCGACTGTGACCAAGCCGGGATAGTCCTGGGGACCTGGCGATGCAGACCAGCGAGAACCCATGAGAGCCATGCCATGCAGCAGAGGAGAATCCATGAACGTCAAGCGAGGCGAATGGATGGCGAATGGAGCAGGGCGATATTGGGCAACCGTCGTCGTCATGTTGTTGTGCATCGCCGCGCCTGCGCTGACGAGTGCGCAGGATTCCCATCCAAACGCAGCGGCGCAGCAAGTGTCGCCTCGGTATCATCCGCCAACTGTCACGACCTACGTCAGGCCGACGAAATGTCAGCCGGATACGATCAACATCAGCTTGCAACAGCACGAGATGCCTGATGTCACTGGATGCACTTACGACGGGGTGGTGAACAGTTTCAGGGAGTTTGCCGGTGGCGCTCCGCAACGTGAGGAGCAGTTTTCTGGAGTGCCGGCAGGGCAGATTGTCGAGCAGGCACCGGATTTGAAAAGCAGGCTGCCACAAGACAAGCCGATCGTCCTGACGGTATCGAAGGGCCCGGATCCACAGTCGCCACCGCCACCGGCGCCGCCACCGCC
>DAITPL010000019.1:1357-8614 GCA_036833615.1 Rhodanobacter sp.
CGGTATCGAAGGGCCCGGATCCACAGTCGCCACCGCCACCGGCGCCGCCACCGCCACCGCCACCGCCTGCGACGAATGCGACGAGTGCGACGAGTGCGACGAGTGCGACGAGCGCGACGAATGCAACGAATGCGACATCGGCTCCTTCCGCATCGGAAAATCCACCCATCGGGGCGAGCTCCGTGCCGCTCGTCGCAGTGCCCGACGTGATTGGTTCATCAGAGTCCGCTGCGCAAAGTTCCATGGTACGGAGCAAGCTGCGCGCCATTTCTCAGGGTGACGAACCTTCTCTCATGCCGCGTGGGGAGGTAACCCGTACCAAGCCTCAACAGGGAACGCCGGTTCGCAGTGGCACGGGTGTCGACTATTGGGTGGCCTCAGGCAGCAATATCGTGCCGGACCTGACGGGGCAGTCGGTCGAGCAATCTCAAACCCTTTTGGCGGGCGCCGGTTTCCGGTCCGGCGCGGTCACTTATCGCAGCACTCCGGGGATTGAGGGCCTTGTCCTCGACCAGGATCCACGGGCGAAGACAATCGCCCCACTGGATTCATCGGTTGCCATGACGGTCAGCAGGCAGCGAGTCGGTGTGACCGTACCCTCCGTGATGGATATGCCGCTCAAACAGGCCGTGTCCACGCTGGACGAAGCCGGGCTCGCCAGCGGCAGGGTGGTGCGGGAATTTCATCTATCCCGTAGCGGTCACGTATTTCGCCAGGATCCGCCGCCTGGAGCCATCGTCAAGCGGTCGGCCGAGGTTTCAATGTGGGTTTCCTCCTCGTTGGCCGCGATCATGGCCTTGGTTGCAGGATTGTTTGTCGCGCTGGCAATTATCGTTGGGGGTCTGTGGCACATGTCACGACAGCGCCTGATCAAGGTCACTCAACGCATGCTCCGCATAAAGCCATCGCTCGCAAGCGATAACGAAACGCAGGTCATGCTCGCCATACCGATGGCTGGCCCGACTACTGCGCTGCGGGCGCGGCTGGAAATGGGCGAGGTTCGTTTTGAAGGGTCTGTTCCGATCGAACGTCAGGAGACAAGTCATGACTGAGCAAAGTGGTTGCCGGATTCGCGAACTATTGCCTGTGTCCCTTGAGCGGATAGAAGGCACGGTGAAGGATGAGGTTTGCAAGGATTCGGGCCTCAGCCAGGTCAGGCTTGCCTGGGGGTTTGTTGGGTCCGAAGCTGCGGAGGCTGTACGAAGCGTGCTTGACTACGATGTCTTCGAACTGGTGGCGCAGGGTTGGTGCGTGGCGAAAGAACTTCACGAGTACACCGACCCGGTCAGGCACCCGGCCGGTGAGCGATCCGTCGTGCGTCTTGGCGAACACAAGTTCGTGAAGACTCTCCACCCGGTACTGGACGTCACGGTCGGTTCGATCAAGTGTGCCTCCCTGCGTTTCACGGTTGAGCTGGCGGCGAATTTCCGCGCGGTGGCGCTATCGATAGCCAATGGTCGTATCACCGGAGCAGGTGCCGGGGACGGCTATGTCAGCGCGAAGCTGAAGTACGGCGATGTCACCTTGCACAAGAAGGATTCCCGAAAGGTGCCGTTTCCGCTGCATATCGATTTCAGCGCACCTGGCTTGGCGATCGGCTGATCACCGTATCGTGTCGACGCGTCGGGTGGCGATCCAACCGCACTCCGCCCCGCGAATCCGCGACTGCCACGAAGGCCCGTGTAACGGATTTCGACGAGTTCGGTGGCAACGGACTCTAGTGCGTGCTCTTCATGTTCCTGTCACCGCCGGAAGCCTATGAATATTGCCGCGGCAGGCGTCACGGGCTCGGTGGGAAGCCGGTTGTCATCAAGGTGGCTGATTGGCCGGAAGCCGGTGACGACTGCACAGTTTGGGAGCCGGGCAATCCGGCCAAAAAGCAAGGGGTGAAACCATGGCGGCCTTGCACCTGCGTCCGGGACAGCGTCCGCCTGAAGCAGGACGAGGCGTGGGCGTCTTGATGACCCAGTCCGCGCCGATCAGCCAGATGTGTGAAGGGTGGCGCGTCGCCTGCGCCGACTCGGGGCGTGGCTTGCGTGAGGTGGACAGTGCCCGAACGCCGTCGTTTCGACAGGTGCTTCGCTGGCGACGAGTTGTGGTTTCGCGACCGTCGTTCGTCCGCAGTGAAGGCCAGCTGCGGGGAGCCCGCGGGTTTGCCGCGGTCAGTGAACATGCTGGCCTTGAAAGAGGCAGTGGGCAGCCAGTCGCGAGGCTGCCGGCGCTGGGACTGGGCGCAATGAGCGATGAAAGCTTGCGAAGCAAGTCAGATTCATTTTCCACCGGGACGATCTCCTGTGTGTGCATGACTCGAACGACAACCAAGGAGCCCGATCATGCTTGGCGCAATAGCACGAATCGACGCGGAGCAGTTGCGCTTGCTGCTTGCGCGCAGCTGGGTCAGACGCATCAGTGCGGTGCACATTCACCACACGTGGCGACCTAATCACGCGCAATGGCGTGGTCAGTCGACGGTGGAGGCGATCCGCCGCTATCACGTCGAGCAGCTCGGCTGGTCCGATATCGCCGAACATCTGACGATCGGCGCGGATGGTTCGCTGTGGACGGGACGGCACCTGGACCGGCCGCCGGCGAGCATTGCCGGACACAATGGCAGCGTGAGCGAAGGCCCGTTCATGATCGAGATGGTCGGCGACTTCGATGTTGGTCAGGACCCCTTCGCTGGCGATCAGGCCGAAGCGGCGTTCCAGACCGTTGCCGACATTTGTGCGGAGTTTGCCCTCGACGTCAAGGCGGTGCGTTTTCATAATGAATTCACTGCGGCGAAAACCTGTCCCGGCACATCGCTCAAGCCGGACGCTTTTCGCGCGGCGGTGGCGGCACGCCTGTCCAAACGGGGCGAGGACGCCCGGGCAAGGCCCAGTGCGGCCGCCCGCGCGTACGCGGCGCAAGTGGCGATCGCGTCGCCTGCCGCGCGTTCGCCCGGGGCGGCTGATGCCGAGCCACCTTACGATGCGCAGCAGGCGGGGTTTGCCTGGGTTCCCATGGCAGATGGACGCGGCTTCGGTGCCCCGTTCAGCGCAGAACAGGTCGGCGTATTCAAGGCGCACGTCGTTGATCTTTCCGGCGGTCAGTTGTCGGAAGACGGCGCCTACCGCAATTCCGCTGCCGACCTCGACGGCTTGATTGCGAACCTCGACCGGTGGGTCGCCGGGCGCGGTGACCAGCCGGCGCGGATCGTGTTTTTCGCCCACGGCGGGCTGGTCGACGAACGCGACGGGCTCGGCGTCTGTCTGCGCGACTATCGCTGGTGGTTGGCGAACGAGGTTTATCCGGTGTTCTTCGTCTGGGAAACCGGCTTTCTCGAAAGCCTGCGTCAGCACGCGCAGCGCGATCCGACCCTGCAAGCGCAACGCGCTTTTTTCACCGATCCGCTGCTCGAGGCAACGCTCGGTCCGACTATTGGACGACCGATCTGGGATCGCATCAAGACCAATGCGTTGCTCTCGTCGGCAAACATGACCGGCAGCGGCGGACCTGGCGGTGCGGCGCAGTTCGCGGCAAAGTTTGCACAGTGGTTTGCCGGTCTGGCGCTGCCGGTCAAGCAGGCGATCACGTTGCATGCGGCCGGTCACAGCGCCGGTTCGATCTTCCATTGCCACTACCTGCCGGCACTCGAACAGGCGTTCGCCGGCGTCGCGGGCGCGCCAGCTCCGCTGGTGAGCACGCTTGCGTTCCTGGCGCCGGCAGTACGGGTGGATCTGTTCAAGCAAATGCTGCTGGCGCGCCTGGGCCACTCGATCGGCGCGCTATCGATGTTCACCATGGCCCGGCACGATGAGCAGCGCGACAACGTGATCCAGATCTACCGCAAATCGCTGCTGTATTTCGTGCGCAATGCCTGCGAACACCCAACCCACTCGACACCGATCCTCGGCCTTGAGGAATCGGTGCGGGCCGACGCCGAGCTGGCTGCCTTGTTTGGCCTCGGTACGCTACCGGCGAAGGCGGATGTGGTCTGGAGCCCGACTGCCGCCGACAGTGGCCGCGCGGCGTCGCAGGCGCGGCATCACGGCGATTTCGACGAAGACTCGTCGACCATGAACTCGGTGCTGCGACGCATCCTCGAGCTTGACTCCGGGGCCGCGTTGCCGTGCCCACATCTACCGGTGGTGAGGGCGACCGAGGACCGTTCGTTGCTTGCCCCGGCGCAAGGTCGCGGCACGGCTGCGGAGGGCGCTGCAGCCGGCGGCGCAGTGACCTCCGGCGGCGCAGCGCGGCGCGCCTTGTGCATCGGCATCGATGCCTACGGGGCGCAATCGTTGAATGGCTGCGTTGCCGACGCGCAGTCGTTCGCGCAGTCGTTGCGCGACTGGGGTTTCGTCGTGCAGGAGCTGACCAACGAGCGCGCCACGCGCGAGGCCATCATTGCCGGCATCGACGGGCTCCTGGCCGGCACCAGCGCCGGCGACATCGTCACCATCCAGTACGCCGGCCACGGCACGCAGCTGCCCGATGCGAGCGGCGATGAAAGCGACGGCTTCGACGAAGCCTGGGTGCCGTACGATTACAGCGACGGCGAGTTTGTCATTGATGACGATCTCGGTGCGGTGTTCGATCGCTATCGCGGACGCGGCATCGACCTGGTGGTGTTCACCGATTGCTGCCACTCGGGCACCAGCACGCGTGTCCTGCTGCAACCAAACGCACCGCAGCTGGCAGCCCACAGCCGCTATCTGCCGGTTCCACGCGAAATTGTCGAACGTTATCTCGCCCGGCGCGGCAGCGAACAGGCCGCTGCTAGATTCGGTCAGGCCGACAGCCTGGGCTGGGAAATTCATTTTGCCGCGTGCCAGGACTTGCAGTCGGCGTATGAACACGACGGCCACGGCGACTTCACCCGCGCGGCGACGAGCGCACTGGCCTCGGCGCTTGGGTCGCCGACGAGCTATGACGGGTTGGCGGCAAGCATTGCCGGTGCATTCGGCGGCAATGTGTTGCAGACGCCGAAACTGCGCGCCCAGCCCGCATCCGCACGGCTGCCCGTGTTCCGTTCATCGCGGTTGCCGGCAAGTGCGGATACGCGTACGGATACGATGGCGGGTGCCGGCATGCAAGTCGACCTGGGCGCGCGCGTGGCGCAGTTGTCCGCGCGCATCGATGCCTTGGCCGACAAGATCGACGCCCTGTGACTGGTTGACGGAGCAAGCCGTGAGCGCAAACGGTTACCGCCTGGGCAAACGTGTCGCGCTCCCGGCCCTGATCGGGCCGTATCGGCGACTGCCGGGTGAACCGCCGACGCGCCCGTTGTGGGTGTATACGGCGGATCCAGCCAGTGTTGGTTTGCGTCGCCTGGTCACGCGGGTCGAAGTGCCATACGAGAAGCTGGAGCCGGGACCAACCGGTGCGTTGTTTGCGGTCATCGGCGGCGCGATTGGCGAAGACCTGCGCAAGCTGCTCGATTGGAGTACGGCGCAGGCCGCCGAGTACGCCGGCACGCCGCTGGATCTGGACGATTTGTCGATGGCGCTGGGCGCCGGCCTGGCGCCGACTACCGGCGATCCGCGGTTTGCGGCACAGATGGTGTATGCGGTGTGCCACCACATTTATGCGTTGTTTCGCCGCGCGCTTGGCCGCAACCCGGTGTGGGGCGTGTGGGTGGCCGAGCGCATCGCGGCCGGGGAATCGGCGCAGTTGCGGATCAAGCCAGTCGCGTTCAACGAAGCCAACGCCTGGTATGACCCGGCGGCAGGAACGCTCGAATTCGGCTACTTCGTCGCCGGCCCGACACCGTCGCCGTACGTGTTGCCTGGTGGCGTGGTGTTCGCCGCGCTGTCGCGCGACGTCATCGTGCACGAAGTCACCCATGCCTTGCTTGACGGCATGCGCGCCGAGTTCATGCGCGATACGCATCCTGACGTTGCCGCGTTTCACGAAGCGCTGGCCGATATCGTGGCTTTGTTCCACCACTTTGCCCATCAGGAATTTGTCGCCCAGGCACTTGCCCACTCGCAAGGCGACGTCGACTCGGATCTTCTGCTGGATTTGGGCAGGCAGTTTGGCGAGGCGGTCAATGGCGCAATCGGGGGCGCGTTGAGACGTGCGCTGAAGCGTCGCGAGGGCCCGGATACGCCAGTCGACCAGCTCGGTCGATACGCGCCGGACATGCTCCAGGAAGCGCATGATCGCGGCTCGATTCTCGTGGCGGCGGTCTTCGAGGCATTCCTGACCGTGTACCGGAGGCGCACTGCCAAATTGTTCCAGGTCGCGCGCGCGACGCGCCCGGACAACGCCTCGGAGCTGCCGGGCGCAGCGATCGAGCTGCTCGCCGAAGCCGCCTGCAAGGTCGCCGGACATTTCCTGGATATCTGCATCCGTGCGATTGACTATTGCCCGCCGGTCGATATCCGCTTTGGCAGTTTCCTGCGCGCGATGCTCACGGCCGACTACGACGTCGTACCGGAGGACGTGTACGGCTATCGTGACGCACTGATCAAGGCGTTCCGCCGGCGCAGCGTCGAAATCCGCAACGTGCGCGATCTGAGCGAGGATTCACTGCGCTGGCGTGCACCGCAGCTTGGCGAGCGCCATATCCCGGCCCTCGAATACGGCCGCCTGCGCTTCAGCGATGACGGCACGAACCTTCCACAGCGGCGCGAACTCGAGCGGCGCGCAAGCGCGCTCGGTGATTTCATCATCGCCGACGCGGCGCGACTTGCTGCCTTTGGCCTGCATGAGCCCAAGCCACCCTACGGCGAAATCGTGGTCGAGTCGATCCGGCACACGCATCGCGTCGCGCCCGACGGCTTGTTGCGCAACGACCTGGTGGCGGAGGTCACCCAGGTGCGCACCCACCGCGGCAATACGTTTGTCGGTGGCGCGACCGTGTTGATCGGCATGGATGGCGTCATCCGCTTCATCATCCGCCGGCGCGTCGACGATGTCCGGCGGCGGCGCGCCGAGATGCGCTATGCCGGCGCGCAAGGGGCACAACGGCTGGATTTCCGCACGATTCACGGGCACCGTCGTGGCGATTCGATGTCGAACCGGACTTAGCCGGTACCCGCAGGCGTTGGTCCGTGTGCTCGCGCCCGAAATGCCATGCACACGCTGGTGGGCCGCAAATATCGGCAGCTCGAACTTTGCATAACGCAGAACGCGCTTGGCGGATCAGGCACGAGCATGCCGGGCAGCGCGCGCATCCGGATAGATGTTCGCGTGTCATCTGGAATCGAAAAAAAAGCCACGCCCTTGACAGGTGTGGCTTGACATGGGTTTCCGTACTTGGGACGGGATTTC
>DAITPL010000019.1:8714-34668 GCA_036833615.1 Rhodanobacter sp.
CACGCCCTTGACAGGTGTGGCTTGACATGGGTTTCCGTACTTGGGACGGGATTTCGCGCCGGCGCGCCGTCTATTGGTGGAGCGGAAGGGGATCGAACCCTCGACCTCTGCATTGCGAACGCAGCGCTCTCCCAGCTGAGCTACCGCCCCACGTAGGCCGCGAATATTAGCAGCGCGCCAACCGTTCGCCAACAGGTTTCGTCGGGCGGGTGCTCAACCCGGCAGCAAGTCGGTCAGGCGAGCGTGCAGCAGGTCACGGCGCCAGCCGTCGAGAAAGTCCGGCCAAACAGCAGTGACCGCGAATGCTTCCAGCACCTTGCGTGGGCACAACAAGCCCGACGGCAAGTCGAGCTCGAGCGCCAGCGTGTCCACCGCCTGCTTCATCGCGTTCAGGGATTTTTTGGACTCGCCCTGCGCATGACCGGCAATGGGTGCGGTCGCCGCCAGTTCTTCGTCGCTGACCGGGCTGGCGAACAACGCGAACAGTTCCTTGCGTGGCCCACTGCGCAGCGCGCGCTGGCCGCGGCTGCGTTGTTCCAATTCGGCCAGGCTACCCGGCGGCTCGTGAACGAGGCTGAGGGCGAGTGCATCGTCGAGCAGCCACGATCGCGGCACGTCGAGCAAGCGCGCGCTGACGTCGCGCCACAGCAGCAGCCGCCGCAACAGGGCCTGGCGTGGGGCTGGCCATTCGGCGGCACCATGCAACGTGTGCTGGGGTTGCGGGTCGCCATCGCGTCGAGTGGCGCGTTGCTTGAGACGCGCGCAATCCTCGGCATGCCACGCCGTGCGGCCACGTTGTTGCAGGCGTGTGGCCAGTTGCTCGTGAAGGGTTTGCAGGTACACCACGTCGAGCGCGGCGTAACTACGCTGCGAATCGGTAAGCGGTCGTCGCAACCAGTCCGAGCGCGTCTCGCCCTTGTCCAGCTCCACGCCAGTCAGCTCGATCACCAGCGCGCGATAGCTGATACCCAGGCCCATGCCGACGAACGCTGCGGCAATCTGGGTATCGAACAAGGTGTGCGGTCCGGCCGGCAGCAGCGGTGCCAACGTGTCCAGATCCTCGCTGGCGCTGTGCATCACGGTAACCATGCCCGAACCCAGCGTGGGCTGCAGCGTGTCGCCAAGGTCGAACGCCAGCGGATCGACCAGCGCGTAATGACCGTTCCACCCCAGTTGCAACAAGGCCAGTTGTGCGTAGAACGTGTTGCTGCGCATGAACTCCGTGTCCACGCCGATCACGGCGTCCGCCGGCAGCGTGGCCAGCCAGTTGTGCAAGGTTTGACGTTGATCGATCCAGTCGGCGCTGGCCGGTGCGGGTGATGACATGCGGGTTCCTGTGCGGGCAGGGTGTGGATTGCCCTGTCGGCGATTTATGCCTATGGTGAACTGCCCACGATAGCAGGCTGCCCCGAGGACGCCCATCCATGCCGAAAAATGCAACACTGCGCCGCCAACGCGCCGCTGGTGGTGCGTTGGGCGTGCTGGTGTTGGCGTTTGCGCTGACTTACCACTTCTTTCCACGCCTGCTGCATGTCGATCCGACGCAGACACCACGGCGTTCGCTGTCGCTGGGTGTGGCCGCCCCGGACAACCGGGTTTCGGCGCACCGTACTTCGGTGGTCGATGAGGTCAACGCCGGGCCACCGCTGACGCTGGCGCCGACTGCCGTGATCGTCGCGCGCAACCGGCAGGTGACCGACTTGCCCGAGCAACGCGCTGCCGACTCCCCGGCGGTACGCCTGCTGCTGGAGCAGGCCACCAAGGCGCTGCATGCCGGCCGCCTGGTGGGTGCCGAGGACAGCGCCGCCGCATTGTTCATGCGGGCGTTGCAGGAGCAACCGGACAGCCGTCGCGCCACGCAAGGTTTGCTGGATGTACGGGCACGTCTGGTGGCAACGGCCGACCAGGACATTGCCGGTGGCGATGAACGCGCCGCGCGGGAGATGCTGGAAGCGCTGCGTACACTGCCCAACGCAGCGGCCGAGATTGCGCAGATCGAGGCAAACCTGCAAACCATGCTCAAGGTGCGCCCGATGTTGGCGCAAGCGGCCACGTTGTTGCAGCAGGGCAAGGCGGATCGGCCACCCGGTGGCAGTGCCCTGGATCTCTATCGGCAGGTGCAGCAGCTGGATCCAACCAATGCCGTGGCGGAGCAGGGTCTGTTCGAGGTGCAACACGTCGTGCTGGATCGCGCGCTGGCGGCGGTGGCGCAAAACAATTTCGCCGACGCCGAGCAGGCACTGGCGCATGCGCAGGCGATTCGCCCGAATTCACAGCAGATGCGCGACACGCGCAAACGCATCGACGACATGCGCGAACAGCGTGCACTTGGCGTGCTGGCCCAGGCGCGGTCCGCGCTGGATGCCGGTAACGTCACCCTGGCGCACGATCTGGCCGAACAGGCGCGGGGCATCAGCCCGACGCTGGCTGGCCTTGCGGAGTTTTCCAAGCGCCTGACAGACGCCCGCCTGTATGCCAGTTTCCGTCCCGGCCAGGTGTTCACTGATCGCTTCGTCGATCTGGCTGGGCGCGCCCCGGCCGTGGTGGTCATTCCCACGGGCAGCTTTCACATGGGCGCGGCGGATGGCAGCGAAGGACGCAGTGCGCAGGTTCCCCGGCACCGGGTGACTATCGCCAGGGGCTTTGCCCTGGCCCGCAGCGCAATCACCGTGGGCGAGTTCCGGCAGTTTGTGCGTGCCAGCAACTATGTGCCGGATTCGATCAAGCTGGGCGGGGCCAGTGTGTACGACGAGCGCAGTGGCGCTTTGCGCGACGACGAGCGCGCGACCTGGCAAAGTGATTACGCCGGCGGCAAGGCCCGTGACGATCTGCCCGTGGTCAACGTGTCCTGGAATGACGCCGCGGCGTACGCGCAGTGGCTCAGTGCGCGCACGGGCAAGACCTATCGCCTGCCGAGTGAGGCGGAGTTTGAATACGCGTTGCGCGCCGGTACCACCACCCGGTACTGGTGGGGTGACGGAACGCCGCCCAAATCGGCGGAAAATCTCACCGGCTCGGGCGATCGTTCGCCACAAGGCCGACGCTGGAGTCATGCCTTCCGTGGCTACCACGATGACTACTGGGGGCCGGCACCGGTGATGAGTTTCGCGGCAAACCCGTTTGGGCTGTACGACATCAACGGCAACGTCTCCGAGTGGGTTGCCGATTGCTGGCATGACAATTACGTGCGCGCACCAGATGACGGCAGCGCCTGGCTGAACCCGGGCTGCGTCGCTCACGTGATCCGTGGCGGCTCGTGGGGCAGTTCGCCGGAACAGGTCGATTCGGCCTATCGGCAAGGGGCGGATGGCGGCGTGCGCAGCGCGCGCGTGGGGTTTCGTGTGGCGCGCGATTTATAGCGGTCGGTCGCACGCTGCACAGGCGTGCAGCCATCCCATGCCAGCCCGACGCCGACCCGCACCCAACCGCACCGCCGCTTGCTTGAATCAGGGCGTTTGACGCCGCGTTGTCTTTGTCCTGACGCCCCCTTTCTTGGGTTGGGCACACGGTGTGGCATGCGTTTTTGGGCGAGCCAGGTCACTGCGGCCGCGATTTCCGCAGGCCTGGATGACCGGCCTGACAGGGCAAAATGGAACGGGTAGACTCGGGCCATGCGCATGCTACGGACGATCCGGCTCAGCGCCGACGATGACGACATCTTTCCGCTTGCGACCGGGAATGACGAGGCGGCCGTTCCCGGCGGTTTCGCCTTCAACTTCGGGATCGATCCCGCCACGCTCAGCGGCAGGGAGCGCCGGGCATTTGCCAATGGCTTCCTCGGCCTGACCAGCTTTGGCCGCGCCTCCCTGGTCGTGGTTTCGGAATGCAAACCATCCGATTACGTATATGCGCTGGAGGCGCTGACCAAGCACTTGGTGCAAGCCTACGGCGCACCCAGCCTCGCCGAGGCACGCCGGGTGGCCGAAACGGAACTTGCCTTCGCCAGGAGCTTGTGCGATCAACCGGTCAACACCGTGCTTTCCCTCAACCGGGTCATCACCGCGGATGGTATCGAGGAGAGCTACGCGATACACGACTCGCGTCCGCTATGGGAACGTGACGCCCGCATCTTCACGCCGGTTGCAGACACCGGAATACCCACCACAGGTTGACACCCACCATGAACGCAACGCTCCAGGCCCAGGTTGAGCAGCTGGTCAACGACTACGGCGACGAGTTGCTGGGCACAACGCTTGGGCGCGCGCACGCGGTGAAATCCGTGGCGGTGGTGGACGGTCAGGCGGTGATCGAAATCCGGCTCGGTTTTCCGGTCAAGAGCCATGGTCCGAAATTGGCGGCCGAGCTGCAGCAAGCAGTGGAAAGCCTGGTCGGCGTAGCCCGGGCCCGGGTCAGTGTCACCGCCGAGATCGTCAGCCATACGGCGAAGCCGGGGGTGGCCCGCATGCAGGCGATCAAGAACATCATCGCGGTCGCCTCGGGCAAGGGTGGCGTCGGCAAATCCACGGTGGCTGCCAACCTCGCCCTTGCCTTGGCTGCGGAGGGTGCGTCGGTGGGCATGCTGGACGCCGATATCTATGGTCCCAGCCAACCGCGCATGCTGGGTGTCAAGGGACGTCCGAACACGGATGACGGCAAACTCTTCGCGCCCATGCGCAGCTACTCGATCGAGTCCATGTCGGTCGGTTACCTGGTGGATGAAGAGGACACCCCAACGGTCTGGCGCGGCCCGATGGTTACCCAGGCACTGACCCAGCTCCTGAAAGGTACCCGCTGGGGCAATCTCGATTACCTGATTGTGGACATGCCGCCCGGTACCGGCGACATCCAGCTTACGTTGTCGCAGCAGGTGCCGGTGTCAGGTGCGGTGATCGTGACCACACCGCAGGATATTGCCACCCTGGATGCGCGCAAGGGCTTGCAGATGTTCCGCAAGGTCTCCGTGCCCGTGTTGGGCATCATCGAGAACATGAGCGTGCAGAGCTGCCCACATTGCGGCCACGAATCGCACCCGTTCGGGGAAGGTGGCGGTCGCAAAATCGCGGCGCAATATCACGTACCGCTGCTGGGCGAACTCCCGCTGGACAATGCGATCCGGGAGGCCGCCGACAACGGCAGGCCAAGCGTGGTCGGGGATCCCGATGGTTTTCCCGCCCGGCGCTTCACCGAGGTCGCCCTGCGGATGGCCGCCGAGCTGTCATTGCTGCGGGCGGGCGGGGTTGGCAAATTTCCCAAGATCACGATCGAGGCAACCTGATGGCCGGCACTTCGACAGACGACACATCGACAGACGATCGCAGCTGTGTGGTAAGCGTATTGCTGCAACGTGGTGCTGCCCATGGTCCGTGGGGGCAACCGCACTGGCAAGTCGTCGGGGTCGTGCCGGAGTCGCCGGGCCCCGCAACGCAAGCCCCCACCCGCAGCCTTGCTCACGACGGCGAGACAACCCGTACCTACCTGTGGCGCGGTCTTGGCCTGCGACTGAACCCGGTTTCGTGTGACGACTATCTGCTGAATCTGGGGGGCGGACGCCCGCTGCTGTTTGTCATTTGCCAGTTTGATTCTGCCGGCGAATTGCGCCCGATCACCGTGTCGGCGGACCAGCAGGACGGTGTCGATGCGCTTGAAGTCGACGGGACGGTGTTCGAAGTCGATATGCCGCCATCCATTGCATCCTGGATTGCGGAGTGGGCGCCGAAATACTGGAAACCGAGTCAGCGCAAAGGGCGCAAGTGGCAAAAGTTGCAGGAGCAATGGTCATGACCAGCAGTCAGGGGCCGGACGGCAGCGCTTCCGCAGAGGAAGGCTTTCTGCGTCGTTGGTCACGGCGCAAGGGCGCGGCGAGGGTCGCGCAAACTTCGACCGGAGCGGATTTGCCGAACATGGCCGGCCCGGTCGGCGGTGCAAACGCTGCAGTGGCGACAACACTGCCTGCAGCCGCACCAGTCGAAGACGGGCGCGGCGCCGTTGCGACCACCACCACGGTGCCCGTGCCGCTCGGCGATGATGACATGCCGCCCCTGGATTCCCTGGACCACGAAAGCGACGTCAGCGCGTTCTTCTCGCCGCGGGTCAGCGAAGCCCTGCGCCGCGCTGCGCTGCGCCGCATATTTCACCAACCGGCCTTCAACGTTACCGATGGCCTGGATGACTATGCGGTGGACTATCGGCATCTCATGCCGCTCGGTGACGTCTTGACGTCGGACATGCGTCTGCAAATGGAAAGAGCCAGGGAACGACTTTTGCGCACGGCGGACGAACCCCGCGACGCGGACGGTGAAGCCCTTGCAGCGCGTCTGCCGGAAGCGGAAGCACCTGCCGAAGACGATGAGGTGTCCAATGGCGACGATTGAAGCAGGTATCGTCACTTCGCCGGATGCCGCGTCGAATACGCGCGCTCAAGCGGCGGCGCTGGCGGCTTTCGTTGCGCCGCAACCGGTGGTCGAGTGGGTGGAATACAAATCGACCGGCCGGTTGCTGATCATCGGGCCGGCTGATGAGGCTTGGCCGCTGTCAAAAGCGCTCGCCACGAAACTCGATTGCACGGTACTTGCGACCCGTCGCCCGGCAGAGCCGCCGGAATCGGCGCCACCGGTGCGGACGGCATACGGCACGGTTCACCGCCTCACCGGGTATCTCGGTTCCTTTGCGCTTGAAGTCAAGACGGAGGCTGGCAGTTTCGCGGCCGGTGAGTCGTTGTTCGGTGCCGGTTATGTTGGTTGCGACCTGGTACTGGATTTGCAAGCCGAACCCACGATCAAGAGTGAAGTCCCGCCCCTCGGCTACCACCACGCCCCCGATTCCGCGGCGCGCGAGCGCATGTTGCGGGAGCTGCCGGACATGGTGGGCGAGTTCGAAAAGCCGCGTTTCATCGATTACAACGCCAGCATCTGTGCACATGGCGAGCGCGGACTGGAAGGGTGTCATGCCTGTATCGATGTCTGCCCGGCCGAAGCGCCCGTCAGTGTCGGCGAACGTATCGAGGTCAATTACAATTTGTGCCAGGGATGCGGCAGCTGCACGGTCGCCTGCCCGACCGGTGCGATTACCTACGCCACCCCGCCGGTCGGCGACCTGCTGGGCGCGTTGCGGCGGATGTTGGTGGCGTACCGCGCGGCTGGTGGCACCACGCCGGTGGTTGCGTTGCACGGCGATGGTTACTCCGCCGCTGTGCTCCAGGGATTGCCAGCGCATGTCCTGCCAGTTCGGGTGGAGGATATCGGCTCGATCGGGCTGGAAGCTTTCATGACGCTGCTTGCCTACGGCGCCAGCCAGGTCCGGCTGCTGGTCGCCGACGGAACCCCGCCCACCCTGCTGGAGACCAGTCGGGGGCAGATTGGTATTGCCAGCGTGATCCTCGCGGGACTGGGAGACACCGATGCGGATCGGCGCATCCTGCTGGTTACCACGCCTGCTGCGGCATGTGCCGTGGAAGCGCCACGCGTACTGCCCGACGAGCCCGCCACGTTCGCCGTGTTGGGCAGCAAGCGTGAAATCTTCCGCATGGCGCTTGCGCATCTGCATCAACAGGCATCTGCCGCGGTTGCACCGGTGCCGTTGCCGGCAAGCGCGCCCTTCGGTGCCATCACGGTCAACAATGATGCATGCACGCTATGCATGGCATGTGTGTCGGTGTGCCCGGCGTCAGCAGTGCAGGGCGGCGGCGCGGAACCCAAGCTGTGGTTCCGCGAGGACAGTTGCGTGCAATGCGGGCTGTGCGAAAAGGCCTGCCCCGAAGATGCCATCCAGTTGGTTCCGCAGCTGGACTTTGCTGCACATCTGCAACCGGAACGGCGTCTGTTGCATCAGGAAATCATGCAGGTGTGCCTTGGTTGCGGCAAGCCGTTCACGACGCACAAAATGATAGTGCGGATGCAGGAAAAGCTGCAGAACCATTGGATGTTCAAGGACCCGGAAACGCGGAAGATATTGCTGATGTGCGATGAGTGCCGCATCAAGGCGGCCTTTGCCGACGACAGCCCCATTCATCCACATCCGCACTGAGCGACTGCTGCTTGATGAAGGAAAGGACCGCGCACGCTGTACAGCGTCCAGGAAAGAACCGTCTTGACATGGATCAGTGATATGTGTACAACCCGATGACATAGGTCAGTAACGTGTGCAAACACGTAACGTCACCGCCGTAGCTGCTTCGACTTGGAACGCGGGCACAGGATGTGTTGCTGGCTGATGTCGGCGGGTTGGACGAGTTGGAGGGGAGAAATGACGTTGTCTGCTCCAAGCTCCAGTGTGGATGGAACGCCGCTTGGGGCGGGTGATCGCGAGTCGGACGAGGCGATCACTGCGCAGACCGCTGCCGAGCGGAGCAGAATCTACCAACTGCTGGCTACGCTGATACGCAAGTCACCCGACGCGATACTGCTGGCCAGGCTGGCGAGTGCCTCGCTGCCGGAACCCGAGCTGGACGAACCCTCGCTGACGGTTGCGTGGCGTGGCCTGTGCTCCGCTGCGCACACGGCAGATCCGTCCGCAGTCAACGATGAGTTTCATCAGTTGTTCATCGGCTTGGGTCGAGGGGAAGTCCTGCCGTACGCAAGCTGGTACCTGTCCGGAGCGCTCATGGACCGGTCACTCGTTGCGCTGCGGACCGATCTTGCGCGTCTGGCGATCACACGCTGCGACGACAACAAGGAGCCGGAGGATCACGCGTCGGCACTCTGCGAGGTCATGGCGTTGCTGGCGGATCCGACCGATGGCGTCAGCCTGGCCGAGCAGCGCAGCTTTTTGCTGATGCATATGGAGCCGTGGATGGGCCGGCTCTTCCACGATATCGCGACGGCGAAGAGCGCGGATTTCTATCGCGCTGTCGCTGCCCTGGGCTCGGCTTTTCTCGCAGTTGAACAATCCTGGTTGAGCCTGCCGTAGCGGGTCGGCCATCATTACGGAGTAGCGACGCTCATGAAACGCAAACAGCAAAGTATCAACGAGTCGCGCCGGCGTCTGTTGGGTGGCGCACTTGCCGTTGGTGCCGTTGGCACCGGTCTCGGCGTGCTGGGCGTGCACCTGGAGCCGCCGGCCGCCCCTGTCCTTGCATCGGCAAAAAAACCGGAATCGCGTGGATATCGCGAGACTGAGCACATTCGTCAGTACTACCGCACCACGGTGTGATCTGCCTGCCACCCGGTCGTTACGCAGCCAACCTTCGGAGATTGTCACCATGCAGCTCATCCGTAAACACGCACGCGCTGACTCGGTTTCTGTGCCGACCACCGTTGCCGGCATGAATCGGCGCAACTTCCTCAAGCGTTCCGGACTGGCGGTGGGTGGTGTCGCGGCGATTGGCGCGCTCCCGCAGGGCATGATGATGCGTCGCACCAACGCGCAGCAGGCGGCGGACGCCAAGGATGCCAAGGTAGAAACCAAACACACCATCTGCACCCACTGTGCGGTTGGCTGCGCAGTCATTGCGAAAGTTCAAAACGGCGTCTGGGTCGAGCAGGAGCCCGATTTCGATTCACCCATCAACCTTGGTGCGCACTGCGCCAAGGGCGCCGCCTTGCGTGAGCATGGGCAGGGTGACAAGCGGGTCAAGTATCCGATGAAGCTGGTGGACGGCAAATGGAAGCGCATTTCCTGGGACCAGGCCATCAACGAGATTGGCGACAAACTGCTGAAGATTCGCGAGGAATCGGGACCCGATGCGCTGTTTTACGGTGGGTCGTCCAAGGGCAGCGACGAGAGCAGCTATCTTCAACGCAAGTGGGTTTCGTTCTGGGGAACCAACAATTGCGACCACCAGGCGCGCATTTGCCATTCGACGACCGTTGCCGGCGTGGCAAACACGTGGGGTTATGGGGCGATGACCAACTCGTTCAACGACCTCCACCGGTCGAAGTGCATGTTCTTCATCGGCTCGAATGCCGCAGAAGCGCACCCGGTCGCCATGCAGCACGTCCTGCGGGCCAAAGAGAATGGCAGCAAGATGATCGTCTGTGATCCGCGGCGCACCCGGACTGCCGCTCATGCGGACCAGTACCTCCGTTTCAGGCCGGGCACCGATGTCGCGCTTATCTGGGGCATTCTCTGGCATATTTTCGAGAACGGCTGGGAGGACAAGGAATACATCAGGCAGCGCGTTTACGGCATGGACGAGGTTCGCAAGATCGTCGCGAAATACACGCCTGACGAAACCGAGCGAATTACCGGGACACCCAGGGACGAGATATACCAAGCCGCCAAGACCCTGAATGAAAACCGGCCCGGTTCCATCATTTGGTGCATGGGCGGGACTCATCACCACATCGGCAACAACAACACCCGCGCCTACTGCATCCTGCAGCTGGCACTTGGCAACGTCGGCAAACCGGGCGGCGGGGCCAACATTTTCCGCGGTCACGACAACGTGCAGGGCGCGACCGACATCGGTCCGCAGGCGCAATCGTTGCCGGGTTACTACGGCTTGGCCGAAGGCGCATGGCGCCATTGGGCGCGAGTCTGGGACGTTCCGTACGATTGGTTCGTCAAGCGTTTCGACCAGACCAGGAAATACCCTGATTCCACCGCCCCCGACGGGGTCGCGTACACCATGAACCAACCGGGGTTCCCGATTTCACGCTGGATGGACGCTGTCCTCGAGGATCCGAAGAACCTGTCCCAGCGGACCAATGTGCGTGCGGTGATTTTCCAGGGACACGCGGTCAACAGCCAGACCCGCGGACCGGATATCAAGAAGGCGCTGGAAAAGCTCGACCTGCTGGTCATTTCGGACCCGTACCCAACCCACATGGCGGTGATGTCCGACCGCAAGAACGACACGTATCTGCTGCCGAACGCCACCCAACTGGAAACGACTGGCTCGGCCGTTGCTTCCAATCGTGCGATGCAATGGCGGGAACAGGTAATCAAGCCGTTGTTCGAGTCCAAGCCCGATACCGAGGTCATGTATCTGTTGGCGAAGAAGCTTGGTTTCGCTGACGAACTTTTCAAGCATATCGAAATCAAGGATGGCGTCCCGCTGGCCGAGGACATCCTGCGTGAGATCAACCGTGGCGCCTGGAGCGTTGGCTATACCGGCCAGAGCCCGGAGCGGTTGAAGCTGCAGATGATGAACCGCCGTACATTCAACACCACCACGCTGCGCGCCGAAGGTGGCCCGTGCGACGGTGAGTACTATGGGTTGCCGTGGCCGTGCTGGGGCACGCCGGACATGGAGCAGACGTGGCCGGACGGGAAGGTGCGCAAGGGGCACCCGGGCACGCATATCCTCTGGCGCCCGGATATCCCGGTGGTGACTGGTGGATTGTGTTTCCGGGCCAGGTTCGGGACCGAACACAACGGCGCAAACCTGCTTGCGGAAGACTCGTGGCCCGCGGGTTCCGAGATCAAGGACGGCTACCCCGAATTCAGCTATGGCATGTTGCGCAAGCTCGGTTGGGACAAGGATCTCACCGACAAGGAAATGGCTTCGATCCGCAGTGTCGCTGCGAGCGACTCCGGTGATGCCACCGCGGACCCGAAGAAGCTTGATGCGGTGAACTGGAAGATCGACCTGTCCGGTGGTATCCAGCGGGTGGCCATCAAGCACGGTTGTGCACCCTTCGGAAACGCCAAGGCACGCTGCGTCGTCTGGACCTTCCCGGATCCGGTCCCCGTTCATCGCGAGCCGATCTACACCCCGCGACGCGACCTGCTGCCAGCTTATCGCACCTATGACGACATCACGGCAGTCTACCGGCTCCCCACTCGTTACTGGTCGATCCAGCAAGCGGATCACGCGACGAAGTACCCGCTGATCTATTCCAGCGGCCGCCTGACCGAGTATGAGGGCGGTGGTGCGGAGACCAGGTCCAACCGCTGGCTGGCGGAATTGCAACAGCACATGTTTGTGGAGATCAATCCGGCGGACGCCAATGACCGTGGCATCCGCGACAAGCAATCGGTGTGGCTGGAGGGGGCGGAAGGCGCGCGCATCAAGGTCAACGCCATGGTCACCGAACGGGTGGGTCGAGGCGTCGTGTGGTGCCCGTTCCACTTCGGCGGCTGGTTTGAGGGCAAGGATCTTGTGGACAAGTATCCGGAGGGCAGTGCCCCGTACGTGCGCGGCGAATCCAGCAACACTGCGGCCACTTACGGCTACGACGTTGTCACCCAGATGCAGGAGGGAACCAAAGCCACCCTCTGCCAGATTACTGCGGCATAACGGAGCGCGGACATGGCCAGAATGAAGTTTCTTTGTGACGCCGAACGTTGCATCGAGTGCAACGGTTGCGTGACCGCGTGCAAGAACGTCAACGAGGTCCCGTGGGGAGTCAATCGCCGTCGGGTGGTAACTCTCAACGACGGTATGCCGGGCGAGAAGTCAATCTCGGTAGCATGCATGCACTGCACCGACGCACCCTGTGCGGCAGTGTGTCCGACCAACTGTTTCTACACAACCACCGACGGCATCGTGCTGCACAACAAGGACTTGTGCATTGGATGCGGCTACTGCTTTTACGCCTGCCCATTTGGCGCACCGCAGTACCCGCAGCAGGAAGCGTTCGGCTCCCGCGGCAAGATGGACAAGTGCACATTTTGTGCGGGTGGTCCGGAAGAGGACAACAGTGAGGTCGAGTTCAAGAAGTACGGCGCCAACCGGATTGCACAGGGCAAGCTGCCCGCGTGTGCCGAAATGTGTGCGACCAAGGCGCTACTGGCCGGCGACGGGGATATCGTGGCCGAAATTTACCGCAAGCGTGTAATTGCCCGTTCCAGCCGGCCGCAGACCTGGGGTTGGGCCCAGGCTTACGGGTCGACAGACTTGGGGTGACGCCATGACTTATCGCTTCCTTCGCGGCACGGCGGTCGCCACATTGGCGATGGTCCTCGCCGTGGCCATGGTGGGCTGCTACGAATCGCCCAGTGTGACAGTGACAGCGCATGAACCCGGCCATTACAAGGGCAAAGTCGATCCGCTGCTGGCGAAACTGGACAGCTCCAGGTTGCAACAGCAACTGAAGGCACGGTCGACAGAAGCGGGCGCGGAACGATGAGGCATGGACATGCGTAACAACCTCAGGAATGGCTTGATGTGGATCGCGCTGGCGTTGTGCGGCTTCGTTGTCGCAGGTTGTCAGCACATTCATGATCCATGGGTGAAGCCTGGCAGCATGCAGGCCGAACGCGATGTCGGGATCCACCAGCAGGCGCAACTCCAGACCCGTCAGCTGAGTGGCCAGTCAGACCGATAGACAAGCGGGAGATCGATATGCGCGACCAAACCATCCGGCGGCCTCATCGGCGAATGATCCTCGTCAGCCTGTTTGCGATCCTCCTCGGTGCCATGATTCTGCCGCTGTCGGGGTACCTGTATGTCGCGGTCGCGGGCGGCGTGGAAAATGGGCAGGCGGCTGCCTACACGTTACCGGACAAGGGGTTGCAAGACAGTTCGGCGTGGAAGGATACCAATCCGCGTTCCGAGTACTGGCGCGACGTGCGCAGTCACACGGTCGGCTACACCACTAGTGGCAACTCAGGGGCGAACACGCTGATCCAGGCTACCGGTCAGGATTGGCGGCGCGTCCGCAACGGTTATGTATCGACGTTTGGCCCGTGGTTCTTGCTCGCGGTCACACTGGGTATCGGCCTCTTCTTTGTATTGAGGGGTCCGATCAAGCTCGAGCAGGAGCGCTCCGGACGCACCGTCACCCGCTGGACCTTGAACGAGCGCACGTTGCACTGGGTCGTGGCCATCTTGTTCGTCATCATGGCGATCGGTGGTCTGTCGCTACTGTTTGGCCGTGCCGTTCTACTGCCCTTGCTCGGCGGCGCAGGGTTTGCCGCTTGGGCCGGCTTCTCCAAGGTGGTGCACAACTACACAGGGATTTTGTTCATGGTTTGCCTTGTGCTCATGATCGTGTCCTGGATGAAGAACAATCTGCCCCGCCGCGAAGATTGGATTTGGCTGCGCAAGGGTGGCGGCATGTTCAGCAAGCACGCGCCAGCCGGACGCGTAAACGCCGGAGAGAAGATCTGGTTCTGGTTCATCGCGATCGCCGGACTGGCGGTGTGTGTCTCCGGATTGGTGCTTGATTTCCCGAACTTTGGCGCCAACCGTTTCACCATGCAGGTGGCCAACATTATTCATTCGGTACTCGCCATTGCCTGGGTGGGATTCTTTTTCGGGCACGTCTACATTGGAACTGTCGGGATGGAAGGTACCCTGGAAGGGATGACGACC
Source organism: Rhodanobacter sp. (assembly GCA_036833615.1). Classification (GTDB taxonomy): domain Bacteria; phylum Pseudomonadota; class Gammaproteobacteria; order Xanthomonadales; family Rhodanobacteraceae; genus Rhodanobacter. The sequence goes on from DAITPL010000019.1 coordinate 22,852, forward strand.
GGGGACGTCAGCGTGGAGTGGGCCAAGCAGCATCATGACCTGTGGTATCAGGAAATCACCAGTGGCCGGCAGGAAGAAAGCGAAACCGGCAAGGTTCTGGGTCCCGAGCGGCTTCTGTAAGAACGGTCGCGTCATTCGGCGCGGCCCCGAACCGGCCGGGTTACTCGGCGCGCATCGTTGCGCTGCCGCGCAAGTACCGCGCATTGTCCGTTTTCCATGTGAGTTGCGCTTGGTGAGCCTGTGTCAGGCGCGCAACAAATCTGGCCAGCACACAGCGGACTCGAACCGAAGGCCGCACAAGGTCCTCAAGGAGCCGACGCAAAGCCGCGGGTGACTGGCGGACAACGCGCTTGCTGAGAACGGAGCGACGGTTATGCCTGCGGCAGGCCCATGTACTCGTTGATGGCCACGCTGCGCTGGCCATTGCCGGTGTCGAGTAGCAAGGCTCCGCTTTCATCGATCGCATCGGCCCGACCGGTTACACGGGTGCCTCCAGGCAGGCAGAGTGCCACGTCGGCATGCATCTGCTCGGCGCGGATGCGAAAGTGTCGCAACACGGGCGCAAACCCTTCTTCGTCCCAGCGTGCCAGCCAGGTTACCAAATGGCGCGCGTAGGCTTGCAGCAGGGTTGCCACCGTCGCCTCGGGATTGCCGCCATCAAAACGCACGCAGGTGTGACGAAAGTTTTCCGCATCTGCGGTCTCCGCCACGTTCACCGACGTCGCCAGCACCAGCCAATCGCGACCAGCGGATAGCCAAACGCCCGCGACGCGTCCATCGCCGAGAATCACCGCGTTGGGCCATCTGTAGCGCAGCTCGGTCATCGGTGCCACCGAGCCGGCAAGCGCCATCCCCAGCGCTACCACGCCCAGCGTCACGAATTCGCCCAGCCGCGCGGTCGGAAGCTCGGGTCGCAGCACCAGCGCGCAGTGCAGAGCGTCGACCGGCGCCAGCCACTCTGCGCCGAGGCGTCCACGCGCTGCAGTCTGATGGCGAGCCCAGACAAATGTTCCCTCCGGTGCGCCGGAACGTGCGCGGCGGCTCCCTTCCTCGAGCACACTGTCGCACTGTTCCACGTAGACCGGCTCAAGCGCGGCCGGCAAATGGATGCCGGTCAACAGGTCGTGATCAGAGGTCAATGGACGACCGTCCCATTAAGGGTATCAAGCTGGTGCCGTAGCTGCTGCACCGGCGGCGCCAGCAAACCGAGACCGCGCTCGACCCGGATCAGGGTGGTGGCCACCAGTTCGCGCGCATCTTCAGTGCGACCATGGTCGCGCCATAGCGCAGCCAGCGAACAAACGCTGTCGACGTAGTTTGTATGGGCGTCGCCGAGTACGCGATGGCCGACCTCGACCACGTGTTCGAGCAGAGGCTCGGCGAGCTCGGCTTTCCCGCCTTCGGCATACAGGCGGCCGAGCTCGGCCAAGGCGCCCAGTGTGTTGGGATGTTCGTCGCCAAGCAAACGTCGCCATCCTTCCGCTGCAGCGCGGTAACAGACTTCGGCGTCTGCGTATGCACCTCTGGCGCCGAGCACGCCCGCGAGGTTGGTCAGGCTGCTCAGCGTGGCGGGGTGCTCAGCGCCATGGAGCTTTTCCCAGATATCCGTGGTCTCACGGTACAGACGCTCGGCCTCGTCACTTCGACCGACGGTCTCCATCACCGCGGCAAGATTGTGCAGGGTGACTGCGGTTTCCTCGCTGTCCCGGCCATAGGCCGCTTCGCGGATTGCCAGCGCCTCCCGGTAACACTGCTCCGCCTCGACGAACGCGCGTCGGGCGTCCAGTACGGTACCGAGGTTGTGCAGTGCGACCGCCGCAACCGGATGTGTGGGACCGAAGTCCGCCCGCGCAATTTCGAGTGTCTCACGATAGGCGGCTTCGGCCGCCGCGTAATCGGTGCCAGCGTACGCGATTGCGGCCAGCTGGTCGCATGCCGCAGCTGTGGCGGGGTGGAGCGTGCCGCAACGGTCGCGCGCAATTTGCACCGCCCGGCGGGCAAGCAGCCTTGCCTGGGTCAATTTGTTGGCTGCGCGCAGCACCCCGATCAGATTGGCCAGAAGCGGCAACAACAACTCCGAGGCTTTTCCGCATTGGACCTCGCGGGCTTTCAGCGCCTGCTTGTAGAGGGCGACGGCCTGATCCAGATCCCCCGATCCTTCGGCGGCGCGCGCCAGTTCGTGGCGGGCACTGGTTTGCGTCTGCGCGTCGCCCGACAGGTCGAGCGCCTCCTGGGCGCGGAGCGCCGCCTCGGCCCAGTTGCCGGCTTCGGCCGTCATCCGTGCCTGCCACAACAGGGCGCGTGCGCGGAGTTCCTGGTCGCTCCCCGATGCGGCCCGCTCCAGCCAGTCCTCCGGGACGACCTCGCCGACTGCCTCCACCAGTTCCGCCGCGGCCAACAGCAAGCGCTGGTTGGTACCGAGCAGCACCGACACCACCGGCAGCAAGGCTTCCACCAGCGAACCCGAATCCAGCGCGTGCCACTCCGCGAGCCATTCCATCCGGCCTGCGGGCGACTCGGCGCCAAGGACCGTATCTTTCTGCAGCAAGACATCCAGCACCCTGTCGCGCCTTGACGCCATCCGGAAATAGGCTGCGGCGGTCAGTGGATCGGTATGACCGGCCAGCGCTTCCAGAAGTTGCGCTCGGCGGCGTCCAGTCGGAAGACAGTTGTCCAGCATGGCTTGGCGGGAACCAAAGTGCGCAGGTATCCAGCCAGCTTGCCCCAGTTCGAGCAGCAGCGGTTGCAGTTGTGCGATGGCATATTCGACTTGCGCGCTCCCGGCACCGGTCAGCGTGGTCAGCGTACCCAAGTCAAGCGGAGTCCTGGCCAGTGCCAGCAGGCTGCCCACCGCAGCGAGTACTTCCGGGTCAACTCCCTCTGCCGCGTGGCACGCCTTGGGACCGGCTGCCGCGGAGGCGTTGGCGCCGCAATCCACCGGGTGCGCGATCCAGCCCGAATTGTGGAGGTGCGCCGCGCACTCGCCTGGTTTGGCACTTGCCGCCACGTGCAGGTTCGGTGGCCAGTAATCGGGTAGCCAGGAGATCTTGCCGTCGGGGTTGGCAACCATGTCGATATCAGTCACCAACAGCCACAGCGGGCCGCGCGCGCACGTACGTGCCAGCCAGTTGGGCAAGGTCTCCTGCAGGTCGGCTTCCCTCGGCGGCGGCCATTGGGCAAGCCCCTGGATCTGGCGTAATTGTGTGAGTATGTGCCACAACAACCGCGGCACCTCGGAGTTCGCCGGCGTCAGCGTGGCGTGGTGCAAGACGACCGCCTCACCGCGGGTGGTCTGCCGTTCGGCCAAGCGACACAGGGCCGCGGCGCGCCCGCTGCCTGATGGCCCGACCAGCAGCAGTGGATGTCCGCCGCTGGCGGCCCATTCGTCGAGCGCACGGTCCAATGCCGGGTCCTCGGCACCGCGTGCATTCGTGGCGAACCGCTCGAGCGCGGTGTCCCCGCCGAAGATGCGGGCAGTCGGGTGATCCGTCATCGCTGGGCGCCGGCCTGTGTCACGCGCTCCAGGTATCGGTCCCAATTGTTCTGGTAACCGGTACCGAGTCGGTAGAGCAGCGTCCAGGTGTAGATGCCGGTGTTGTGACCGTCGTCGAAGAACAGGCGCACCGCGTAGTTGCCTACCGGTTCCACGCGCTCGACCCTCACCTTGGATTTCCCGAGCACCAGCAGCGGTTCCCCCACGCTGTGGCCACGTACTTCGGCGGACGGCGAAAAGACCCGCAGATATTCGAACGGCAGCTCGAAGTGCGATCCATCCGAAAACAGGACATCCAGTACGCGGCTGATGCTGCGCAGGCGAATCTCCTCCGGCTCCGGAAGCTGTTCTTGCAATTCGGACGACCCCTCGCTGCCACGCTTGCAAGGCATGAGTATTGCACGCGTATGGAGACCCAACAAGCGAACGTATGGGCGTGATAAAACGCGCGGCATCGGTGCCGACAAGGCGCCGCTGCATTGGTTGTTGCGGCAGCCGGGTGGAGTAGATCGCAATGAATTTGCGCGATCGGATGATCGGCTGGTTGAAGCGGGCGATGCGCGAGGAAATGTTGCCGCCAGGATAGTCGTGCCTGCATTTGCCTGGCCGGGGAGATCGTCCGGTTGTGCACGCTGAGTGTCCATGTTGATGGCTGCCCGAGCCACGCGCCACGAGCGCTTGTTGGCTTGCCCGTACGTGAATACCGAAAATCAAATGACGTGAACTGCCGGACCCGCTGCTGGGCGAGCCGCGGAAGCTGGATAGTGTCGACTGAATGAGCAACGGACCATGGCTTCACCGTGGTGCGCCGACGGACGGTGTGCGTATACCGAAGGGGCCTTGGTATATGTTCTACGGTGTTTAAAAGTGATCTGGTTCCATTTTTACCGGCAATCGAATATTGGAACGCATATTCATCTCGAATGACGTTAGGATCGTCCGATGTCTGCCGGGCTGACTACAGCATGAACGACTTTGGCGCCGCGTTCCTGACCGCTGCCCGGCTGCTCGTGGCATTCGACCCGGCTTTGGTGGAAATCGTCGTCCTGTCGCTGGAGGTCAGCCTCAGCGCAACGCTCCTGGCGACGACCATTGGCCTGCCGCTGGGTGCGGCGGTAGCGGTCTATCGGTTTCCGGGACGGAGTCTGGTTACGGCGATGCTGAATGCCTTCATGGGACTACCGCCGGTGGTGGTGGGTTTGTCGGTGTATTTGTTGCTTTCGCGCGCCGGGCCGTTCGGTGCTTCGGGCTTGCTGTTCACGCCCTCGGCCATGGTCATCGCCCAGAGCATTCTGGTTACCCCGATCATCGCCGCCTTGACGCGCCAAACAGTGGCCGATCTGCATGGTGAATATCACGACGAACTCAATTCTTTGGGAGCCAGCGGCTTTGACACCATTGGCGTGTTGCTTTGGGATGGGCGTTTCTCGCTGCTGACGGCGGTGCTCGCCGGTCTTGGACGCGCCATCGCCGAGGTCGGCGCGGTGATTATCGTGGGCGGCAATATCAACCATGTCACCCGGGTCATGACCACCGCCATCACTCTGGAGACCAGCAAAGGCAACCTGTCGCTGGCGCTGGCCCTGGGCATCGTCCTTGTGAGCCTGGCGCTGACCATCAATCTGGCGGCACTGGGTGTTCGGCGGATGGCGGAGGTGCGCTATGGATAGCGCGTGCCTGAACTTCGTGCCGGCCGATTTGGCGGTCGAACAGTGCCTGCTGCCGCTGCGGGTGAACGGCCTGAAGCTCTGCCTGGGTGGGCGGCAGGTGCTGGATGATCTGAACTTCGCGCTGACTGGCGGGGGGGTGACCACGGTGCTCGGCCCCAATGGCGCCGGCAAGACCCTGTTGCTGCGAGTGCTGCACGGATTGCTACAGCCCGATGCCGGCGAAGTGAGCTGGAATGGCCTGCACCCGCTGGCCGCGCGTCCGTACCAGGGCATGGTGTTCCAGCGGCCGGTCATGCTGCGCCGTTCGGTGGCGGCCAATATCCACTTTGTCATGCGTACCCGCGGCGTGGCACGGCAGCTGCGCTCCGAGCGTCTGGCCACAGTGCTTGAGCTCACCGGGCTGCAGGATCTTGCCCAGGCCCCGGCGCGGCATCTGTCAGGCGGCGAGCAGCAGCGCCTCGCCATTGCCCGCGCGTGGGTGGCGCGCCCGGCGGTGTTGTTCCTGGATGAGCCCACAGCCAATCTGGACCCCAGCGGTATTCGCACCATCGAGGCGCTGATTGCGCGTGTCCGCGCTGCCGGCACCCACGTGATCCTGACGACCCATGATCTCGGCCAGGCCCGGCGGCTGGCCGAGGACGTGCTGTTTCTTGCGGGCGGCAGGTTGTTGGAACACAGCACCAGCAGGTCGTTCTTCGCTGAGCAGGGGCCAGCCACGGCCCAGGCCGCGGCGTTTTTGCGTGGCGATCTCATCGACTGACTCTTGCCAGAAGAGGAAAACTTCCATGAAATTTCCGTTCTCCGCTTCGCCTTTGCATGCACGCCACGGATTATTGATTGCCTGCTTCTGGACGCTTGTGTTTGCCGCAATCCCGGTGGTCGCGGCAGCCGCCGACAACTACATCATCGTGGCCTCGACCACCTCGACCCAGAATTCCGGCCTGCTCGACGCCATCCTGCCCGAGTTCAAGCAAGCCACCGGGGTCGAGGCGCGGGTGGTAGCCGTGGGTACTGGTGCGGCACTGGACATGGGCCGGCGCTGCGATGCTGACGTCGAACTCGTCCACGCGCCCGCGGCCGAGCAGCAGTTCGTGGCCCAAGGCTACGGGCTCAAGCGTCACCCGGTCATGTACAACGATTTCGTCATTGTCGGACCAGCATCCGATCCGGCTGGTATCAACGGCATGGACAGTGCGGCCAAGGCGCTGGCCGCGATTGCCAAGACCAAGTCCGCGTTTGCCTCCAGAGGCGACGACAGCGGTACCAACAAGAAGGAATTGTCGCTGTGGTCAAAGGCCGGCGTGGACCCGACCAGCGCCAGCGGTACATGGTATCGGGAGACCGGCTCCGGCATGGGCGCCACGCTGAATACCGCCCGCGGGATGGACGCCTACGCGCTGGCCGATCGTGGTACCTGGATCAGCTTCAACAACCGCGGCGATCTGAAGATTCTGGTGCAGGGCGACCAAGCGTTGTTCAACCCATACAGCGTCATGCGGATCAATCCCGAGAAATGCCCGGACATCAATGTGGCGGGTGGCAAGGCCTTTATCGCGTGGCTCACTGGCGAGGCCGGGCAAAAGGCCGTGGCTGAGTACCGGCTCAAGGGCCAGCAGTTGTTCCATCCGAGCGCGAAGGGAGATTGAGTCCATCGCCAGCAGGCCTGGCAAGCGTCCGCTGCGGTTGCGTTTTTATAGACATAAAAATTGAACGAACACATCAGGAAGGGGAGAACGGGATGCGCTTGCGTGAATCCTTGGTGGCCGGTGTCGCCGGCCTGACCATGACTTTGGCTGCCGGCAGGGCTACGGCCGCAGACAGTGCCGTAGCGGGGCCCGTCGAAGCCCAGCATGACCAGAGCGCTGCCGGTACGGTTCCGGCGCCCGGCAACGCCATGCAGGAACTCATCGAGACACTGCATGCCAATGGCACCATTGACGATGCGGCGTACCAGCGGCTGAAGGCGGTAGCCGCAGCCGACGCGGACAGCAGGCGCCAGCCGCCGGCAGCCGTCGCCAAAGTGCAAGCTCGCAAAGCCACGGCACCTGCCAGCGTCAGTACCAAGGGTGGGCTGCTCAAGTTCAGTTCGGCCGACGGTACCGACCAGTTCCAGATCGGCGGACGGATCGAGGTCGACGGGGCCGTCTATGATCAAGACGAGCGGGAATTGGGCAACGGCACGCAGCTGCGTCGCGCGCGCCTGTTCATGGCCGGCAAGCTCAACGACATCTGGGGCTTCAAGGGCGAGTTCGATTTCGCCGGAGGCAGCGTCGGCATCACCGATGTCTATATCCAGAACACGCTGTTTCCGTGGACGGTCACCCTGGGCCACTTCAAGGAGTACTACTCCCTGGAGCAGCAGACCAGCGAAAAGTACATCACTTTCATGGAGCGCAGTCTGCCGGGTGCGTTCTTTCCCGGACGTAACCTGGGCCTCGGCCTGACCAACGGCGGCGATACCTGGTCGGCGGCGTTTGGCGTGTTTGGTGAAGGCTTCAAGACCAACAACGACACCGCCGGCAAGGAGCAGGATGCAGGGTACGGCGCCACCGGCCGCGTGACTTGGGCGCCGTTTGGCCACGGCGATCATATGCTGCACCTGGGAGCGTCGGCCAGTTATCGCCAACTCAACGACAGCCACACCCTGCGCTATCGTAGCCGCCCGGAAAGCAACATCACCAACGTGCGCCTGGTTGACACTGGAGTGATCGACGATAGCGACAATCGCACCCTGTACGGCCTGGAAGCTGCGGGCGTGGTCGGCCCGTGGTCCGCACAGGGAGAATATTTTCTCGCCAACGTCGACCGACGCGGCGGTGGCAATGTCAATTTCCAGGGCTGGTATGTGCAGACTGCCTACGTGCTGACTGGCGAATCGCGCAATTACAGTGCGTCGTCCGGGAAGTTCGAGCGTTTCACTCCGTCGCGATCGGTGAGCGATGGCGGTCCAGGCGCGTGGCAGCTGGCCGCACGCGTCTCCGAAGTCGATCTGAACGATGGTGCAATCAATGGCGGCAAGGAGCGCAATCTCACACTCGGCGTCAACTGGTTCCTGGAGCCCACCTTGCGGTTGTCGTTGAATTACGTGAATGTGCTCGAGGTCGACGGCGGCCCCAATGCCGGTGACAAGCCGTCCAGCTACGAGGCAAGAGCCTATATCGAGTTCTGACTCGCTACGCAGTGGCAACGATCTTCGTCTCGGGCGTCCCCGCCAGCCATGCTCTCAGGTGTCCCCGTTGTAACGGATGCGACCATGTCCACGCAGATCGTAGCCGCCCAGCTCGCGGGCATGATCGGCGAACTCCGCGCTGCGGCCGAAGGCGAACAGGGCCTGGAACGGCGGCTCGAAATAGTCGCGTCGCGCCAGGGCGATGTCGTAGCGCTCGGTGTGTAGCGGCAAAAAGTCCAGGCGAAAACGGTGGGCCACGGCGCTGATGCCGAAACCCACGTCGGCCTTCCCGTCGAGCACTGCGAGCGCCACGTCGGTTTCGCTGCGGGCGGGTGGCTCGACGGCGGTAACGCCAGCAGCGTCGATGCCGGCGCCCGCCAGCAGTTGCTCCAGCAGCAGGCGGCTGCCGGCGCCGGCCTGGCGCCAGATGACGCGGCAATCTCCACCAATGTCAGTCAGGGATCGAATACCGGATGGATTGCCGGGTGGCAGCATCAGCCCTTGTTCGCGGCGGGCCCATTCCACCGCCACGAGCGGCGAACCAGGGAAGCTCTGGTGCAACCAGGGACTGTTGTACTGGCCGCTGTCCGGATCCCGCAGGTGGATTCCGGCGGCGCGTGCGCTGCCTTCCGCAAGTCGCTTGAGGCCGTCCAGACTGCCGTCCTGCAACAATGCCAGCCCGCTCTCGGAGGCGACGGTTGCCCATTCCAGCAAGGGATCATGGCTTCCGGCAATTACCGGCGGCGCATTCGGCGTGGGTAACGTACCTTGGTACTCATTGCCATGGCGTACCCACAGATCGACCAGCGCGCGCGGGAAGATCCACTTGCCGGTGACGCGCGAGCAGGGGATGGCATGCCGCCGGATCAAGTCATATATCTTGCGTGGCTGCACGCGCAGATAGTCCGCAACCTCGCCGGTGGTCATGTAGTCGGGTGTGGTCATGGCACGCGGGGCATCTGTCAATTGGCGTTGCGCCGTCGGCTGGCGCTACTTGGCACGGATTTGCGCACGGCCCAGACGGCGTGTGCGATGCCGGATATGTGCGGTGGGCGACTGGCTGACCGCAGCGTCTGCGGCGCGCGCGAGTTGCACCGCAATGCCCGTCCGCCCGGCGAAAACCGCGTCAGGTCGTCCGCCCGCTGAACTGTTGCCTGTCGTCGGTGAATCATGAGGTCATGGTCGGGCAAATGGCCCTGGTCGGCAACTATCCACTCCATTACGCGACCAGGTGTCGGCTGCAATCGCGAGAGTCGGCGCTGGCCGGCCATGAATAGGCATGGTGAAAGTCCGTCTGGTATCCGGAGCCGGAGCCCGTGCCGTGCGGATGCCGGCTGGGATCACCGCCGCGCCGCCCCTTCGCAATGGTTGGCCGCGGAGGGTACACTCTGGCGCGTACGTGAAAAAACGCCAACGGTCAGCGCAACCCGAGGCGGCGTTTGCCCGGTCGGGCGAGCGTGGGGCAAGACGCAGGTGCTCAACGCTGGCAGCGCATCGAAGTTTGGGGTAGAGCTCATCGCGTGAACTCGTCGGCCACCAGGCAAGAGCGGAAATTCGAGGCGTAAAAGATGGACACGACGGTTCACAGGCAACCCGCGCAAGCACCAGGCGATCGGCCCGCTGCCGTTGCTGATCACTACGGCAGGGTTCTGCACGATCTCCGGATCTCGGTCACCGACCGTTGCAACCTGCGGTGTCGCTACTGCATGCCGAAAGAACTGTTCGGTGCGTCATACAAGTTCATGCCCTCGATGCAATTGTTGACGTTTGACGAAATTGCGCGGATCACCCGCTGTCTCGTCGAGCTCGGGGTCGAGAAGGTGCGGCTCACCGGTGGCGAACCGCTGGTCCGGCGCAACCTGGAAGACCTGGTCGCAAAGATTTCGGCGCTGGGCGAGATCGATATCGCGGTCACGACGAACGGCGTGTTGCTTACCGACAAAAAGGCGTGCGCGCTCAAGGCCGCCGGGCTGCGGCGGATCACGGTGAGTCTGGATGCGTTGGAACCGGACGTCTTCCAGTACATGAGCGGTAGCACGGTCAAGCCGGAAAGGATATTGGATGCCATCGATGCGGCGGCCGCGGCCGGGCTGGATCCGGTCAAGGTCAACATGGTGGTGCAACGGGGGGTCAACGAAAAATCGATCCTGCCCATGGCGGAGCATTTCCGTGGCACGGGGCATGTCCTGCGGTTCATTGAATTCATGGACGTAGGTACAACCAACGGCTGGTTGTTGAAGGATGTCGTCACCGCGGACGAGATCCGGCAGTTGATCGACACCAGGTGGCCGTTGGAGCCATTGCCGAAGCGCTATCCGGGCGAAGTGGCACAACGCTACCGCTATCGCGATGGTGGGGGCGATATCGGCATCATTGCGTCGGTCACCAGGCCGTTCTGCGGTGCCTGCACCCGCCTGCGCCTGGCCGCGGACGGGAAATTCTATACCTGCCTTTTCGCGCCGGTTGGACATGATCTGCGTGCTGCATTGCGCACCGGCATCAGCGACAGTGAAATCAGGGAGCGTGTCGCAAGGCTGTGGCACGGGAGGTCGGATCGCTATTCGGAGCTTCGTGCAAAGGCCGGTGATACCGTGTCCAAGCGGCCGGAAATGTGGCAGATCGGTGGTTGAGCCCACGCGCCTGATACGGTTTACTTGTGCCTTGGGTTCACCACGCTGACCGGGCTTGGTTGGGAGTTGTCATGACGCAAACGCAGCAGCGGGTGTTGAAGGTCAAGGTCGAGTATTACGGCATCTTGCGTGAGGTTTGCGGCCGGCATGCGGAAGAACTCGAACTCGATGGACGCGAAGCGGTGACGGTCGCCCAGGCCATATCCCACCTCGTTGCACGGCATCCCGGGCTGGATCCGCATCGGCGGTATATGGCCTGTGCACTCGACACGGAGCTTGGCACCGATGACTCGGTGTTGCATGACGGGGCGACGCTGGCTTTGCTGCCACCGGTAAGTGGAGGCTAGGCGGCGATGCGACTTGTCACCAGTGAGATCTCGGTCGATCAGGCGTTGCGTGCGGCGGCCGATCCGCGTGCTGGCGCCGTGGTCATGTTCAGCGGAACTGTGCGCAATCACAACGAGGGGCGCGTGGTGCGAAGTATTGCCTACTCGGCCTATGCGCCACTTGCGGAAAAGGTGTTGGCTGATATCGAGCGCGAGGTATACGCAAAGTTCGACGTCATCAAATGCATTATCGTGCACCGGATTGGACAACTCGAAATTGGCGACAGCAGCGTCCTGATCGTGGTGAGTTCGGTGCATCGCCCGGAAGCATTTGCGGGTGGTCGCTATGCGATCGAGGAAGTGAAGCACCGCGTACCCATCTGGAAGCTCGAGGAGTACACCGATGGCACCCATAGTTACGTCAAGGGATGCAGCCTGAATGAAAGACATCACGTCGAAACCGGAGACGTTGCGTAGTGCGACAGCGCAGGCGGTACTCGAATCTGCGCCGGAATATATAGAGCTGCTC
>DAITPL010000020.1:0-27537 GCA_036833615.1 Rhodanobacter sp.
CGCATCTGTCGATGCTGCGTCACTTCGAGGCGATTGCCCGCGGTGTGCTGGACGTCCGTGACGTGTTGTATTTCGGGCTCAGCACGCTTGGCTGGTTGCTCGCCGGTACGTTGCTGCTCGATCTGAAGCGGACGCGCTGAGCCATGGCCAGGCCGCAGCTGCAGCATCTCTGGTCAAGCCTGCGCCACCCGCGTCGCAGTGCGTTGCTGGTGGCATTGCTCACGCTGCTGGTGTGCGTGTTTGTGCCGTTGATCGTGGCCAGCAGTCGCTGGCTGCATGCCGCACGCATCGATTTGACCGCCGACCGTCTGTACACGCTGACCCCGGGTACGTTGCGCATCGTCGATTCATTGCAGCGCCCGCTGCATCTGACGCTCTACTTCTCTGCCCATGCGGCGCGCGACCTGCCGCAGTTGCGCAGCTACGAGCAGCGTGTGCGCGAGATGTTGCAGGAGATGGTGGCCCGCGCACACGGAAACATTCGACTGCAGTTGATCGACCCGGTGCCGTATTCTGATGACGAGGCCAGTGCGCAGGGCAGTGGCTTGACAGCAGCCAATGGCGGCAGCAATGGCGAGCGGGTGTTTTTCGGCCTGGCCGGCACTGCCATGTCCGGCCCGCTGGATACGGACACCGGCGAGGAGCGTACGCCGGGAACCACGCTTGCCATCAGTTTTTTTGATCCGGCGCGCGAGGCTTTCCTCGAGTACGACATCGCCAGGCTGCTGTACGAATTGAACCAGACGCGGAAGCCGGTGATCGGTGTCATCAGCACGCTGCCGATCGGCGGCAATCCGGAACTCGGGGAGCCGCCGTGGGCGACCTTGCAGCAGCTCGGCCAGCTGTTCACGGTGAAACAGCTCGATGCGGCGCAACTGCAGCGCGTCGATCCGGCAATCAAGGTACTGCTGCTGGTCCATCCCGGTGCACTGCCGGTGGCCGCCCAATACGCGCTGGATCAATACGTGCTGGGTGGTGGGCAGCTGGCGGTGTTTGTCGATCCCGATGCGGAGCAGGGCGGCGTCACGTACGGCGGCACGGATGTGGTCGCAGTGGACGATGATGCCGGCATGACGCGGTTGTTTGCAGCGTGGGGCGTGCTCTACGACCCGCACAAGGTGGTGCTTGATCGTGCGCGCGCGCTGCAGATCGAGCTGGCCGGCAGCAGCCTCAATCATCCGGCCATGCTTGACCTGGGCGCGGCCGAGCTCAATCACGATGATGTGATCAGCGCCAGTCTGCAGCGCATCAACGTATCCACGGCGGGGTATTTCGATCTGGCGCCAAACGCCACCACGCGGTTGCTGCCACTGTTGCAGAGCAGTGCCGAGGCGGAGGTGGTGTCGCGTCAGCGGGTGTTGGCCGCGGCCAGCGATCCGGCGCAGTTGTTGCCCGGTTACACCCCGGACAATACGCATTACGTGTTGGCGGCGCGCCTGCGTGGGACCTTTGCCAGCGCGTTTCCCGAGTATGCCGGCAAGCCGGGGCATATAGCCCGTTCTGCGGCGAATGCGGAAGTGATCCTGGTGGCGGACACGGACTTGCTAAGTGACCGGTTGTGGGTGGAACCGCAGACCATTCTCGGCCAGACCATGATGCGGGTGTTTGCCGACAATGGCGACCTGGTCACCAACATGGTGGATAGCCTCAGTGGTTCGTCCGCGCTGTTGTCGATCCGTGCGCGCTCGACCTCGCAGCGGCCGTTTACGCGGGTGCAGGCGCTGCGCAATGTCGCGGACCAGAAATTTCTGCAAAAGGAATACGAGCTGGAGCAGGAGCTGGCCGACACGCGCCGGCGGCTGGACGAGCTGCAACCGGCCAAGGGCGACGGCGCCGGCACCAGTGTCGAGCAGCGCCACGAGATTGAGCAGTTTCGGCAACGCCAGCTGGCGATCAACAAGGAACTGCGCGACGTGCAGCATCAGCTCAACGCCGAGATCGACGCGCTCGGGCTGCGGGTGAAAGTGGTCAACATCACGCTGATCCCGGGACTGCTGATTCTTTTCGGCCTGCTGTATGGCTGGCGCCGCATGCGGCGCAGCCGACGGCGACGTTGAGCCGTCGGCATGTGTGAGCCTGCGCTCGGCAGCCGCGGCAAAAGCGCGCACCCGGGATGACCGGCTCCGCGTGCAGTGCGGTCGCGCGGCGCTTTGCGCTGTTGCGACGTCGCGGTGGGCCGGCGCACAGCGCGGCTGGCCGCGACATCCACGGCGCTCGACATTATGCTGAGACGATTGAAATGGGCGAATGCGGTGCAGTGACGTGCTGGCAAGCGTGTTGAAGTGGATCGAGCCGTGGGAGTTTTCGTGGGCGTTCCTGGCCACGTTTGCGCTTGCGTGCGTGTTGTATGTGCGTGGCTGTCGTCATCAGCGGGTGGGTTTTGGTCGCCAGTTGGCATTCTGGATCGGCATGGCGATCATCTATGTGTCGCTGCAGACTTATCTGGATTACTTCGCCGAGCATGAGTTCTTCATGCACCGCACGCAGCAGTTGCTGTTGCACCATCTGGCACCGCTGTTGATTTGCGCGACGTATCCCATGAGCGTGCTGCGGGCCGGCGTGCCGTTGGCGTGGCGCTGCGCGCTGGTGCGGCCGTTGCAACGTTCTTGGCCGTGGCGCCGGATCAGCGGCGTGCTGTTCAATCCGGTCGTGGCCACCGTCCTGTTTGTGCTGTTTGTGCTGATCTGGCTATGGCCGCCGCTGCAGACGCTGGCGATGCTGGACTGGCGCGTCTACCGTTTCATGAACTGGACGATGCTGATCAGCGGCTTTGTGTACTGGTCGCTGGTACTTGAGCACCGTCCGCATCCGCCGGCACGGATGACGGCCGGCATGCGCGTGCTGTCGCCGGGCATCACCATGACGCCGCAGATCGTGGCCGGTGCCATCATCACGTTTTCGCGCACCGACCTGTACCCCATCTTTGAAGTGTGTGGCCGGGCATTCACGTTCGACGTACTGACCGGGCAGATGATTGGCGGCCTGATCACCTGGGTGCCAGCGGCGTTCATCGAGTCGGTCGGCGCGTTGCTGGCGCTGCGGGTGTGGTTGCGCCTGTCACGCGCGGGGCGGTTGCCGAAGCGTGCGTCGCGATCCGTGTTGGCCGTGCCGCCGACCGGGGTCGCATCGCACTGAATCGCCGCGGTCAGTCGTGGTTGTGTCCAGCGCCGTGCGTGGTTGGCGGCGCGGGGTGGTCGGGGCCGGCGTCCGTGGCATTGGCCGGCCGCGCCATGAAAGTCGTGTGCAGTGTGCTGCCGTCGGCAAACGTGAGCGTGAGCGGTACTTGGTCACCGGGGGTTACCGGGTGGACCGGACGGCTCAGCATCAAGTGATAGCCGCCCGGGGCCAGTTGCGCGGTGCCCTGGGCGGGGATCGACATGGCCGCGGCCATGCGCATGCGGCTGGTACCGCCAGCCACCGAGCTGAGGTGCAGCATTACGTCGGCGTAGGTGGTGCTGTGCGCGCCGGTCAACGCGGCCGGTTGTTTGCCGGTGTTCTGCAATGTGGCATAGCCACCGGCTGGCAGCTCACCGGGCAGGATCCGCAACCAGGCGTGACTGACCCGGACGTGGTCCGCACTGGTTGCGTACAGCGCCCCGGGCAGCAAGGCGGCACCCAGCAGCATGGCGAAGCCGAGTGTTTTCATGAAGCAGCCTGCGTGTTGAGCAGCAGGTGCAGGTCGTGCACCAGGTCGTCCTGCGTCGCGCTGGGGGTGGCCAGCACCCGGGCACGCCCGGCCCGGTCAAACACGTAGATCGCCGAACTGTGGCTCACGGCATAGCTGCCATCGCCGGCATCCGGCTCGCGGGTGAACGCCGAGCGGTAACGTTTGCTCAAGGCTTCCACCGCGCGTGGCGGGCCGGTGAGACCGATCGCACGTTGGTCGAACGCGTTGACGTAGGTCTTGAGGACCGCCGGGGTGTCGCGGGTCGGATCGACGCTGACGAACAGGATGCGTGCGCCATCGGCAAGTGCGCCCAGGCGCTGCATGGTGACGTGCAGCTGTGCCAGCGTCAGGGGACACACGTCGGGGCAGTGCGTGTAGCCAAAGTACAGCAACACCACCTTGCCGCGATAGTCGGCACCGGTAACGGCCTTGCCAGTGTCGTCGGTCAGCGCGAAGTCGAGATCCGGCATGTGCCCGGTGATGTTGGTCAGGCGCAGCGGCAACGGCGTGGCACGCTGGCAACCGCCCAGCGCCAGCGCGCCCAGCAACACCATGCCGGCCAGCGGCAGCCAGGCCGGCAGCCAGCGGAAGAATGATTTTCGGTGGAACTGCAGGCGTCTCATTCGTTCAAGCATACGCCGACCATACTGACCGCAAGGTTGCCGCAGGTGGGGCGCGACTATCTGTCGCGATCGGTTGCTTCCCGGCCTTGCGATGGTGAAATCTCGCAGTCATGGGTACGCTTGGTTTCTTTGCCGGAGTTGCCTGATGCATTTTGACTTGCCACCGGTGACGCGCAACCTGCTGATCGCCAACGTCGTGGTGTTCGCGTTGCAGCAAGTGATGGGCAATACCCTGCTGCAATATTTCGCGTTGTGGCCGTGGGGACCCGATCAGGTATTCCAGAGCGCGCAAGGTCTGTTGTCGATCGGGTTTCGACCGTGGCAGGTGGTGACGTATGCCTTCATGCATGGCGGCTTTACGCACATCGCCTTCAACATGATTGCCTTGTTCATGTTTGGCGGGGCGATCGAGCGCACGTTTGGTGCCCGCAACTTCGTCGTCTATTACTTCGTGTGCGCCGTCGCCGCGGCGGTCGCCCAGTTGCTGGTGCTGAATTACTTCTCGCCGGACAAGTTCTTTCCCACGCTTGGCGCCTCGGGCGCGGTCTTCGGCCTGTTGCTGGCGTTCGGCATGCTGTATCCGCACGAGAAAGTGTTCCTGATGTTTCTGCCGATACCGATGCCGGCGTGGTTGTTCGTGATTGGCTATGCGGCGGTGGAACTGTGGTTGGGCGTTACCGGCACCCAGGCCGGCGTGGCCCACTTCGCCCATCTGGGCGGGATGGTCGGCGGCATCGTGCTGATCGAATACTGGCGGGGCAGGTTCCCGATCAAGCCGAAGCGGCGCCTGCTGCGCTGAAAGGATCGAGTGCGCTTGTAGTGGGGAACGCTGACTGCGCAAGTGGCCAATGCCCGCCGGCTTTTCGGCTTTTGCGCCGACCTCGCGGAAACGCCGGCGGGCAGTGCCGCCCTGCGGAATCACCAGGTCCGCAGTGACGGGCTGGGCTCAGCGCAACGCCAGGAAATCCGCGCTGACCACGAAGCGCACGGCATCCAGTCGCAGGCGGGATGTCGGCAGCGCGTCCAGGGTCGCCGTGCGCTCGGCGGTGACGGCGGCAATTTCCGCGGCGCTGATCGACGGATTCACCGCGCGCAAGGCCAGCAGACGCGACAGCTCGGCATCCAGGGTCGTGGTGGCCGTCGTCAGTGCCGCGTCGATGGCGGCCTGCGCGTGGGCGGTGGCCAACGTCTCGGCGCGTTCCAGCATCGGCGGTACCAGGCGTGCAAGCACCTTGCGGTAGCGCGCCACTTCGATGGAGCGGCCGGCGGCACGCTGCAACGCAATGGCGCTGGGCTGGAATTGCCGGCGCTCGGCCAGCCGCGTGTCGACCGTGACGACCACCGGTTGCGTGGGCAAAAAGCGTTTGCTGTCCAGGCGCTGGTCAGCCACACATTCCAGCAGGTACACGGCCTGCAGCAGTGCGGTGTGGGCGGGCAGTTCGTCATCCACCATGAACGCGGCATTGCCCAGCTCACTGGACAGCAGGAGGTCCAGCGCGCCCAGCGCCAACGGGTGATCGAGCCGCAGCAACGGCAGGTCGTCACGGGCCAGCGCCACCTTCCGCGCAAAGGTGACTGACATCGGGCCTTCGGCGAAGCCGGGCAGCGCGTCAGTGGACATATATTGCGGGTCGAGCACGGTGATCTGTCCGCCCAGTTCCTCGGCATGAATGCCGAACGCCTCCAGCAGTTGTTGCACGAATGCGTCGCGACCCGGATCAATGTTGTCGCGCGCAAACGCCTGTTGCAATTCATCGGCATGCGGATCGCGGCTGGCGGCCAGCTCCAGCAGGTGATCGCGGCCCCGGCGGATCAACTCGGCGGCCGCTTCGTGGGTGGCGCGCGTGTCGATCAACAGTGCGTCCAGTTCCTGGTCGCGACTGTCGTCACCGCGCGCGTGCTCGTCGGCCAGGCGGGCCAGCGGCGCGGCATAGCGGCGCAGCAACTCGCGACCATCGACGGGGCTGTGGCGAAACGCGTCGACGCCTTCGTCGTACCAGCGCGCCAGCACGTGTTGCGCGCTGTCGGCGACAACCAGGATGTGAATGTCGATGGCGTGGCTCTGCCCGATGCGATCCAGCCGACCAATGCGTTGCTCCAGCAAGTCGGGGTCCAGTGGCAAGTCCCACAAGATCAGGCGATGGGCAAACTGGAAGTTGCGCCCCTCGGCGCCGATCTCGGCGCACAGCAACAGCCGCGCGCCGTCGGCTTGCGCAAAATAGGCGGCGTTGCGATCGCGTTGTACCAGTCCCAGGCCTTCATGGAAACGCGCCACGCGCACGCCACTTTTCGTGCGCAGCGCTTCTTCCAGCGCCAGCACCTTGGCCTGGCTGCGGCAGATCAGCAGGAATTTGTCTTGCGGGTGTTCGTCGAGCAGCGCGACCAGCGTATCGATGCGCGGATCGGTGCGGTAATCGTTGTCAACGGCGCTGGGCGGTTGCTGGATATCGGCATGAAACTCGGCCAACAGCGCCTGGCGCGCACTTTCGTCCAGCGTGTCGGCGCGGATGATGTGCCATTGCGGGATGCGTTGCGGGAAACCGCCGACACCAGCGCGGTTGTTGCGAAACATCGCGCGACCCGTGCCGTGGCGATCGATCAGGGCAGCCAGCACTTCGCGCGCGTTTTCGGGGTTGGTGGTGTCGGCCAGCCGTGCGGTGAGTTCCGGGTCGGTGAGGAACGCAGCGCTCAGCGTGGCACGTTGCCGGTCATCCAGCGCGGCGCCGGCGAGGAGCTGGTCGGCGATGGCGGACAGGCCTTGCCACGTGTCCGCTTCCGCCAGATAGCCGTCCAGATCACTGTAGCGCTGCGGGTCAAGCAGGCGCAGGCGTGCGAAGTGCCCGCTGCGTCCCAGCTGCTCGGGCGTTGCCGTAAGCAGGATGACGCCGGGGATGCGCGCAGCCAGTTGCTCGACCAGTGCGTACCGCGGGCTGGTGACTTCCGGCGACCACGCCAGGTGATGCGCCTCGTCGACCACCAGCAAATCCCACGGCGCGTGGAGGAGTTGCCGGGCGTGTTTCGGCGAGCTGTGCAGAAAGCCGAAATCGGCGATCACCAGTTGCTCGTCCTCGAACGGGTTGGTGGCCGCCTCGCCGGTGGCATCGGCGGCTTCCAGCGCTTCGCAGCGTTCCTGGTCGTAAATGGCAAAGCTCAGGTTGAAGCGTCGCAACATCTCCACGAACCACTGATATACCAGTGCGTCAGGCAGCAGCAGCAAAACGCGCGAGGCCCGGCCGGTGGCCAACTGGCGGGCGATGATCATGCCGGCCTCGATGGTCTTGCCCAGGCCGACTTCGTCGGCCAGCAGCACGCGCGGTGGGCGTCGCGCGGAGGCGATGCCGGCCACGCGCAATTGATGCGGGATCAGTCCGATGCGCGCGCTGGCCAGGCCCCAGGTGGGTGAACGCCGCGCCTCGGCACGACGTTGCAGTGCTTGCACCCGCAGCTCGAACTGGGCCACCGTGTCCGTGCGCCCGCCGATCAGCCGGTCGTCAGCCTGACTCACGCTTTGTTCGTCGTCGAGCTGGCCTTCCTCCAGTTCGCGACCCTCGCCGCGGTAGATCAGGATCTCGTCCCGAATCTCCACGCGTTCAACCAGAAACGCGATGCCCTTGCCGGCCACGCGCTGCCCGGCGCGAAACTCCGCGCGCAGCAGCGGCGCGGAGTCGATCGCGTACGGTCGCAGGATGCCAGCCTTGGCGAACAGCACCTGGACGCCGCGTCCTTCAACGCGCAAGACAGTGCCGAGACCCAGCTCGGGTTCGGCGGAAGAGATCCAGCGTTGACCAGGAACGAACATTGCGCAGTTACTTGTAGCGGCGGGTTGCCGATTATCCGCTGTGCAGCGCGTACTGGGAACACTTGCTGCGGCGAACGGGGCGAACGGGGGAAACCATCACCGCGGCGCTGGCTCAGGTTTCGGCCCACTGCCGCAACAGGTTGTGATACACGCCAGTCAGTTGCAGCAGCGCGGCGGCATCCGCCCCGGATTGGGTCAGGCTTTGGATCGCAGTATCCAGCGCAAACAGCAACTGGCGTCGGCTGTCGTCACGGATCAGGCTCTGCACCCAGAAAAAAGCGGCCAGTCGTGCCCCGCGCGTGACGGGTTCGACGCGATGCAGGCTGCTCGATGGGTAGACGATCAGGTCGCCAGCCGGCAGCTTGACCACATGTTCGCCATAGGTGTCGCTGACGATCAGCTCGCCGCCGTCGTATTGGTCCGGCTCGTTGAGAAACAGCGTGCAGGAGATGTCGCTGCGCAGCTGGCCGGCGTCGCTGCCCAGGTTCATCACCGCACCGTCGATGTGCAAGCCGTAGTGGCCGCCTTCCGCGTAACGGTTGAATCTTGGCGGCAAGGTGCGCAGTGGCAACGTGGCCGCGTGGTAGAGCGGATGTTTCGCCAGCGCGGCCAACACCGTCATGGCGAGCTGGTGCCGCAGCGCGGAGGCATCCGGCAACTGCTGATTGCGCTTCACCCGGGCCCCCTGTGGACCGACCGTCGCGCGGCCGTCGGTCCAGTCCGCGCCGTCGAGCGCTGCACGCAGCTGCAGGACTTGTTCGCGGTCGAGAACGTCGGGGATGTGCAGCAGCATGGCGAAATCCTGTAGAGCTCTGCTCCGGATGAAGAACGGCGTTGGCGCCAACCTCAGAAGCGGAAGTTGGCCGTCAGCATGGCCGAGCGCGGTATCGCCGGGGTGTAACGGTAGCCACTCTTGTTGATTCCCGCGACATACTCCCGGTCAAACAGGTTGTACACGTTCAACTGCAGGTCGAAGTGCCGGTTGACGGGGTAGCTTGCCATGGCGTCAAACACCCAGTACGCCGCGGTGAATGCGGGCGTGCCCACGGCACCGTCCGTGCCGCGTTTGAGTTCACCGGCGTAGCGGCCGCCACCGCCGATGGTGAGGCCGGACGGCAGGTGGTAAGTGGTCCAGGCGGTGAAGGCTGTCTTTGGGGTGTAGGCCAGCGCGCGGGAACCATCTGCCGTCACGCCGGCACCCCTGAGCACTCTGGTGTCCATCGCGGTGTAGCCGGCGCTCACGGCCCAGTTGTCGGTCAGGCGGCCGACGGCCGAAATCTCCGCGCCCTGTACGCGCTGCTTGCCAACCTGGTAGTACACGGTTGGATCGACCTGATCCGGCACCAGCAGATTGGCGACCGTGGTGCGATACAGCGCGCCGGTCAGCAGCAACTTCTCGCCGAGGAGATCCCACTTGGCGCCAACCTCGACGGTGCGCGCTTTTTGCGGATCGATGTTTGGGTTGTCCAGGCTGTTGGCTGCGCTGCTGAAGGTCAGCGTATTGCCACCAGGTGGCTCCTGCGCCAGCGCGAAGTTGGCGTAGATGCTGCCGTTGGCCGCAGGCTTGTACAACACGCCGAGCTTGTAGTTCGGCAGATTGTCGGCGACCTGGGTGTTTATGCCCGGCACGATGGTGCCGGCCGGCAACGCGCCACAGACCGGGTTGTTACGGGTGCCGCAGACCACGGTACTGTGGAAATCCGTACGGTAATGGTCGAGCCGGGCGCCGGCATTGAGCTGCCAGTGCGCGCCAAACTTCATGGTGTCGAACACGTAGGCCGCGGTGGTGGTGGTTTCGCCGCTGCTGTCGGCACCGGTCGGGCCGTACACCAGACCGCCCACGCTGGCATCGGGCCGGTAAAGGTTGGCCGCCGGCCACTCGCTGCCGTTGAGCGCAGCCAGGCCGCGGGTCGCGGCTTTTTCCCGGGTCAGCTCGATGCCGGCGCTCAGGTCGTGGGTAATGGCCCCGGTCGCAAAGTGGGCGGTGAGGTTGGTCTGGTTGGTGACAATCCGGTTGGCCTGGCGCTTGAAAGTCGGGTTGCTGCGGGCCAGGGTCCAGGTTGCCGGAGCGTCGGGGTCAGGTGTCAGCAGGTGCGCCGCCGTGGCCGTGAACGAGGTCAGCAGGTAGTCCTGCCGCGTGCGCCCCCAGCGCAGCGTGTCGTGCAACGTGAGGTCCGCGGAAAAATCGTGCTCGAAGATCGCGGTGAACAGGTCGGACTGGACATCATCGTGATCCTGGCTGGTCCCGTAGAAATTGTCCGGGTCCACCTTTGGCGCGTTGGTGAGGAACGGACGGCTCGGGTCGGGGCTGCTGTAGCCGGGCAGCCCAATCGTCGCCACACCGCCATCAGGCACGTTGGCCTGCTTGACGTGCAGGAAGTCGAGATAGACCCGGGTCGCCGTGCCCAGACCGAAAGCAAGTGCTGGCGCCACCCCCCAGCGCCGGTTTGCCACCTGCTGGCGGCCAGCCACGCCGCTGTCCTCGCCCATCACATTGAGGCGGAAAGCCGCATTTTCTCCTGTCCGCCGGTTCCAGTCCGCCGTGGCGCGCTGGCGCTGGCCGCTGCCGTAACCGATCGAGCCGGCGACCGCGTCATGCAGCTGTGGCTGTTTGCTGACCAGGTTGACTGCACCGGTCGGTGCGGTGCGCCCGTATTCGGTGCCGTCCGGGCCCTTGGTCACTTCCACTTGTTCGATGTTGAACACGTCCCGGGAAATCGTGGCGAGGTCACGGACACCGTCCACGAAGATGCTGCCGGAGGTGTCGAAGCCGCGCATGGAGATGGCGTCACCGGTGCTGGTCACGCCGTTCTCGCCAACGTAAAACGTGCCCACCCCCGGGCTGTTGCGCAGGGCCTCGGTGAGCGTGGTGGCGCCTTGCTGCCGGAGCAGTTCCTTGCTGATCACGCTGATCGTCTGCGTGGTGTCGAGCAGCGGCTGGGTGAATTTCGGTGATGACAGGTTGTCGATGCGGTAGTCGCCGCCGGCGGTGCCCACGACGTTGACCATCGGCAGGCTCTTGGCATCGGCGATCTGTGGTTCCGCAGCGGGCGTTGTGGCAATGTCTGCGGCCGTCGCGGGCAAGGCCAGGGCCAGACTGGTGAACAAGGTGGCGGCCGTCAGCCTGGCGCCAGGCGACTGTGACTCCCGGCGCTTGAGCGGATGTTTGCGGGAGGTGATGGCTGCCATGAGGATTCCGTGCGATGAATGGTGTCGAGTCGGCCGGACCCGATGGAGTTGACGCATACATGCACCGTTTCGCGGCGACCGGATGCAGGTCGTCGCGCGGCCACCCGCGGCGCAGTTGCCGACTGCGGAAGGGCCGACCGACTCGTGTCGAACCCGGATCGATGCCATGCCGTGCTACCGATGGAAGGCCAAGCCGGGCAGCCGCAACAGGGGCACACCTTATTTTTAATGCGAATGATTTGCAATACCCTTGTTAGTCGGAGGTAAGCACGGGCGGGCCACGATCCCAAAAAAAAGCCCCGCATTTGCATGCGGGGCCTTGGCTTCCGGCCGCCGGAACGGCGGCGTGTGTTGACGGGTTACCAGATCCGTACCTGCTTGTCGGCGGGCCGTACCATGGCATCGCCGGGCTGGCACTGGAACGCGGCGGCGAAGGCGGCCATGTTCGACGGCGCACCAATCGCACGCAGTGCCATGGGCGCGTGCGGGTCGGTGTTGAGGCGCAGCAGTTCCTGCTTCTCACGCGTGGCACCACGCCATACGCGGGCCCAGTTGAGGAAGAAACGCTGGTCCTGGGTGTAACCATCGATTCGCTTGCCGGCTTCGGCCGGATGCTGCTTCAGTGCCACCTGCAGCGCGTCATAGGCCACGTTCAAACCGCCCAGGTCGGCGATGTTCTCGCCCAGGGTCAACTTGCCGTTGACGTGCGCATCGGGCCGGTCCTTGATTGGCGTGTAGTCGTTGAACTGCTGCACCAGCTTGGCGGTACGCGCGTCGAACTTGACGCGGTCGGCCTTGCTCCACCAGTTCACGTTGTTGCCGTCGCCGTCGAACTGGCTGCCCTCGTCATCGAAGCCGTGGCTGGCTTCATGGCCAATCACGGCGCCGATGCCGCCGTAGTTGATCGCATCGTCGGCCTCGGCGTCGAAGAATGGCGGCTGCAGGATCGCGGCCGGGAAGTTGATCGTGTTGTCGGTCGCGTTGTAGTAGGCGTTGACCGTCTGCGGGGTCATGCCCCACTCCTTGCGGTCGGTCGGCTTGCCGATCTTGGCAATGTCGTAGTCGTAGTTGAATTTCCTGGCTGCCACGACGTTGGCGTAGTAGTTGTCGGCGGTGATGTCCAGGCCGGTCCAGTCGCGCCACTTGTCCGGATAGCCGATCTTCGGCAGGAACTTGTCCCACTTGGCGATCGCCTTGGCCTTGGTCTCGTCGCTCATCCAGTCCAGGTTCTGGATGCGCGCCTTCAGCGCATTGCGCACATTGTCGACCAGCTCCTGCGCGCGGGCCTTGGCCGCGGGCGTGAATTCCCTGGCCACGTAAAGCTGGCCCAGGGCCTGGCCCAGCGAGCGGTTGACCGCGCGCAACACCCGCTTCCAGCGCACCTGCTGTTCGGGCTGCCCGGACAAGGTCTTGCCGTAGAACGCGAACTTGTTGTCCTCGAACGGCTTGCTCAGGTACGGCGAGGCATCGTCGATGGTGTGGAAGCGCAGGTAGGCCTGCCACTGGGCGATCGGCGCCTCGGCCAGCAGCTGGTCAAACTTGGCAAAGAACTTCGGCTGCGACAGCGAGAAGCCCTTGTCGATTGTCACGCCCTGGGCCGCGAAGAACTTGCCCCAGTCGAAATGTGGGGTGGTCTGGTCGGCTTGCTTGACGGTGACGAAGTGGTACTGGTTCTTCGGGTCGCGCTCCTCGACTGGTGCCAGTGAGGCGGCGGCCAGCTGGGTCTCGAACGCCAGCACGTCGTCGGCCTGCTGCCGCGCGTCGGCCGCGGCCACGCCGGTCAGTTCCAGCGCCTTGGCGATGTAGGCAATGTAGGCATCGCGAATGTCCTGGTACTTCGCGTCGCTGTAGTAGTCCTTGGTCGGCAGTCCCAGACCGGATTCATAGGCGTACGCGATCTGCCTGTCCGCGTGCTGGAAGTCGGCGTTGGAGCCGAACTGGAACACCTGGCCGTCACCGTCGACGTAGCTCCGGGTGATGTAGTCGGCCACGTCGTCGCTGTTTTTCAAGCCGGCGATGGCGTCGAGCTTGGGCTTGATCGGGTCGAACCCGGCTTGGCCAATGGCCGCCTCGTCCATGCCGGACTGGAACAGGTAACCGATCTTCTGTTCGATGGAACCGGCCTGCGCCTGCGCGACGTTTTTGGCGGCGGCATCGACGATGGCGTGCTGCACGTTCAGGCTGTCCTCGGCCAGCTGGTTGAACGCGCCCCAACTGGTGTGATCGGCGGGAATTGGATTGGCGGCGACCCACTTGGCGTTGACGAAGCCGTTGAAATCCTGGCAGGCGTTGAGTGTGGGGTCGAGCTCGCTGACGTCGAAGATGCGCTTGCCTGCGTCTGCGGTGGCGGTCGTGCTGCTGGCAGCCGGGGCGACGCTGGCGTTGCTGGTCGGCGCGGTGGCCGGGGTCGAATCCTGCTTGCCGCAGGCGGTCAACGACAGCGCCACGCCGACCGCCAGAGTCAGGGGCTGCAGATACTGCTTGGTCATTGGGAATGCCTTTTGTGGATAAGATCGCCCTTGGGGCGGATACGGTGAAGTCACTGGTTGCTGTCGAAGGCCCTCGCTGCAGCCCTGCCGGTCGAACGTTAGGAGCGTGGACGGTGGCAACGCAAGCGGCTGCGGTTTCGCCGGTTTCCGAACGCGACGGGTCAGACCATGTCGAAGGTCAAGGGTTGGCACTGCTGGCAGTGCCCGGCAG
The DNA here is from genome assembly GCA_036833615.1 of Rhodanobacter sp. Taxonomy (GTDB): domain Bacteria; phylum Pseudomonadota; class Gammaproteobacteria; order Xanthomonadales; family Rhodanobacteraceae; genus Rhodanobacter. Next base: position 13,979 of record DAITPL010000020.1, read on the forward strand.
GTTCGCCCGCAAACTCCGCAGTTGCGCGGTATCCAGTCGCAGCACCGGGTAATTGCCAACCTGCTGCGCGGCGTACCAGGGCGAGCGGCTGAAGAAGAACTGCAAGCGCGCAGCGGGGTCGGCGGCGAACGCCGGATCGTCACGCAGTCGACGGTCGAACCCGGCCTTGAGCGCCGGGTTCTGCGCCAGCATCGTGCGCGCCAGCTGTTCCACCACACGAGGTTCGCCGTACTCCTTGGCCTCGAAGATCGCGTCGAGGTAACCCCAGTGCAGCAGCGAATCGGGCGCCTGCGGTTCGAGCAGATTGATGGCGACGTTGGCGGCGCGCTGATCCAGCGGCACGATCACCGAGCCCGGTGGCAGGGTGACTTCGCGTGGCAGCGTGTGCACGGTGAAATCGCGCAGCATCAGGTGGCCTTCGAACGGCTTGTCGGCCCAGCGCGGAGCGTCGAGCTGATAGCCCTCGGCGTCGATCTTCAGCGACTGCCCGGTGCGCTGGTAGGCGATGCCGTGTGCATCGAGCTTGTCGATGATCGCCGTCCACTGGGCGGGCACCGCGTAAGCGGCCGGCGGCGTGATGGTCAGCTCCGGCAGCAGGCCGTTCCAGTTGTCGATGGTGTAGGTCTTTGGCTGGTGCGGGTCGTACCGGATCCAGCTGCTGTTGGAAATGTCGCTGTGGCTCAGCGTGAACGCATAGCCCTCAAGTTCGAACTTCGTCGGTTGCGGATCGAGCTTGAAGGTCAATGGCACATGCGCCCCGATCGCCCCGGCGCGGGCGACGGTAGCGGCGTCAGCCTGCGTGGTGGCGGCGAGCAGGGCGGCCGGGTGCCGGTTGACCTGTTCCAGCATCAGCTCGACCAGATCGTAGGTGGCGTGCACGCGGTTGGCGTACGGTTTCAGCATGTGCGTCTCGATCAGCAGCGCGGGACGGTTTTGCAGCGCGGCGTAGCCAGTGGAAAAGCGCGGGCCGGAACCAAAGTTCTCGATCCCCTGGCGCGGGTCGCGACCGTCCTTGAACTCCAGATAGATCGAGGCGAGATGCCCGCGCTTTGCATACGCTGGCAGCGCGTGGTTGACGATTGCGTCGTGCTGCCACGCGCTCACCGCCGGGTCGAGCTTGTGCGGGTCTTCGGTGTACCAGGTGAGGTCGTATTGGTAGTCGGCGCCGTCGGTGGTGTGCACGTCGATCAGGAAGTCCGGCAGCCAGGTCTGCCACAGCTTCAGCCACGCCCGCATTTCCGGCGCGTCGGCCTTGACGTAGTCACGATTCAGGTTGAGGTACTGTGCCTGGCCGCGGAAGCCCATGCTTTCGGGGCCGTTCTGGTTGATGCGGTGATACGGCGACGAATTTTCGTGGCCGTCCACGCTGAATACCGGGATGTACACCAGCACCAGATGGTCAAGCAGGTGCGGGTACTTGCCGGTGATGGCGATATCGCGCAACAACATCAACCCGGCGTCCTTGCCCTCGATCTCGCCCGGGTGGATGCCGGCTTGCACCAATACCACCGGTTTCCCGGCGATCCGTGCCGCAGGTGGGTCAAATGTGCCATCGGCGCTGGCAATCACCACGGTCAGCGGACGGCCTTGCGGCGTGGTGCCGAATGTCTCCACGCGGATCGTGCCGGGTGCGGCTTGCTGCAGGCGTCGCAGGTAGGCCAGCGTATCGGCATAGCTTGGCGTGGTGCGAAACTGTGCCGTCTCGGCCGGGGTGATCCAGGCGGCGTCGGGTGCGGTGGCCTGTGCAGTCATGGTGACGACTCCCAGCAGGATCAGCAACGGCAATCGGTACATGGCAAGCCTCAACTGGTGGTCACGGCAGGCGCGACCCGATGCCGAAGGTCGTTTGCGGATCCCGGGTCCTTCGCGCACCGGGTGCGCACCTACGGCGTGAGGTCAATGGATGGGTGCGGCGAGGCGGGCAGGGTATCGGGCGCCACGGCGCCGCCGGAGATGATGAACGCCATCGCCTGATCCATGGTCCAGTCGGTTGGGGTGAGTTCGTCCAGTGGCACCACTTCCAGGTAACCGCCCGTGGGGTTGGGCGTGGTCGGAATGAATACCGCTGCCATCTCTCGGCCGGTGCCATCCTCGGTCATGACCCGGGTGACAAAGCCGACGACCTTCATGCCGCGACGTGGAAATTCCACCAGCACCACGCGTTGCACGCCGGATGGCTTGTTGCGCAGTACCGCCATCAGCTTCTTGGTGCCGCCATAGATCGTCTGCACCACCGGGATGCGCGCAAGCAAACCATCGAACGCGGTGATGAAGCGCTGCCCGATCACCCGGTTGGCGAGCGCGCCGAGCACGTACAGCGCGCCCAGGGTCAGCACCAGTGCGATCAGAAACGTGATCGATGCCGTATTGAAGGTCTCGGCGGTGCGCGGCGCCACCAGCGCGAGCGCGCCGAGCAATCCGCCCACCATGGGTGCACCGATGCCGGCGAGCATGCCCAGCACCAGCTTGAACACGGTCCAGGTCACCCACAACGGAATGAATGTAAGCAGTCCGGTCAGCAGGTAACGCTTGATGCGCAGAGATGGCATGGATGGTCCGGGTGATGAAGGATACTGTGAGCGGAATGCGTCATTCTAGGTGACGGTCGCGTCCGGCTGGGGTGAGCGCGCCGGACCGGCGCAGCAGCGCACCAAGCGCCACCAGCGCCCAGGCCAGCAAGCTGATGTAGACCCCGGTGGCTGGCGCGGTCTGCAGCAAATCCAGGCCCAGGACGCGTCCCAGGGTATACGTGCCCGCCGTGTACATGCCCAGCGGGAACACGATGTTCCAGTCCGCCACCTCATAGCGCCACGGCTGGTGGTGACGTACCCGTCGCCAGATTTCCAGCGCCAGCAACAGCGGCACCCACCACGTTGCCGTGGCCCAGAAGAACAGCGTGAAGCCTTTGACGAACGGCACCAGGTCGGCCAGTGCGTGCTGCTGCGGGATGTGCACGATCAGCAAGCCACCGGCCAGTGTGGTGATCGCCAGTGCGCCCATGTTGATCCAGTACGGTGCGCTGAACTGGCGCGGGGTCAGTGACAGGAACAGCAACCGGTAGGCGATCAACGTGATCAGGATCAGATACAACGCGTCGCCGACCATGAACAGGCACAGCGCAATGAACAGCCAGAAGCCGGTAAACGCCGTACCGCCGTTGGCCACCAGCAAGGTCAAGGCCACCGCCAGCCCCTGGGTTGCCACCACCGCCACCAGCCAGCCGCCGTTGATACCCTGCGCAAACTCCGGTTTGTTTTCCGCTGTGATCACCGCCAACAGAAACAGATACAGCACGACTGCCCAGCCGATGGCGCCGGCCACGGTCAGGATGCCAGCCCACGTCGGCCAGGACACCACCAGCAGACACTGGCTGGCCAGGACACAACTGCCTGCGGCAAAAGTCAGGAAGCCCGCGCCCCGGGCCGGATTGGTGAAGTCGGCCCGCAGCTCGCGCCACGCGCTGGCAATGCGCAGGCCGGTCAGTACCAGCAACACCGCATACGCCACGATGTTCAACGCCAACAGCGCGCGTGCCAGCCGTGGCATGGCGTGTTGCTGGGCATCGATGGAGACGATGCCGGTCGCCATGACCAGGGCAAAGCAACCCGGGTCCAGCGTACGGATGCGTGCGCGCATGTAGTCCAGCAAGGTCATGATTCAGTCTGAGCCATACACAGCTGCGCAGTATGCCAGCCGTGCCCCGCGTTGCTGTACGGAGGCGTGCGGGCGCTTCTTCAGCTTGGCCGTTGACGATGCGGCGATGGTCGTGCAACACCAGTTCGCTGGGCCGTGAACCAGATCGCGCGCCATACCTTCCGGTCCGAGACGGTGGCCCCTGCGCACCGACCCTGCGTGCAGGGCGGGCACTGCCCGCCGCTCTTGCGCAGCATGTGGCGGCGCGTCGGAAGCTGGCGGGCAGTGCCCGCCCTGCATGGTTGGTGGCGGTCTGCAACGCGTGCCGGGTCAATGGATGACTTGGCCGACTTGAGCGGAGTACAGGCGTTGACCGGCGTTGCCGGCCCGGCAGCCGCTCAGCGTGCCTTTGGCTTCAGGCGTACGTAGATTTGCTTGCGTACCACCGCGATGACCTTGCCGGAAGCAGTGGTCACTTTGGTCTCGAACCAGCGCAGCACTTTTCCACCACCCGCTGCCGCCGCGCGCAGCTCTTCGATTACGGCCGGCTCCAGCCTGAAATGGGCGTAGACGTTTTCGTACCCCGGGGCCACGAAGTCGATGGCGCCAGCCTTGTCCCACACGTAGTAGTCGTTGCCAAGCTGGTGCATCACCAGCAGCATCCAGAACGGATCGGTCATCGCGAACAGGTTGCCGCCAAACTGGCTGCGCACGTAATTCCGGTTCCACGGGCGCAGCCGCAGTACCACCTGTACCTCGCTCCAGTCGGCGCTCACCGATTGCACGTGGATGGAATTGCACAGGAACGGTGGCCACACGTTCATCAGGTGGCGGAAGGTGGAGGTGCGCACGGGTTTCGGAGTCCGGTCTGGTGTCAGTGATTGCAGTGGCGATGTTCCTGTTGGGGCACTGCATGGGCATCATGGCTGAAGCCCGTCCGCAGGTCGTCGAGCAGGCCGGGTCAGAACAACATGGACGCCATCTTGCGCCGATAGCGGGCCACCAGGTCGGCGTCTTCAAGCGTGGCGAAAGCCGCCAGCAGTCGTTTCTTGCCCTGGCCATCGTTCCAGTCGCGGGCTTTTTGCAAAATCAGCAGGAATTGCTCCAGCCCGGCTTCGGCATCGCCTTCGAGCAGCAGTCGCACGCCGAGCAGGTCGTGGGCGGCCCAGTCGGCACCATCGGCCTGAACGCGTTGCTGCAACTCGGCCAGTGATGGTGCGTCCGCCAGGGTGTGGGCCAGGTCCAGCGCGCTGCGCAGACGGACGGTGCGGGCGTCGGTGGCAAGGTTGATCGGCAGCGAGTCGAGTGCGGCTTCGGCTTCGCTGATTTGTCCGGCGTGCAGATGGGATTGGGCGAGATAAAGCTTGAGTTCGGGGTTTTCCGGGCTGCCGGCGAGCTCCTGCTGCAAGCGTGCAATGGCTTGCTCGGGGGTTTCCGGAGCGGCATCGGCGCTCGCTTGGTCAGCGGCGGGTGCGGCCGCCAGCGGTTGCACGTGGCGTTGCAGGAACTCGCGCACCTGGCCTTCCGGCAATGCACCGGAAAAACCGTCCACCGGTTGCCCATCTTTCACCAGCGCCACGGTGGGTATGTTGCGAATGCCGAACATGCCGGCGAGTTCCTGCTGGGTTTCCACATCGACCTTGCCCAGGCGAAACGCGCCGTTGTATTCGGTGGCGAGCTTTTCCAGGATCGGCCCGAGGGTCTTGCACGGCTCGCACCAGGCCGCCCAGAAATCGAGCAGCACCGGTGTGGTCATTGATGCCTGCACGACGTCGGTTTCGAAGGTCGAATCAGTCACATCAAATACATGGGACACGGCGGCAGCTTCAGTCACGAGCGACTCCTTTGGGCGGACCCGATGCAGATCAGGGCGTTGCCCAGCATATCAAGCCGGTCGTGTGCGGTTCAGCGCCGTAACCTCAGATTTGCGAGAATTGGCCACATCGCTTGCGCCGAATGGCACTGCTGGCATGGATACCGGTACGCCGGAACAACTGGTGATCTGCAAGTATTGCGACACGGTTTATCGTCGCTGCCGGCTGGCGCCCGGTGAGGTGGCGGAATGCCCACGCTGCCGGTGCGAGCTCGAGCGCTACCAGTGGTTGAATCCGGCGGTGCTGCTGGCGCTGGTGCTGACCGCGCTGCTGCTGTTCGTGCAGGCCAATGTCTGGCCGATCGTCACGCTGGGCCTCAACGGGCAATACAACGGCGTGACGTTGTGGGGCATGATCATCGCCATGTGGCATGAGGATGCCGCGGTCGTGGCGGTGATCACCGCGGCCACGCTGTTCTTTTTTCCATTGCTCAAGATGCTGCTGCTCGGTTGGCTGCTCTGGTTTGCGCGCCTCGGCGTACGGGCACCGGGATTTGCGCGGCTGATGGTGCTGCTGCATCACGTGAACCCGTGGACGATGAGCGAGGTGTTTGTGCTTGGCGCGCTGGTGTCGATCGTCAAGGCGCATCTCTACTTCGAGGTGGTGGCGGATCCGGGTATCTATGCCTATGCCGCGTTGACCGTGTTGATCACGCTGTTTTCCGGTGTGGATTTGCGCGAGCTGTGGGACATGCCCGAGCGGGACGCGACATGAGCGCGTTGCCGCGGGCCATCGACCTGGGCCTGATTGGCTGTGGCGTGTGCGGGCTGGTGTGTCGCAACGTGGCGGACAATGCCCGGCTGGACGGCGACGGCGTGGACGATGCCATGGCCTGTCCACGCTGCGGCGCGACACTGCGGCGACGCAAGAGTGCCAGCTTCGCCCGCACGTGGGCGCTGCTGCTTGCCGCGTTCCTCCTGTACATCCCGGCCAACGTGTTGCCGATCATGCGCACGGCCAGCTTGAACGACGTCGACGACAACACCATCATCAGCGGCGTGGTGGAGTTGTGGGTGAACGGGTCGCCGGGGCTGGCGGTGATCGTGTTCTGCGCCAGCCTCGTGGTGCCGATGCTCAAGTTCACCGTGCTGGCGACGTTGCTCACCAGCAGCCAGCGTCATAGTGGCTGGGCGCCAATGCAACGTGCGAAGCTGTACCGGTTCGTGGAGCTGATCGGCTACTGGTCGATGCTGGACGTGTTTGTCGTGGCGTTGCTCAGCGGGTTGGTGCGCTTCAACGTGTTGAGTCGCGTCGAGCCGTTGCCCGGGGTGATCTTTTTCGGTCTTACCGTGGTGCTGACCATGTTCGCTTCAATGAGTTTTGATCCCCGACTGATCTGGGATGGCAGGGCTACCGATGAGTGAAGACAATCCGGACTCTGCGCCCGGGAACTCCTTGCCGTTGCCGGTGGTGGTACGGCGGCGTTCGCATGCATCGCTGATCTGGCTGGTTCCGGCCCTGGCCGCCTTGGTCGGGCTCGCGTTGGTGGTCAACAACTGGTTGCAGGCGGGCCCGGAGATCACCATCAGTTTCCAGAGCGCCGAAGGCCTGGACGCCGGCAAGACGCCGGTGAAATACAAGAACGTGGTGATTGGCCACGTCCGCAAGATCAGCCTGAGCGAGGATCGCAGTCGGGTGTTGGTGAAAGTGGCGCTGGAGAAAAGTGCGGAGAAATTCGCGACCGAAGGCACGCGCTACTGGGTGGTGCGCCCACGGGTGGGTTTGGGCGGCGTATCGGGCATCGATACGCTGTTGTCGGGCGCGTTCATCGGTGCGGATGTCGGCGAGTCGGACACCGTCGCCGACAACTTCACCGGGTTGGAGATTCCGCCAGCGGTAAGTTACGGTGCGCCTGGTCGCGGCTTCATGCTGCATACCGATGACCTTGGTTCGCTGGATATCGGCTCGCCGGTGTATTTCCGGCGCATCCAGGTCGGGCGCGTGGTGTCCTATCAACTGGACAAGGATGGCAAGGGCGTCTCCCTGCATATTTTCATCGACGGGCCGAACGACGTGTTCGTGACCCGATCCACCCGGTTCTGGAACGCCAGCGGCGTGGATGTTTCCATCGGCGCGAACGGGCTGAAGCTCAATACCCAGTCGCTGGCCACCGTGCTGGCTGGTGGTGTGGCGTTTCAGGATCCACCCGGGCCACATGACCTCACACGCGCACCGGAACAGTCAGAGTTTCAGTTGTTTGGCGACCAGGCCACCGCGATGGCACCGCCGGCAGGACCGCCGCAGTACCTGCGCATGCGTTTCGAGCAGTCTGTGCGGGGGCTCGCGGTGGATGCGCCGGTGGAATTTCTCGGCGTTGCCATTGGCAAGGTGGTGTCGATCCGGCTTGACTACGATCAGCAGAAGCAGCGCTTTCCGGTACTCGTTGGCGCGGTCGTCTACCCGCACCGTCTGGGCAGTGCGTATGACAAGCTCGAGGCGCTGGCCAGGGCCAACGGTGGTCACGCCGATCCTGCGCACCTGATGGGGCGGCTGATCGAGCACGGCCTGCGGGCGCAGGCACGCGCGGGCAACCTGCTCACCGGGCAGTTGTACGTGGCACTCGATTTCGTGCCGCACGCACCGAAGGTGGCATTTGATCCCGCCGCCAGGCCACTGACCATCCCCACCGTGCCAGGCAGCTTCGACAAGTTGCAGGAGCAGCTGGCGGATATTGTCGACCAGCTCGGCAAAGTGCCGTTCGACAGCATCGGCCGGAATCTCGATCAGACCCTGAGTAGCCTGAATGCCACGCTCAAGCAGGTGAATGGACAGACCCTGCCCGAGTTCAAGACCACGCTGCAGGGCGTGCAGCAGACCATGGGCGCGGCCGACGCGGCGTTGTCCGGTGATTCACCGCTGCAGCAAAACCTCGGCGGGACGCTGCAGGAGCTGCAACGCATGGCGCGTTCGCTACGTGTGCTCAGCGATTATCTGAGCGGGCATCCCGAGGCGTTGCTCCGCGGCCGCAAGGCCGATGCCAAGGCTGCAACGCCAGTGCCGTCGGTGTCGGCACCACCGCAAGGGAGCAAGCCATGATTCGTGTTGCTGCACTCTGGTTCGCCGGCATCGGCGCACTCGCGTTGGGCGCGTGTGCATCGGCGCCGCTGCATTACTACACCTTGATCGCACCGGCTACTGCAGCGCTCGACCCATCCGGTACAGCGCAGCGCGGGTCGACCGTGCTGCCGTTCGAAGTGCTGCCGGTCAGCCTGCCGGCACAAGTCGATCAACCGCAGCTGGTGGTGCGTGACGGTGCCCAAGGCATGTTGCTGCTGAATGGCGAGCGCTGGATCGCGCCGCTGGGCGACGAACTGCGCAGTGCACTGGCGGCCGATCTCGTGCGTGCGCTGCCCGGCCGCGACGCCAGCGGCCTGCCCGACAACGACCAACCGCGCCTGCGCATCAAACTGGATGTGCACCGCTTCGATTCGCAGCCAGGCAGCTATGCGCTGATCGCCGGCACCTGGAATGTACGGGTCGTCAACGGCACTCGCACTGCTGCGCTGACGTGTGCCAGCAGCGTGCGGCAGACGGTCGATCCGGGTTACGCGGCGCTGGTGCAAGGGCATCAGCGGGCAGTTGCCGCGCTGGCGGCACAGATGGCCGTCGTGGCACGGGCCTTGAGCGCCGGACAAGACGCGGTGTGTCCGGCCCGGTGAGTGCACCCGTTCGCGTCGCAACGCTTGGCGCCCGGCGCGCGCTGGGCTAGGCTGCTGCGTTCAGCGCGACGTACCCGCGCCGCGCGGTACCCATCGATCACGGCAACATCATCATGCACGACACGCAAGCCCCGAACTCCGCCGAAGCGGATACCACCGAGTCAGGTTATCGCCCGCAAGTGGTGGAGGCAGCCGCACAGGCGTACTGGAATGCGCACCACGCCTATGTGGCCGGAGAAGACGCTGCGCGCCCGAAGTTCTACTGCCTGTCGATGCTGCCCTATCCTTCCGGCGCGCTGCACATGGGCCACGTGCGCAACTACACGATTGGCGACGTGATCAGTCGCTACCAGCGCATGAACGGCAAGAACGTGTTGCAACCCATGGGCTGGGACGCGTTTGGCTTGCCGGCCGAGAATGCCGCGATCAAGCACCGGACCGCGCCGGCCAAGTGGACCTACGCCAACATCGAGCACATGCGCGGTCAGCTCAAGTCGCTGGGCTACGCGATCGACTGGAGCCGCGAGTTCGCCACCTGCCGCCCCGACTACTACCGCTGGGAACAGTTGATGTTCACCCGGTTGCTGAAGCAGGGCATGGCGTACCGCAAGAATGCGGTGGTGAACTGGGACCCGGTGGACAACACCGTGCTGGCCAATGAGCAGGTGATCGACGGTCGCGGCTGGCGCTCCGGTGCGGTGGTGGAGAAGCGCGAGATCCCGCAGTGGTTCCTGAAGATCACCGACTACGCCCAGGAACTGCTGGACGGCCTGGACCAGTTGCCGGGCTGGCCCGATGCGGTCAAGACCATGCAGCGCAATTGGCTGGGTCGCAGCGAAGGCCTGGAGGTACGCTTCGCCGTCGACGGCGAAGCCGATCCGCTCACGGTGTTCACCACACGCCCCGATACCTTGTATGGCGTCACCTTTCTGTCGATTGCCGGCGAACATCCGCTGGCGCTGAAAGCCGCGCAGGGCAACCCGCAACTGGCCGCGTTTCTCGCCGAACTGAAACATGGTGGGGTGTCCGAGGCCGAGCTCGAGACCCAGGACAAGCGCGGCATGGATACCGGCCTGCGCGCGACCCACCCGCTGACTGGCGAGGCGTTGCCGATCTGGGTCGCCAACTTCGTGCTGATGGGCTACGGCACCGGTGCGGTGATGGCGGTACCCGGCCACGACGAGCGCGATGCCGCGTTTGCGCAGACATACCACCTGCCGGTGAAGATGGTGGTGGTCGACCGCTCCGTGCTCGATGCGGCGCGCGAGGTGCATCACGATCTTGGTCAGGGTGCCGGCGCCAATCCCACGCACGCGGCATTGCGCGGCGAAGCCACCGATGCGTACGACACGGCATCCGCAGTGCGCGTGATCGAGGCGTTCGAGCACCGGATCGTCGCCGGCGAGGCGTTCACCGAGCATGGTTTCCTGATCAACTCCGGCGAGTACGACGGCCTGGACTTCGATGCGGCATTCGCGGCACTCGCGCAGCGGCTGGAACAGGCCGGCCAAGGCCAGCGTCGGGTCAATTGGCGCTTGCGCGATTGGGGCGTCAGTCGCCAGCGCTACTGGGGCTGCCCGATCCCGGTGATCTACTGTTCCGCGTGCGGGGCGCTGCCGGTGCCGGAAGAGCAGTTGCCGGTGGTGTTGCCCGAAGACGTGGCGTTCAGCGGCGTGCAGTCGCCGATCAAGTCCGATCCCGAGTGGCGCCAGACCACCTGCCCGCAATGCGGCGGTCCCGCCGAGCGCGAGACCGACACGTTCGATACCTTCATGGAATCGAGCTGGTATTACGCGCGCTACACCAGCCCGGGCGCGAACGCGCAGATCGACGCGCGGGCGAACTACTGGCTGCCGGTCGATCAGTACATTGGTGGCATCGAACACGCCATCATGCATTTATTGTATTTCCGCTTCTATCACAAGCTGATGCGCGACGCCGGCATGGTCAGCAGCGACGAGCCCGCGCAGAACCTGTTGTGCCAGGGCATGGTGATTGCCGAGACGTTTTATCGCGACAACGCCGATGGCACGCGGGACTGGATCAATCCGGCCGCCGTCGACGTGCAGCGTGATGAACGTGGCCGGGTAACGGGCGCAGTGCTGCACGCCGATGGCCAGGCCGTGCAGATCGGCGGCACCGAGAAGATGTCCAAGTCCAAGAACAACGGCATCGATCCGCAGACCATGGTCGACAAATACGGCGCCGACACCGTGCGCCTGTTCTCGATGTTTGCCGCGCCGCCGGAGCAGTCGCTGGAATGGAGCGAAGCCGGCGTCGAGGGCATGGCGCGCTTCCTCAAGCGTTTCTGGCGCGAGGTGACGACGCACGCGGCCAGCCCCGAGCATCCGCTGGTCGATCCGTCCGCGCTGGATACCAGCCAGAAGGCCATGCGCCGCCAGCTGCACGAAACCATCCAGAAAGTCAGCAACGACTTCGGTCACCGCCACGCGTTCAACACGGCCATTGCCGCGTTGATGGAATTGTTGAACGCGTTGAACAAGTTCACCGATCAGAGCGAGCAGGGGCGGGCGGTACGGCATGAAGCGCTGGAGGCGATGGTGCTGTTGCTCAATCCGGTGGTGCCGCACATCAGCCACGCCCTGTGGCAGGCACTTGGCCATGCGCCGTGCGTGCTGGAGGATCAGCCGTGGCCGCGGGTGGATGCAACCGCGCTCGTGCGCGATACGCTGAAACTTGCCGTGCAGATCAACGGCAAGCTGCGCGCTACCATCGAACTGGCGGCGAACGCCGCGAAGGATGACGCGCAGGCCTTGGCGCTGGCGCAGCCGCAAGTGACACGTTTTCTGGAAGGCCTGACCGTGCGCAAGGTCATCGTGGTCCCCGGCAAGATCGTCAACATCGTCGCAGGATGAATTCATGAGCCGCATGCAGGCAGGTCGAACGGTCCGGGCGGGGTTGCTGCTGGCGCTGGCGCTGGTACTGACCGCATGCGGGTTTCATCTGCGCGAGAACGCGCAGCTGCCGGCATCCATGCAGCGCGTGCACGTCACGGTCAATGGCAACAGCACGTTGCAGCGACATCTGGCGCGCGCACTGCAAACCTCCGGTGCCACGGTGGAAGATGCCGGCGGCCCCGGCATCGCCGAGTTGCGGGTGCCGGTGGCGGCATTCGGCTCCGATACGGTGAGCGCAGGTGGCTATTCGCGCATCAGCGAATTTGCCGTGCGTTATGAGGTGCAGTTCGACGTGACCAGTGCGACCGGGCAGGTGCTGGTACCGCACCAGCGCATCGACATGTCGCGCGAGTACAGCTACGACGCGAGCAACGCGGTAGGCACCGAGTCGCAGATGCAGGAGATTCAGCGCAGCCTGAACGACGACATGGTACAGGCCATCCTGTTCCGCCTGCAGGCGGCCGCTACCCACCCACCGGCGGCCACGGCAAAGCCCTGATGCCGATGGCGGCCGGCCAGTGGCAGAAGGCGCTTGGGGCCGACTCGCTGGCGCCGGTCTATCTGCTTGCCGGCGCACCGCTGCTGGTGCTGGAGGCGGCCGATGCGCTGCGCGCCAGGGCGAAGGCGCTTGGTTACAGCGAGCGCGAAGTGCTGGAAGTGGGGCAGCATTTCGACTGGAACGACTTGGCCCGGGCCGCCGCCGGCATGTCGCTGTTTGCCTCGCGGCGGTTGCTCGATCTGCGCCTGCCGACCGGCCGCGCCGGCACCGAAGGGGCCAAGGCGATCACGGCTTTCTGCGCCGATCCCCCACCGGACGTGACCTTGCTGATCACTGCGATGGAGTGGAGCAACAAGCACGATGCGGCGTGGAGCCGCAAGCTCGATGCCGCCGGGGTCATGGTGGTGTTCAACGCGCCACGGCCGGATGGCTGGCCGGCATGGATTGGCGCCCGTCTGGCGTCACGCGGTTTGTCCGCCACCCCCGACGCGATTGCACTGCTGGCCGAGCGCGTCGAAGGCAATTTGCTGGCCGCGGCACAAGAGGTCGACAAGCTCGTCGTGCTGCATGGCGCAGGCCGCGTCGATGTCACCGAGATGGAAGCGTTGGTGGCCGACAGCGCACGCTACGACGTGTTCAAACTCACCGATGCCGCGTTCAGCGGCGATGGCGCGCGCGCGCTGCGCATCCTCGCCGGCTTGCGGGCCGAAGGGGACGAACTGCTGGCGCTGCTGGGCTGGCTGGTCAATCAACTGCAGCTGGCATTGCGCCTGGCGAACGCGCGCGACCTCAATGCGCAATTGCGCACGGAACGTTTGTTTGCCACGCGCGAAAGCCTGTTTCGGCAAGCCTTGCGCCGCGCGCCGCGCGAGCACTGGTTGCGTTGCCTGGCCCGCGCCGGCCGTGTCGACCGCATGGTCAAGGGACGCGAGGTTGGCAACCCGTGGCGCGAAGCCGAGCGCCTGGTCGCCGCGAT
>DAITPL010000020.1:27637-34326 GCA_036833615.1 Rhodanobacter sp.
CAGCGCCCGCTGGCGATCTTCGGCGGCACGTTCGACCCGGTCCATCTCGGGCATCTGAGCGTGGCCTGGGAAGCGTCCGAGTTGCTCGACGCCGACGTGTGCCTGCTGCCGGCCAGCGTTCCGCCGCATCGCCCGCCGCCAATCGCCAACGCCGAACAGCGGGTAGCGATGCTGCGCGCCGCGCTGCGGGGCCAGTCACGCCTGCATCTGGACGTGCGTGAGCTGGCCCGCAGCGGCCCGTCGTACACGGTGGATACGTTGCGCGACTTGCGCGCCGAGCACGGCACGCGCCCATTGACGCTGCTGCTCGGCGCCGATGCGTTTGCCAACCTGACGACCTGGCATCGCTGGCGCGAACTGTTCGCGTTTGCCCATCTTGGCGTGCTCAGTCGCCCCGGCATATCCGCGACGCTGCCCGCCGAACTGGAACGCGAAGTGGCAGGGCGGCGCGTCAGTGCACCTGCGGCGTTGCACGAGTTGCCGGCCGGCAAGGTGATCCGTCTGGCGGTAACCCCGCTGGAAATTTCCGCCACGCGTATCCGGGAACTGCTGGCGGCCGGGCGCGATCCGCGTTATCTGCTACCCGCCGGCTTGTTCAGCGATCCCGGTCTGTTGTCCGCCTACCGGCGCTGAGTTGCTTCGCGCCGGCGTGTGACTGTCAATGCCGGCCGCCCACGTCGATTGCCCGCTGCTTTGCAGCGTGTGGCATTCGCGTCGCCTGTGGGTGCGGTCCAGGCGCAGCTGGTGTGGTTCAGCATTCTGCGGCGCAAGCTTGCTCAGTTGTCCAGCGTGGCGTCGAGGGTGATCGTGGCCCTGAGTACCTTGGAGACGGGACAGCCGCGCTTGGTCTCCTGCGCGATTTGCGCAAACGCGGCAGCACTGGCTTCGGGCACTTTCGCGTTGCAGGTGAGATGCACGGCAGTGATCGAGAAGCCGTCGCCTTCCTTGTCCAGCGTCACTACTGCCGTGGTGTCGATGCTTTCGGCGACCAGCCCGGCGCTGCCCAGGCCGAGCGACAGCGCCATGGAGAAGCACGCAGCATGCGCGGCGGCAATCAATTCTTCCGGGTTGGTACCCGGTCCGTCTTCGAAGCGGGACTTGAAGCCATACGGGACATCACGCAGGGCGTCGGTTTCAGTCGAGATACTGCCCTGGCCGCTGTTGATGTCGCCGGACCAGTGGGCAGACGCGGATTTCTTCACGGGACTCTCCTGCGGGGTCAGGCGGAAGTGGGTGGATGGCCGGCTGACTCGACGTTGGCAGAGCATGCCAAGTCGGGCATGCATTCCGTGCGAACGTCAGGGCGCGCCGCCTTCACGCGCATTTTCCGCGAGCGGACCTTATTCTCTTGCAATGCCAGCAGAGCACACCAGCATGTCTCCCGTCGTTACCCACGAGCGTGACGCACAGCGTTTTACGGCCCGCGTGGAGGGCGCGGTGTCGGTGCTGGAATACGGCCTCGTCGATGGCGTCATGACCATTGAGCACACGGGCGTGCCGCCGGCATGGCGTGGGCACGGCATTGCTGCGGCGTTGGTGCAGAACGCGTTGGCGACGGCACGCGGTGCCGGCTGGAAGGTGGTGCCCGCGTGCTCCTATGCGGCGGCGTGGATGCGACGCCACCCCGAATTCGACGATTTGCGCGCTTGAAAAAACTCTGGGTATGATCGCCGCATGACTGGTCGCCGCGCTGGATCGACGGGAGGGCTCCATGTCCGCTGGGCGTGATGCAACTGTCGTGGCCGCGATGCTCCGGCCGGCCGGTCCAGCCGCCAGCAAGGCATATGGCTGAGACAAACTCCGGGGACACCGCCGGTGTCGCGAAACCGCCGCCGGGCCACCGCTGGTCACCGTGGCAACTCGTGCGCACACGACCGTGGATGATTGCCGCGCTGGTGGTCTTCGTGGCCATTGGTGTCGCGTTGATCCTTTCCGGCATGCGCGTGGCCAACGCCGTGTTGTTGGCCTTCGACCTGGTCGCGGTGGTGTTCCTGAGTGTCCTTGCGCGATTGTTCAGCACCTCATCCCCCAAGCACATGCGCCAGCACGCGCAGACGCTGGATACCGGGCGTTGGGGCGTGTTGTGGAGCGGGGTCATCCTGTCGACCGTGGTGCTGGTGGCGCTGGCCAACGCGCTGCACATAAGCGAAGGCGGCGACTGGCTGTCCCTGGGCACCGGTGTGGCCAGCGTCATCCTGAGCTGGCTGTTTCTCAACAGCATGTTTGCCATCCACTACGCGCACGGCTACTACGGCGACTATGGCGATCAGCATGCCGGGCTGGAATTTCCGGAAACGCCCAAGCCGGACTACTGGGACTTTGCGTATTTTTCCATCGTGATCGGCATGACCTTCCAGGTGTCCGATGTGCAGATCACCAGCAACTATCTGCGGCGGGTGGTGCTGCTGCACAGCGTGATCGCGTTTTTCTTCAACGTGTTCATCATCGCCATCACGGTGAATATCGTGGCCGGGCGCAGTGCCTGAGTCGGCTTCCGACCGTGTGTAGCGGTGCTGGCTTCCGCTGCCCGTCGCGTGGCACGCTGAGCCAACCACGCGGCGTGCCGGCAAAACGCGTGCCGCAGCCCGGGGTAGGCGCGCCAGTCGCGGGCGGTATACTGCCCGCGATCCCGTCCACGACCGCGTACCGAGGCCAGCACACTTGAGCAAAAGCCAGCGCAACCCCTCGACTGTCACCGTTGCCGCGCTCCGGCAGCAGGTCATCGCTGCATTGGAGTCACTGAAAGCCAAGGATGTGCGCGAGATCGATGTGCGCGGGCGCACTTCCATCGCCGACTTGCTGGTGATTGCCTCGGGCACGTCGGCGCGTCACGTCAAGTCCATTGCCGATGAAGTCACCCGCTTTGCCAAACGGGCGGGCGTCATGCCGCTGGGGGTGGAAGGCGAACAGGAAGGAGAATGGGTGCTGGTCGACCTGGGCGACGTCATCGTCCATGTCATGTTGCCGCGTGTACGCGAGTTTTACGGGCTGGAACGGCTGTGGGCCGTAGGTGGCGAGCGCGAGGCGGATGCGGCGCAGGCGGGCTGATGCCCGGTGTGCAGCGCGACGCCTGGCCGACGCTGGAGTGCTTGAGTACGTGAGTGGGCGATGCACGCACGCCTGATCGCGGTTGGCGAGCGCATGCCCGGTTGGGTGGCGGCGGGATTTGCCGAATATCGCAAGCGCCTGTCGCGCGAGCTCCCGCTCGAACTGGTGGAACTCAAACCCGGTCACCGCGGCAAAGGCGCGGATGACGCACGTGCCATGCAGGACGAAGGCGCGGCAATGCTTGCCATGGTGACCCGCGATACGCATGTCGTCGTGCTCGACGGCCATGGCCAGAGCTGGTCCAGCGCCGCGCTGGCCGAACAACTGGGGCGGTGGCGCCTGGCGGGACGCGACCTGGCGTTCCTGGTCGGCGGACCGGATGGGCATGCACCCGGCGTGTTGGCCCGCGCCGATCAGGTGTGGTCGCTCGGGCCGTTGACCATGCCGCACATGCTGGTGCGCTTGCTGCTGGCGGAGCAGTTGTACCGCGCGACCACCATCGTTGCCGGACACCCGTACCATCGCGGCTGAGCGCCATGCGTGGCGCCGGCGAAGACGCGGCAGGTGTGGCATCTCGATGGGGCCGAGGCACCCGCAGCGCAAACTTGGTCGCCATGCATTTGTATGTAGCGCAAGTCGCCATGGTGAGCGGCGGATTGCTGGCCGTCGCCAATGCCTGCATCCAGCCACGCGGCCGATCGCCATGGACAACAGTCCGGCGCGAGCGCCGGGCGCGTCGCCGGGTTGGCGACGGCACCGGCAGTGTCGCACGTACCAGCTCGGGCCGTGAGCGCTACGCTTGCCGCTTTGCCGTGACGCAGGAGTTTGCATGCTGCATCTCGCTTCACAGTCACCCCGCCGGCGCCAGTTGCTGGAACAACTTGGCGTGGATTTCACTGTGCTCAATGTGGCGGTGCCCGAGCAGCGCGCCTCCACCGAGACCCCGCAGGCCTATGTAAGCCGCGTTGCGCGCGACAAGGCGCGCGCGGGCTTGGCCCTGCTCACCGAGACCGATGGCAGCCTGGTGCTTGGCGCTGATACCGAAGTGGTGCTCGCCGACGAGGTGTTCGGCAAACCGCAAGATGCCGCGGAGGCGACGGCAATGCTGCGGCGGCTGTCCGGCCGCACGCACACGGTGATCTCCGCAGTGTGGCTGGTCGGCGCACAGCACGAGCACAGGGCGACATGCATTTCGCAAGTCACGTTTGCCGAATTGAGCGCAGCCGAGGTTGCCGCGTATGTCGCCACGGGCGAGTCGTTTGGCAAGGCCGGGGCGTACGCCATCCAGGGTCGCGGTGCGACGCTGATTGCGCACCTGCAGGGTAGTTACTCCGGGGTGATGGGCCTGCCGCTGTTCGAGACCGTGCGCCTGCTGCGGGACGCCGGTGTCCCGGGCGTGTGACTTCAGCCCGGTGGGGTGAGCGCGAAAAACCATGCAGTCAGGGCCAGCGCGTTATGCGTGCCGTGCGCCACCACGGCCGGCCACAGCGATTGGTAACGCAGTCGCAGCCACACCAGGGCAACGCCCAGCAGGATCAACTGTGGCAACGCATACCATTGCCATTGCAGGCCGGGCAGATGGATGGCGGCAAAGCCGGCCGCGCTGAGCAATGCCGCAAGCGGCGTGCCGCAGCGCGGCAGCAGTGCCGACAGCAACAGGCCGCGAAACAACAGTTCTTCGACCAACGGCCCGAGACTGACGGCCACCACCGCCAGCACGAGACGCCAGACCAACGGCGCGTGTCTGCTCAGTTGTTCGATGTCTTGCGGAATCTCGTGGCCGTGCGCCAGCAACTGGGTCAGCACGCTGCCGAGCAACGGCAGCAACCCGCCAACCAGCAACGCCACGATGAGCCAGCGCAGATGGGTTGGTCGGGTCACGCCTAATCCGGGCGGCGCGCCATCCGCCCACAGTCGCGGCCAATACCGGTATGCCAACCACACCACCAGCAGCGCAGCGCAGCACACGCCGGCGATAGTGGCCGCCGCCAGCGTCCCAGGCTGGCGCAGCACGCTGGTCATGAAGTTGCCGGTCGGTGTCGCTACGCCGGCTGCGTGACCAGACCACTGGATCAGCGCAACCGTCCCGAGCACCAGGCTGGCGAACGCTGCCTGCAACGCCAGATACAGGCCAACCAGACCTGCGGCTGCCCACACCGGGGGGGCGTGCGGCTGCGGTGATGGCAAGGTCGAGGGTGGCTGACTTGGCAGTGCGTCGTTGGTCATCGGTGTTTCGCCGCGGCCGCGAGTGCGGAGTGGCCTGCGTCGGGCGCTTCAGCCCAGCAACAACGCCCGGCCGACGCCGATGCTGGCCAGTACCAGCAGGGCCAGAAACGCGAGCATCCCGGTGGCGAAAGCCGGTCCGCGCCTGGCGGGATCGCGCAGGTACGCCAGCGCGTACCACACCCGGCCGACCACCCACACCAGACCGACAATGCCCGCCCACCCGCTGAAGCCGTAGGTTGCCGCCAGCCACAAGGTGGGCAGGAACAGCACGCTGCTCTCGATGGTGTTCATCTGTACCCGGTACGCGCGCTCGTACAACGGGTGGCCACTGGTGGCCGGCGCCTTGATGCCGTATTTGCCGCGTGCACGCCCGGTGACAATGGTGGTGGCGAACAGCAACAAGACGGTCAGCACGGTCACCAGGGCGGGCAGCTGGGTCATGCGTCAATCCTCACGAAGTATCACGTACTGTAGCCGCTACCGGGGCATGGCGTGATGCCCGGCAACACGCTAACGTCGCGCCACGGTGCCATCACCTGATTTCACCAGCGGAGGACTTATGGATTGGCGAAAAGGCGGTAGCAGCGACAACATCGAGCTGCGCAGTGGTGGTGGCGGGCGCCGGTTCGGCGGCGGTCGCATGGGTCTGGGTGGTCTGATCGTGTTGGCGCTGATCGGCTGGATCTTTTTCAAGAATCCGCTGGCGTTGCTGGATCAGGGCGGCGCGCAGGTCGGTGACGCCGGCCCGGGTACGACCACGCAGGTCGATCCGGAACAGCAGGCCTTCGTCAGCGCCATTCTGGCTTCCACCGAACAAACCTGGGGGGAGATCTTCCAGGCTCGGGGCTTGACCTACGTCGAGCCCAAACTCGACCTGTTCAACGGCAGCGTGGGCACGGCTTGCGGCGGCGCCACGACGGCGGTCGGGCCGTTTTATTGCCCGGGTGACCAGAAGGTCTATCTGGACGTGGCGTTTTTCCAGCAGTTGCAGGAGCAGTTGCACTCGTCCGGAGATTTCGCCCGGGCATATGTCATCGCGCATGAGGTCGGCCATCACGTGCAACAGTTGACCGGGGTGTTTGACCGGGTGACCGCCGCACGCCGTCGTGGCGCGCCGATGGACGGTGCCGCTGGCTTGTCCGTGCGCCAGGAATTGCAGGCCGACTGCTATGCCGGGGTCTGGGGCAATCACAGCCAGCGCAAACTGCAATGGCTGGCACCCGGGGATATTGAATCCGCACTCAACGCGGCCAGCCACATTGGTGACGATGCCTTGCAGGAACAGGCGCAGGGTCGGGTACGGCCGGACACGTTCACCCATGGCACCTCCGCGCAGCGCGTGCACTGGTTCAAGACCGGTTTCAGCAGCGGCGACGTGGCGCAGTGCGACACGTTCAGCGGCGCACTTTGAGCGC
>DAITPL010000021.1:0-11782 GCA_036833615.1 Rhodanobacter sp.
GTAGGTAGCTCGCGCTGCGGTTGGGCGGGCACCGCCCGCCGCTCGGTACCAACACTGCGTAGACCGAAAGCCGGGAAAGCCGGCGGGCAGTGCCCGCCCTACGAAGCTTGGCCCGCGTGGCGTGGTGGGTAGCTGGCGCTGTGGTAGGGCGGGCACTGCCCGCCGCTCCATACCAGCACCGCGCAGAACCGAAAGCCGGAAAGCTGGGGGACACTGCCCTCTTGACCGGGCTGCCGTCCGCAGGGTGAGTGTTTCAGAGCCCGAGCAATGGACCAGCACCCTGGGCCAACAACAATTCGGCCACGCGCTGGCCCAATGCCTCCGCCTGTCCACTGGCGGCACTGCCTTCGGCGCGCAGCACGCGACCGTGCTCCACGTCACCCACCAGACCGCTCAGGTGCAGGTCGTCCTCATCGCGCACACACCACGCGCCGATCGGCACCGTGCAACTGCCGCCGAGCGCACGGTTCATCGCGCGTTCGGCGCCTACCGTCATCCGCGTGTCCGCGTCGTCGAGCGCCGCCAACCACCCCAGTGTCGCCGAATCGTTGCCGCGCGCCTCGATCGCAATGGCGGCCTGGCCAGGCGCGGGCAGCCATTGCGGGGCAACCAGTCGCGAGCGGATGCGCGCAGCCAGGCCAAGCCGTGCCAGCCCGGCACAGGCCAGCACGATGGCGTCGTAGGCGCCCGCGTCCAGCTTGGCCAGGCGGGTGCCGACGTTGCCGCGCAAGTCCAGCAGCTCCACATCCGGCCGCAGTGCACGCATCTGCGCCTGGCGGCGCAGCGATGAAGTGCCGACGCGGGCGCCGGGTGGCAACTCGGCCAGCGTGGCATAGCGGTTGCTGACAAAGGCATCGGCGGCATCGGCACGCGGCAGGATCGCCGGCAGCACGAATTCCGGCTCCAGGTGCGCAGGCACGTCCTTCAGCGAATGGACGGCCAATTCGGCGCGACCTTCGAGCATGGCCACTTCAAGCTCTTTCAGAAACAGCCCCTTGCCACCAATCGAGGCCAGCGACCGATCCTGCACCTCGTCGCCGCGCGTCGTCATCGGCACCAGCTCCACCGTCAGCTCCGGATACATCCCGCGCAACAACGTGGCGACATGCTCGGCCTGCCACAGCGCGAGTGCGCTCTTGCGCGTGGCGATACGCAGGGTGGAAGGGTTCATCAGCGCTCCGGGAAACTCGGCAAGCGCCTATTGTCGCGTAGTTTCCATCGCCGCGTGGCGCCATGCTTGTTGTTCGGGCCCATCAACGTCATCTGCCCGGGGATCGGGTACGGCAGGCCCAGTTCGGCTTTTCCGAAGGTCCGGTCCGGGTCGCCATCAACGCACACGGCGCCAATCAGCGTCCGAGCAATGCCCGGCCTCGTTCCACCACGTGGTCGACGGTGAAGCCGAATTGGTGCAACAAGACCTCGGCGGGGGCGGAGGCACCGAAATGGTTGATGCCAAGCATGGCGCCACGCGCGCCGATGTAACGCTCCCAGCCTTGCCGCACGCCAAGCTCCACGGCCAGCCGCGCGCCCACTGCGGGCGGCAGCACGAGGTCGCAGTAGCTTTGCGGCTGGGCCTCGAACAGCTCCCAGCTAGGCATCGATACGCAGCGCACGGCGATCCCTTCGCCTGCCAGTTTTTCCGCAGCGGCGACGATCAGCCCCACTTCCGAGCCGGTGCCAATCAGGATAAGTTCGGGCTGGCCGTCGGTGGCATCGCTGAGGATATACGCCCCCTGGCGCAGGCCGTCGGCGCTGGCGTAGCGAGTGCGATCGAGCGTCGGCAGGCTTTGCCGGGTCAATGCCAGCAACACCGGGCGGTCCGTGGTTTCCACGGCAACCCGCCACGCCACCGCGGTCTCGTTCGCATCGGCCGGACGAATCACGGTGAGCCTGGGTATCGCGCGCAGGCTGGCAAGTTGCTCCACCGGCTGGTGGGTCGGGCCGTCTTCACCCAGTGCGACGCTGTCGTGGGTGAACACGTGCACCACATGCAGACCCATCAGCGCCGCAAGGCGGATGGCCGGACGCATGTAGTCGGAAAAGATCAGGAACGTCGCGCCATACGGAATGAAGCCGCCATGTGCCGCCAGCCCGTTGACGATGGCGCCCATCGCATGTTCGCGCACGCCGAAATGCAGGTTGCGCCCGGCCCGGCTCCAGCCGCCGCCATCCGAACCCTCGAGGTCCGCGTCGGCGGCGGCGGGCGGATTGAAATCGCCCATGCCTTTCAGCGCGGTGTGCGTGGAGGGATCCAGATCCGCCGAGCCGCCAGTGAGCGCCGGCAACTTGGCCGCGAACGCGTTCATCACCTTGCCGCCGGCCACGCGTGTGGCCATGCCTTTGGCGTCGGCGGGGAATACCGGGATGTCGGCATCCCAGCCGGGCGGGAGCTCACCGCACCAACGGGCGCGCAACTCCGCGGCAAGCTCGGGGTGGGCTTTGGTATAGCCGTCCATACGTTCCTTCCATGCCGACTGCGCACGTTGGCCGCGCTCCACCGCCAGGCGCAAGTGGGTGAGCGCGGGCGCGGGCACCAGGAAGTCGGGCTCCACCGGCCAGCCAAGGTTCTGCTTGGTTTTCCTCACGTCCTCGACCCCAAGTGGCGAGCCGTGTGCCTTGTAGCTGTCCTGCTCGGGCGAACCAAAGCCGATGTGCGTGCGCACAAGGATCAATGACGGACACGTGGTTTCGGCGCGCGCAGCGTCCAGCGCCGCGTTGAGCGCATCGAGATCGTTGCCGTCGGCCACGTGAATCGTTTGCCAGCCATAGGCCTCGAAACGCTGGCCGCGGTCTTCGGAAAACGTGATGTCCGTACCGGCTGACAGGGTGACGTAATTGTCGTCATACAGGCAGATCAGCTTGCCGAGCTTGAGGTGGCCGGCCAGCGAGGCCGCCTCACTGGCCACGCCTTCCATCAAATCGCCGTCGCTGACGATGGCCCAGGTGTGGTGGTCGACGATGCTGTGACCCTCGCGGTTGTAGCGCGCGGCAAGGTTCGCTTCGCCGATGGCCATGCCCACCGCGTTGGCCAGACCCTGCCCGAGCGGTCCGGTGGTGACTTCGACGCCCGGCGTGTGGCCGGTTTCCGGATGTCCCGGCGCCTTGCTGCCCCATTGGCGGAAGTGCTTGATGTCCTCCAGCGACAGGTCGTAACCGGTCGCGAACAGCAGGCTGTACAGCAACGCCGAACCGTGCCCGGCCGAAAGCACGAAACGGTCGCGGTCGGCCCAGTGCGGGTCCTTCGGGTTGTACTTCATGTGCTGCGTCCACAGCGCATAGGCCATGGGCGCGGCATCCAGCGGCAGGCCCGGATGGCCGCTGTTCGCGTGCTGCACCATGTCCACCGACAGAAAGCGCAGCATGTTGATGCATTGCTGATCAAGGGCGTTGGACATGATGTTCTCCGGTGATGGGTGGTGGACGCGCACTCCCTGTGCGCAAACTCTCTGCGGCGTCGGACGGGTACTTCCCTCCGCACTCCATGCTTCGTAGGGCGGGCACTGCCCGCCGTACTGCGGGTGTGCCGACATACTGGCGGGCAGTGCCCGCCCTACGGGGCGCGCAGCGCGCCGACTTGCCGGGGGATCGCGACCACCCTGCGCAGCGCGCAGCGCGCCGACATGCCGGCGCGGTGCCCGCGTACGCGACGTCAGGCGAGCGCGGCATCGACGATCTCCTGTGCCTCGGCAAGCAGGTCCTGCAGGTGTTCTGCACTTCTGAAACTCTCCGCATAGATCTTGTAGATCGCCTCGGTGCCGGATGGCCGCGCGGCAAACCAGCCGCTGGCAGCGACGGCCTTGATGCCGCCAATAGCCGCGCCGTTGCCGGGTGCCTGGTCCAGCACCTGCTCGATTTTTTCTCCGGCCAGCTGGTCGCGCCCGAGCTGGTCGGGTGACAGCTTGGCCAGCCTGGCTTTCTGCGCTGGCGTGGCGGCGGCTTCGACGCGGTCGGTAAACGGTTTGCCCAGCTCCGTGGTGAGCCGGGTATACAGCTCGCCCGGGTCCTTGCCGGCACGCGCAGTGATTTCGGCCGACAGCAACGCCGGCACCAGTCCGTCCTTGTCCGTCGTCCACACCGAACCGTCACGACGCAGCAAGGACGCACCGGCGCTTTCCTCGCAACCGAAACCGAGCGAGCCGTCGAACAACCCGGCGGCAAACCACTTGAAGCCCACCGGCGTCTCGTACAACTTGCGCCCCAGGCGCCTGGCCACCCGATCGATCAGGGCGGTGCTGACCACGGTCTTGCCGACCGCGGCGTGTGCGCCCCACTGCGGACGGTGCTGAAACAGGTAGTCGATCAGCACCGACAGATAGTGATTGGGTTCCAGCAAGCCGCTGCTGCGCGTGACCACGCCGTGGCGGTCATGATCAGTGTCGCAGGCAAACGCGACGTCGTACTGGTCTTTCAGCCTGATCAGGCGTTGCATGGCGTATTTCGATGACGGATCCATGCGGATCTTGCCGTCCCAGTCCACGCTCATGAACGCGAACTGCGGATCGACCTCGGCGCTGACGACGGTGAGGTCGAGCCGATAACGTTCGGCAATCGGCGCCCAGTAATGCACGCCGGCACCGCCCAGCGGATCGACCCCCATGTGCACGCCGGCACTGCGGATTGCGTCGAAGTCGATGACGTTCGCCAGGTCGGCGACATAGGTGTTGAGGTAGTCGTGGTCGTGCGTGGTCGCGGCCTGGCGTGCCTGCGCGAACGGCACGCGCCGCACGCCGCGCAGCTCCGCTTCGAGCAGTGCGTTGGCGCGGTTTTGCACCCAGCCGGTGATCGCGGTATCTGCCGGACCACCGTTCGGTGGGTTGTATTTGAAACCACCGTTGTCCGGCGGGTTGTGCGACGGGGTGATGACGATGCCGTCGGCGAGTCCGCTGCTGCGCCCGCGGTTGTAGACCAGGATCGCATGCGACACCGCCGGCGTGGGCGTGAACTCGCCGCCGCTGGAAATCATGGTGTCCACGCCATTCGCCGCCAGTACCTCCAGCGCATTCTCGAAGGCCGGCTGCGACAGCGCGTGCGTGTCGGCGCCAATGAACAACGGGCCGTCGATACCCTGGCTCTTGCGGTACTCGCAAATCGCCTGGCTGATGGCCAGGATGTGCGCCGCGTTGAAGCTGCGCGTGAGCGAACTGCCGCGATGTCCCGACGTGCCGAAGGCGACGCGTTGTGCCGGTACGGACGGATCGGGTGTGAGATCGGCGTAGGCGGCCAGCAAGGCGGCGACGTCGACGAGAATCGACTTCGGTGCCGGCTTGCCGGCCAGTGGACTGATGCGTTGGCTCATGATTGCTCGGTATGGGTGGTTGCCGGTGTTGCCGCGTCGCGCAGATCGCGATAGCGCCGGATCAAGGTGTTGGTGGAGCTGTCATGGTGCAGCTCGGGCAGTTGCGCGGCGGTCAGTTCGGCAATCGTGGCTTGTGCCAGTTGCTTGCCCAGTTCCACGCCCCATTGGTCGAATGAGTCGATGCCCCAGATCACGCCCTGGACGAACACGCTGTGCTCGTACAACGCGACCAGCGTGCCGAGCGTGTATGGCGTGAGCCGTTGCGCCAGGATGGTGGTGCTGGGTCGATTGCCGGCGAACGTGCGATGCGGCACCAGCGTCTCCGCCACACCTTCGGCGCGCACTTCGGCGGCGGTCTTGCCGAACGCCAATGCTTCGCCCTGGGCAATCAGGTTCGCCAGCAGCAGGTCGTGCTGGTCGCCGGCCGGCGGCGCACTTGCGCCAACATGGTCCTGATGCACGGGCACCGGATGCAAGCCCTGGCCGAAGCCGATGAAATCGCACGGCACCAGGTGCGTGCCTTGATGCAGCAACTGGTAAAACGAGTGCTGCCCGTTGGTGCCCGGCTCGCCCCAATAGATCGGACCGGTGGCGTAAGCGATCGGGTCACCATCCAGCGTCACATGCTTGCCATTGCTCTCCATGGTCAATTGCTGCAGGTACGCCGGGAAGCGCTTCAGGTATTGTTCGTAAGGCAGCACGGCGACGGTGTTGGCGCCGAGGAAGTTGGCATTCCACACCGCCAGCAGACCCATCAGCGCTGGCAGGTTGCGCGCCAGCGGCGTACTGCGAAAGTGCTCGTCCATGGCGTGAAAACCGGCCAGCATTTCGCGGAAATGCCCTGGCCCGATCGCCAGCATGGTGGACAGGCCGATCGCCGAATCCATCGAGTAGCGCCCGCCAACCCAGTCCCAGAAGCCGAACATGCGCTCGCGGTCGATGCCGAACTTCGTCACCGCGTCGGCATTCGTGGACACCGCCACAAAGTGTTTCGCGATCGCCTGCTCGTCACCCAGTGCGGCAAGGCACCAGCGCCGCGCGGCGTGCGCGTTGGTCAGCGTCTCCAGCGTGGTAAACGTCTTGGAGCAGACGATGAACAGCGTTTCCGCGGCATCGAGATCGCGCGTGGCCTCGGTGAAATCCGTGCCGTCGACATTGGACACGAAGCGGAACGTCATCGACCGCTCGCTGTAATCGCGCAATGCCTCGTACGCCATCACCGGGCCAAGGTCAGAGCCGCCAATACCGATGCTGATGACGTTGCGCAGGCGCTTGCCGCTGTGCCCGTGCCATTGCCCGCTGCGCACCGCTGTGGCAAACGCGGCCATGCGCTCCAGCACCGCATGCACATCGGCGACCACGTTGTGGCCGTGCACCAGAATTTTCTCGTCCACCGGTGCGCGCAGCGCCACGTGCAGCACGGCGCGATCTTCGCTGGTGTTGATGCGCTCGCCACGAAACATCGCCGCAGTGCGCTGCGCCAGGCCACAGGCCTCGGCCAGCTCGACGAGCAGGCGCATGGTTTCGGTGTCGACGCGCTGCTTGGAGTAATCCAGATACAGGCCGACGGCCTCGGCGGTCAGACGGCTGCCGCGTTGCGGATCGGTGGCAAACAGCGTGCGCAGATGTTGCGTGCCGATCTGCGCAAAGTGTCGTTGCAGCGCCTGCCATTGCGGACGCGCGGTGAGCTCGGGTGGCGTCATGGAGCGTTCGACGCGACGGCTTTGGCGCCGAGCGCGGCGGCCTTGTCGGCAAGGCGTTGCAGCAAGTCCTGCCACGATTTGACGAACGCGGCCGCACCATCGCTTTGCAACTTGGCCGCCAGCGCGTCGGTATCCACGCCAGCCGCCTTGACCTGCGCCAGCACGGTATCGGCATCACCGCCATCGAGCGCCATGGCGTGGATCGGTTTGCCGTGTTCGGCATACGCGCGCAAGGTTTTTTCCGGCATGGTGTTGATGGTGTCCGGCGCCGCGAGCGCGTCGATGTACAGCGTGTCGGATGCGTTCTTGTCCTTGGTGCCGGTGCTGGCCCACAGCAGGCGCTGCATGGGGGCGCCGGCGGCGGCCAGTTGCTTCCAGCGTGCGGATGCCAGCAACTGGCGGTAGGCCCGATAAGTCTGCCGGGCCACGGCGATGCCGAGCGTGTTGTGCAGCTCGGCCGGCAGTTGCGGATTGGCCGCGACATCCCAACGGCTGACGAACAACGAGGCCACCGACGGCACCCGCGGATCGAGTCCGGCCGCCAGCCGGCGCTCGATGCCACGCATGTAGGCCTCGGCCACCGCCTGGTACTGCGCACGGGAAAACAGCAACGTCACGTTGATCGGGATGCCGGCAAAGATCGATTCCTCGATGGCGCCCACGCCTTCGGGGCTGCCGGGAATCTTGACGAACAGGTTCGCGCAATCCGCCTGATCGTGGATCTGTCGCGCAGCGGCGATGCTGCCCCGGGTGTCCGCCACCAGCAGCGGGGAGACTTCCATCGACACCCAGCCATCCATGTGCGCAGTGGCGTCGAACACCGGCCGGAACAGCTTTGCCGCGCGGCGCAGATCATCCAGCGCCAGCGCAATGAACAGCGCCTCGCCGGACAGGCCGCGCTGCACCCCTTCGCGGATGCCCGCGTCGTAGGCATCGCCCTGCCCGATCGCCTTGTCGAAGATGCTCGGGTTGGAAGTCAGGCCGGTGATCGAATCCTGCGCGATGTACCGCGCCAATGTGCCGTCATCGAGCAGCGTGCGGGTGATGTTGTCCAGCCACAGGCTCTGGCCGAGTTGATGCAATTGTTGCGTGGCGTTCATGCGTATCTCCTCCCTACAGCGAAGCGGCGGCTGCTTCATTCGGCCGCCAGCGGAATAACGGTGGCCGCGCGCAGGAAATCGCCCACGGCATGTTCGCGCAGATCGCCGATGCACGCGATCTCCATATCCGGCACGGGGTCGAGATCGGCCGGCAGCGCCGCGGCGTAATGGCCCTGGCGCACGAACACGGTGGTCAGGCGTGTGCCCATGACCTGTTTCATCTGCGCCAGCACCTGCGCCTTGTCGTCCACCATGACGTAATGTGCGGCCGGAAGGCGTCGTTGTACCGCATCCAGCATGTGCTGCTTGTGCACGTACACCAGCACCTCGCCGCACAACGCGTCCCAGAGTCCGGCGCGGCGGATCTTGTGCGGCTGGAATACCACATCGCCATCGGAGAGGATCGCGCTGGGACCAAGCGCCTGCACATGCGCAATGGCTTGCAAGGCGGCGGGATACAGGTGCTCGGCAAACGGGTAATCGAGCAGCCAGGCACCGAGCTGCAGCAAATCCGGCCGCTCCTCCTGACCGTCGCGAAAGCGCTGCAGCGCACCGAGGTAATCGGCGTAGCCCACTTCCTTGCGCAGGGCTTCGTACGCGCTCCAGTACCGCTCGCGCCCGGCGTCGCCGAAGGATTGTTCCAACCGTACGCTGAGGTCGGCGGCGAAGCCGTCGTTGTCAAACAACGTGTTGTCCACGTCGAGCAAAAAGACCGTGGTCGGGGCGTCCGGCGTCAACATGGCTTGCTCGTTTCCACTACCGGGTCGTGCCAGCCCTCGGCACTGGCGATGATGCGCTTGGCGGTCGCCGGCCCCCAGCTGCCGCGTGCATAGGTTTCCACCGCGCGCTCATGGGTGAGCACCTTGTCCACCACCGCCCATGCGGCCTCGACGCTTTCGTCGCTGGTGAACAGGCCATTGTCGCCGCGCAGCGCGTCACCGAGCAGGCGTGCGTACGGTGACTTGCCCGGGCCGGCACGATGCCGCGCCACCAATTCCACCGGTTCGCCCTGCAGCTCCTCGCCGGCATGCTTCACGCGCATGCCCTCGGCGATCACCACATCCGGGCTCAGCCGAAAGCGGAAATAGTTCGACAGCGGCGGGGTGATCTGGTCAAAGATCGACAGCGGTGGCGGCTTCATGTCCACGGTCACTTCGGTGGTCGTGATCGGCAGGTGCTTGCCGGCGCGGATGTAGAACGGCACGCCGGCCCAGCGCCAGGTGTCGATATGCAGCGCCAGCGCCACGAACGTTTCGACGTTGGAATCCGCGGCGACGCCCTTGACGTCGCGGTAGCCTGCAAACTGGCCACGCACCACCCGTTTGGGATCGATGGGCCGCATCGCGCGAAACAGCCGCAGTTTTTCCGCGCGCAGCGAGGTCGGGTCGCGACCCACCGGCGCGTCCATCGCCAGCAGCGAAGTCACCTGCAGCAGATGGTTTTGCAGCACATCGCGAATGGCACCCACGCCGTCGTAGAACGCGCCGCGTCCCGCCACGCCGAAATTCTCGGCCATGGTGATCTGCACGCTGTCGACGTAGCGGTTGTTCCACACCGGCTCGAGCACGGTGTTGGCGAAGCGGAAGTACAGCAGGTTCTGCACCGGCTCCTTGCCCAGGTAATGGTCGATGCGAAAGATCGACGACTCCGGAAACACCTCATGCAAGGTGCGGTTCAACGCCCGTGCCGACGCCAGGTCGCGACCAAACGGCTTCTCCACCACCACGCGCGCGTCGGTGGCGCAACTGGCCTGCTTGAGGTTTTTCACCACTGCGCCAAACAGGCTGGGTGGAATCGCCAGATAGTGCAGCGGTCGCTGGGCGCTACCCAACACCTGCTTCAGCCGCGCAAAGGTGGCCGGGTCGTTGTAGTCGCCGTCGACGTATTGCAGCCTGGCCGCCAGTCGCGCAAACGTTGCTTCGTCCACGCTGCCGCCATCGTCTTTTGCCGCCTGCACCAGGCTGTCGTGGGCACGCTGGCGCAACTTGTCCGCGTTCCAGCCCGAATGCGCCACGCCAATGATCGGCATGTCCAGCTCGTCGCGCTGCATCATCGCCTGCAATGCCGGGAAGATCTTCTTGTAAGCCAGGTCGCCAGTGGCGCCAAAAAAAACCAGGGCATCCGAGCAGGTGTTGGGCATAACGAGCGTTCTCTTCGAAACGGAACGGGTGGGGAATGCAGTGCAGCGCACGTGGTTCAGACTATGCGGACGCGGTGTTTGTTCAATCATCCGCGTCACACCAGACGGACAACGTTGCATGTCGTCAGGTTAATGCGGTGCATAAGTTTGCGCGCCGCAGCGATCACACGGTAGTCGCAAGCGGCGGCGCGCATGCCAACGCCAGCGCGCGTGCGGTGCTCTCGCAGAGCGGGCACTGCCAGCCAGCTCTCCGCTGCATTGCCATGTATCCCGTGGGGCGGCGGGCAGTGCCCGCCCTACAACAGCCGGGCAAGCTCAGACCATGCAAGGGCGAAGCTTCGTAGGGCGGGCATTGCCCGCCGGCTTTCCCGCTACATCGCCACGTACCCGTGGGGCGGCGGGCAGTGCCCGCCCTACAACAAGCCGGCCAACGCCGCGCGCACGCCAACCGCCGGCCGAGCGGCCTGACCGCCGCCCACGCCGGTCGCTGCGCCGCCGTCACCCGTCAGCGGCGGGATAGCGCACGCCATCCTTGTGCGTGTAATGGCCAATTGCGCCGTCGTAATGCAAATCGATGTCCGGATAGTGGCAGGTGTCCTCCTGCCGGCGACTGCCGACTTCAAGGTAGACGGCGGTTTCGGTGCCGCGATTGATCAGGTGATGGCCGTCAGGGACACCCCGCGCGAACGCCGCACAATCCTGCGCGCGCAAAATCTGTTCGCCGGCGTCGGTGATCAGCGTTACCTCACCTGACAACACGTAGACCAGTTCGTCCTCGGCGGTGTGCCAGTGGCGTTGGCTCGACCACGCGCCCGGCGGCAGGCGCGTGAGGTTGACGCCGAAGTCGCTCAAGCCGCCGGCATCACCCAATGCCTGTCTGCTGCGCGCGCCGGCATCCTGGGCGAATGGCGCGGGATAGTCGCTGCCCGTGCGTTCGGGAACGGTGGTCTGGTCGATCCTGGGCATGGCGCTCTCCGCGGTGTCTGATTGGCGATGGAGGAAGCTTGCACGCAAGCGCAGTTTCCGCCCGGGTGCGCGCGCGATCTTGTAGCGCACTGCCGGGCCGGAAAACCGATTGTCGGACACGCGTTCCACGCCGCACAGCGCCGGGATGTGAAATTCACGAAGCCGCCGGTGGGCATTGCTGCCGTTCAACTCCCTGGCATGGATGGCGGTGGCCCAGCTGCACCCGTCGCGGCGCGGAATGCGTGCCACGCATGCGATACGCGCGGGCGATGACTTGTGTAACCTGCAGCAAACCGCTGGTCTGGCTTGACGGAGACGCCTTGATCGTGCCTGCCCTTTCGCAATGAGTTGCCGCATGGATCTAATCGACCGCTTGCGTCTGGAAGTGCCGATACTGCAGGCCGGCATGGGCGGCGGCGTGTCCGGCCCGCGCCTGGCCGGTGCGGTGGCGGCGGCTGGTGGGCTGGGCACGCTCGGGCTGACGTCGCCGCAGCGCCTGCGGGCCGGCATTGCCAGTGTCCGCGCGCAGGCCCCGGGGCGCGCAGTCGCCGTCAACCTGCTGATGCCGTTCGTGCGC
>DAITPL010000021.1:11882-34143 GCA_036833615.1 Rhodanobacter sp.
CTGCCCACACTGCAGCGCGCCTGGCTGCCACTGTTGGCAGCCACTCCGCCGTTGCGCGGGATGCCGGCCGCGGTAGTGGACAGCACGCCGCTGTACGCCGGTGAATCCGCGCTGCGCATGTCATCGATCATCCCGGCCAAAGCCGCAGTGGACATGCTGGCTGGTCGGCCGGGCTGAGCGCGCAGCGCCCAGGAACTGGCAACGGGAGCAGCGGCAGCACCAGCGGTTCCCGGTCGCGCTGCTACCGCGCTCACGCTGCGTCCGGAAAGGTCGACGCCGGCGCAAACGCTACCGGCCCGCCGCAGCTACGGCTCGCGGAGCGAGTCGGGCGCGGCCGCAGCGGTGTCATCCGCCGCCCGCTTCACTGCGGCGATGAACGCCCGCCGGGACGCCACCAGGGCTTTCGAGCCGGCCTGTGGCCAGGCGCCCACTTGCACGATCACCAGTTGGCGGTGCGGGTCGACATACAGCAACTGGCCAAAGATACCGATGCCGGCGTAGCTGCCGTCGTCATACGTCCACCACTGATAACCGTAGCCGCGCCCCGGCTCGCCGACATCCTGCTGCTTGCGCAGCGCGTTTTGCAGCCAGTCGGCGGCCACGACCGGTTCGCCGTCAATGCGTGCGCCGCCCAGCATGAACTGGCCCATGCGCGCGTAATCGGCAAGCGTGGCGGACAGCCCGCTGCCGCCGGTGTCGCTGCCATCGCACTCGTCTTTCAGCCAGTAGGCGTCGGCGGCCATGCCATAAGGCTGCCAGAGGGTTTCCTGCAGATAGCGCGCGAGCGAGCGGTGGGTCGCCCGCTGCACGAGAATGCCGAGCAGATCCGTTTCGGCGGTGTTGTAATTCCAGTGCGTGCCGGCTGGCCATTCCCGCGGGAGCTGCTTCAGATACGGCAACACGTGCGGCTGGTCGTTGCGGCAGGCGCTGCGATACATCTGCGCCACGTCGGATTGCGGGTCGGCGTAATCCTCATTCCAGCGCACACCGGAGGTCATCGTCAGCAGTTGGCGCACGGTGACGGCGGCATACGCGCTGTTGCGCAACTGCGGAATATAGGTGACCAGCGGGTCATCCAGGCTGTGGATGTAACCATCGCGCACAGCCGCACCCAGCAGCGTGGAGGTGAACGACTTGGCCACCGAGAACGAAGTCCAGCGCTGCTGCGAGCCGAAGTTCGCGGCATAGCGCTGCAGCCGGATCTGCCCGTGCTGCAACACCATGACGCCGGCAATGTGCTGCGCGCGCATGTACCCATCCAGCGTGGTCGCGTCGTCCCAGCGTGGCGTCAACGGCGTACCTGCCGGCAACGCCCGCACATGCGTGCCATGGGCAATGCGATCACCGGGGAACAGCTGGTACATCCGCGAAAATTGCGCATCACGCTGCGCCTGCGTCCAGAACAACACGTCCTCGCGCTGCTGACCGGTGCTCGGTGTGTCCCGCGCGACGAGGGACAACGGGGCAAGCAGGCAGCACGTGGCAAGCAACAAGTGGGTACAGAAATTCAGACGCACCGGCAATCCAGGACGACCACGAAGGAGCCCATGATAGTGAGTGCGCCCCATACATGATCGGCGTGGTCGCCGGCATGTCGGCAGTCTTCGCCCGCTCGTAGCCGCAGTTGCGCAAGGCGACGCGCGCAACCGAGCGGCCGGCGGCCGACCCGCCGGCGAACCCGTTCTTCGACGTGCCCGCAACCTACCTGAGCCAGCTCCGGGCAATGGCCTTGACACTCAGCCAGAGCAAACCGATACCGATGACCAGCACGAGACCCTGCGTCACCACGGCGCCGGAACCGGCCAAACGGGCGCCGTCCACCAGCACGAACAAGCCAAAGTCCTGCACCAGGATTCCGGCGAGCGAAAGCCCAAACACGGGGAGTGCCCACTTCCTGCGCAGGAGCAGGCCGACGCAACCCAGCACCCCGCCAAGCACGGCCAGGGCCGTTGCGGCCACCGCCCAGCCGGGACGCGCGGCATACAACGCCTGCTGCGCAGGCAACGCGGCCACGTCTGCCGGGGAAAGGCGCAAGTCAGCCACAACCGCAACGCATCCGATCAGGTTCCACAGCAGTGCCAGGGCCGCAACTAGCAGAAACCATCTGGGTGGCTTGTTCATTCGGATTTTCCTGTTCGTGGTGGGCTTGTCCCGGCACGCGCACCAAGTCCGGCGCCGAGCCAAAATCGGGGAGGCCAATCAAGTGCCTTGGTCGGTGGCAACAATGTATCCGGATACGCGGCAGCTGACAGTTGAATCAAGTCGAGCCGCGAAGCGGCCTCAGCTTGAATGCATCGCCCGGCACCGCGGTCATTGCGGCAAGCACGGCTCAACTTCAACGGGTAGCGTTCCTCTCAGGCGCCGCCTTCGACGTAATCAACCTCGGCAATCCAGCTGTGCTTTCTTCGGGCGAGGCGGGATGCTTCCGCTTCACCATCAAAGTCGGCCGACGCACGCCGAAGGAGCGATGGCTCGACACCTTCGAAGGCATTGACGTTGACCACGGCGTAAAGGCGACCGTCAATGCGGCTGGTGACAACGGGCACTACGCCGCAACGAGCGCAGACATGAAACTCCGCCGTCCCGCTGCCGAACGTGTATCGGGATACCAGCGAGGGATCGTTGATCACGATCCGTAGCGCGCCGTTCGGATTGGAAGTCCACACGCCACCGTGTTTGGTGCAAAACGAGCAGGTGCAGGCACGCGCTGGAATTTCGGTCGGACCGGGCTCCCAGGCAAGGGCGAAGGAGATGTTCCCGCAGTGACAATTGCCTTGAATCAACATGGATGAGGCCTCCAACTTCGCGGCGTCCACACCGGAGTCAAGCCGCAGCGCAGCCGCCCAACTGGACAAATTGTTCGCGGCTATCCGACGATCTCGCCTTGTTCAAGATGAAGCATGGAGTTGAGCTCCTGCAGCCGCCGCACAATCTCCGGCATTCCCGGCCTCACCGGATGCTGCCTGGCCACGGCAACGATGTCACGAGGCGAGACACGGCCGTCAGACCCAAGTAGGGCAGGTAATGGTTGCTGGCAAAAATCACGCCCTGCATTGCCCGGCCTTGACGGGGCGAAAGACGTCAAACGCCGAGACGGCGAGCATGAATGCCAAACCGAAATAGAACAGATTGATGCTCCAGTCGTAGCGCCAAAGTGGAAACAGCGCGGCAAGCACCACCAGCGGACCGAGCACCGACAGCACGCCGCGCACGTACGCGCGATGCCGGTACCAGCCATACGCGTTTGCCACCAGGGCAAGCACTGCAAACGCGGGCAGCAACCTGCGGAACAAAAAGCCCTCGTAGCTGGACAAGAAGCCCATGCCCAAGGCGGCACCGAGCGAACCAAGTGCAGGGAAGCAACCGGCACAGGACAACGCGGTCACCAGGGCGCCCACGCTCCCCGTTCTATCGCATGCCCGCGAAATATTCATGTTCCTGTTCCTTCAAGCAGCCGTGAAATCAGATGACGCATGATGCTCGGCATCAGCCGCGGAGCAAAGCGCCGCCCGCTACCTGCTGCGGCCATGGCGTGAACATCGCTTGGCACAAGGACACAGCATCTGCCCCACCGCGGTCTGCGGATCGCGCGACCGTGACTACGCTGGGCGAGCGCGCTGGGGCTCAGGTCGAACGCGCTGAGGCGCCGCCAATATTGCGGCCGTCACAGGAAAATCGAGGGTGCCGACGCCACCCGGCAGCGGCGCGCTCCGTGTCGCTGGCCGGCCATCAGGTGGACTGCGGTGTGCCCTCACCTTCCTGACCCGGCCAATTGCAGATCCCGCGCCGCTCGATCTCGCTCACCGGGCCAGTGTGTATCTGCAGCGATTCGCGCAGATGCGCGAGTGCGCGCTGATTGCGCTCGGGCGTGACCGATGCCACCGCATCGCACGGCACCCACAAGTCAAACTTGCGCATGTGGGCGTCCATCGCCGTGTTCAGCACGCATGAATCGCCGGCCACGCCAATGATCACCAGCTTGCCGACCTCCAGGCTTGCCAGCAGCGAAGGCAGGGGCGTCTGGTAAAACCCCGAATGTTGCGGCTTGAGCACAAACAGGTCACCGGCCGCGGGCCGCAACTGCTCGACCATGGCGCGCCCGCGACTGCCGTCGCGCTGCGCCCAGCTGACCAGGTCGTCAAAGCTGGCATCCCAGCGGCCATAGTTGTCGTTGACGAACACCACCGGCAGGCCGTCTGCCGTGAACCGCGCCTTGAGCCGCGCCATGTTGTCGGCGACGCGCGCGGCATGCGCGGCCAGGCACTTGCCGTCAGCGAAGTTGAAATCGCTGATCATGTCGATGATGAGCAGCGCGCAGGCTGGCGACTTTGGACCCACGTGCGTTCTCCGTGACTTCGTGCCTCCCGATCGAGGCCTGCCGAGGCTATGTCGTGCGGAGTGACGCCGATGTGCGCGTGCAGGGTGCTCCGGCTGAGCGCGGAAGCTGCAGCCACCTGGCAGACCGCCACAAGCGCCGACCGCCAGCCAGACGAGCCGGGCGGCGTGAATGTCCGACGGCCAAACACCGACAACCGGGAACGGCCGGAGCTGGCGAGTTCAAGCACGGCGGCCGGTGCCGGCCCGGCTGCCGATGGCCACACCAGACGCTTGAATCAAACCGACCTGAATCAGGCCGACCCGCGAAGCGGGTTCGGCTTGAACGCATTGTCAGACCGCTGCCCCACGGTAATCACTGACCACGAGCGCGAAAAGCTGCCGTTGGCTCCCTCTCCCCTGGCGCAGCCGGGGGAGAGGGCTGGGGTGAGGGGGCATTGCTGTGCCCTCATTGCATTGAGTGCAGGCCGACCATGTTGCCTTCAGTGTCCATGACCAGGGCGATAAAGCCATAGTGACCGATGGCAAATTTGTCTTTGCAGATTTTGCCGCCATTGGCCGCGGCGCGCTTGGCCTCAACCGAACAGTCTGCGCAGGTGAAGTACACGATTGTGCTGTTGCCGCCGGAACTGAATCCGTCCATCTTGATCAGGGCGCCGGCGGCACCCGGTGCACTGGACAGCGCCGGAAAACCCCACATCTCAAGTCCCGGGCTTTCCAGCCGCTCGAGACGAGTGGCGAAGACAGCCTGATAAAACGTCCTGGCTCGATGCATGTCCTGGACGTAAATCTCAAACCAGCCAACGGGATTGTTTGTCATGGCTCTATCCTCGATTGCCAACCAGCTTCGACGGCAGCCTGAGGCCCAAGCTCAGCCGGCGACGCACCACGCCGGCGGTTGGGCGGTCGGCTGCCACACTTTGTCAGGCGTCACCACGGATCGTAGGTGCCGACGTTCCACAAATGGCCTTCTGGATCCCGGCAGCTGAAGCCTCGGCCGCCGTAGTCTTCGTCCTTTATGTCAATCTCGATTTTTGCTCCGGCGCTCTTGGCCCGCTGATACACGGCATCGGCATCGGACACGATGAGGTACGGGCTCTGCGTCTCCATGCCTCCGATCTCGTCCGGTTGCCTGGTGAGGCGGCCGAATGCGTTGTCGAGCTTCGCCACCGAGCCCAGCATGACCATGCCGTTGCCGAAACGGAGCTGCGCATGGGCGACGCCTCCGTCGCTGTCGGGCACAACGAGCTGTTCTTCGAAGCCGAAGACCGAACAGAGCCATGCCATGGCCTTCGGCGCGTCCCGGTAGCGCATGCACGGAACGACGGTGGAGCGGGTGTTTTTTGCGGTGTCAGACATTGCCGACTCCTTTGCACGTGCGCCACAGATTGCCTGTGACGCTCAACGCCCGAAATCACGGCGCACAAACCGCGTCGCTGCATTGACTTGTTCGGCATATGCGGTGCCCTACCGAACATTCCTACTCGGCTGCCTGGGGCGCACTGAGGCTTTTGTCGTAGAAACCGGATGGATCGAAACAGCAAACCCGCTTCTTGCCAGCGGCGAGCATGTCGCACGCATTTTCCACTCGGCGCTTGCGGGTCGCCGCTTGTTTGGCGGACTCGATCCAGTGTATCCAGTCGATACGGGCAACGGTTGTCGTGACCTGCCACACCGCCTTGGCTTGTGGGGATGCGGCAAGAGCGTTGTGCAAGTCAGGTGGCAGCTTTGGTTCTGGCTCGTTCGCCACAGGCGCAACTTCCAGGGTGACGGTCTCACCCACCTCTGCACCGGATGCCTCACGCAGCTCCTTGCTTACCCGGAGCCAGTGACTCAGCTGGCCATCCGGCTCCAGCGTGGCCCGGAAAGGGTGGCCGTTGAAAGTGCCGTCCACGCTCGTTCGGCCGCGCCTCGGAAGTTTTGCACTGACGGACTTGGGCAGTACCAGAAACGCCCACGAGCCGCCCTCGCCCGCTCCGACTGGGCCGAGCAACTTTGCCTTGAAGCGTGACCTCGCTGCGTCCTGGGTCATTGATGCTCCCGACAGCGCACAATGTCCGAAAGTCGACTTTACCTGAATGATCGGCGTCGGGACGGCAAGAAAGCGTGTTTGTCCGGCCCGCCACGGCAGCCACGAAACCCCGGGACCATCCGTGGCCGGGACGAACGCGATCGACCGTCCATCCGGCACGCCGGCTGGTAGACCGGCGCCATGGCGCCGAGGCGTAGCCGGTCGCGCCAAGGTGCAGATCACCCGGTTGTGCCAACGTGCCAGGCAAAAGCTCATTGCTGGTCCGACCTCGCGGCTGACGCCTGAAGCAAGCTGCGGCCAATCCCGCAGCGGATCGGAACGCCGGCTTGAACTGTCGGTCTACGGTGCTTCAAGGTCCCGATACCAGCTCGCGTACGGGCTGTTCTTGACCAGGTAACGATTGAAGTCCCGGGAACCGTCTGCCCACCAAACCGGCCCACGCTCACCCAGCGCAACCTTTGCGGCGTCCACTGCAGAACGAGCCTGGGCCAGGCGATCACGATCCTTGGTCCGCAGCGCTGATTTGACCGCGCGCCGGGCCGCCATGAGCTGTTGCACGTACGCCCGATGCTGATCCGCGGAAAGATTGGGGTTCGCCGCGCGCCACAAGCGACCGCGAACAACAAGATATCGGCCATCAGGGGTGAGTCGTTGCGGCAAGCAGGTTTGACGCTGGAATCAAGTGGCGGCGCAGTCATCCGCCTGGGACGGAATGTCGGAGCGCGGCCCAAACTGCAAGCCCGCCACGCACTGTAGCCGCCAATGGAACCAATCGCCAGAGCAGACAAAGGCAGGACATGCGGCTCGCCGCCAAAGGCCTTGACGGGAAATCATTGAACGGAATGATGCGAACGCAGCCGTCGAAAAAGATTGCAGTGGCACAAGCAGTCAACACCAAGACCGCTACAGCGGGAATACCGGATGCCGTTGGCGTTACGCCTGGATTGAACACGCCCAAGGCTGCGCAGCCGGCCGACGTGACCGCCACGCGACCGCCTTCAGCTCGTCGTTGCCCCGGTGGTTGCGACCTCCTGTTCGCACGCCAGGCAGCTCACGCGTACGGCCGTCGCCTTGAATTCGTCGCTGTAACAGTGGTCGTTCGCGGACCTGGCCTGGGTATGGGGCACTCCTGAAACGTCAGGTCAGGGCCTCCACCAAGGCGTGGAAACTATCGCATCGGCTTGAACGAGTCGCTGGACCTGCGGGCCCTGACTGCACGGCTCACGGCCACCGCAATGGGCACACCGAAGAGAAACATATGTGACAGCAGATCCAGGGCTGT
This sequence comes from Rhodanobacter sp., assembly GCA_036833615.1. Classification (GTDB taxonomy): domain Bacteria; phylum Pseudomonadota; class Gammaproteobacteria; order Xanthomonadales; family Rhodanobacteraceae; genus Rhodanobacter. The sequence continues at coordinate 19,532 of DAITPL010000021.1, forward strand.
GGCCAGCGGCTCGAAGGTGACTGGCCGCGGATAGGCCGAGAGTGGCAGCACGACGAGCCGCATGCAGAGAAAGACGACGAGCCCAAAGCCGATGCCGGCGAACACGGGCCGGCGTGGCAACGCAGGCATCTGCCAGGCGACCGTTGCAAAGATTGCAGCCCATAGCATCGACAGGCCGAAGTGGCAGGCAATGCCAAGTGCCTCCACTCCATTGCCACCTGAAAAGGCGTCATTACCCAGCAGGCCGCTGGCGATGGTTTGAAAAACGCGACTCGGCGCAGCGCCGTGGTAACCAGCGAACGAAACGGCAAACACCAGATCAAGCGCACCACCGAGCAGCCCGCCAAGCAGGATGGCTTGTGCTATCGATCGTTGCCCCATGATCCAACTCCCGAAACCCGACGCCTGAATTAAGCCGAGTCGCGAAGCGACGTCGGCTTGATGAACTGTTATACGGCTGCTCTGAAATTCACTGCGCACCTAGTTGAGAACTCGAGCAACCCGGAAGCCAACACCCGCGCTTCTGTAATTTTCAAGCGGGGATCCAGGCGGAGGGGCGAAGCTCCTGGCCGCGGAACGAATCATCGCCGGCGGGTCACCCCAATCACCGCCGCGAAGCATGTGGTGAGCGCAGGAGGACGTGCCATTCATGACCTCAAGGTCGCCAGTTAATTTGAGCGTGACAGCCTCCTTGTAGGCGGAGCCATCCGTCGGCATTCCAGCGTAGGAAAAGGATGGTGCGAAGCAATCCTGCACCCATTGCATGACGTTGCCATTCATGTCGTGCAACCCGAACTGGTTAGCTGGAAAAGCGCCACCCGGTGAAGTTCCTACCCATTTGTCACGGCCCGATGCTTCGCCCGAGCAGCACGACTCCGCGCCGTAGTTTGCGTGCTCATGGCTGGCACTGGTGCCCCACGGGTAGGCCGTATCAGTCCCTGCGCGAGCAGCATATTCCCACTCGGCTTCGGTGAGGAGGCGATATGGATGACCGGTAAGCTTGGTTAGCCATTGCACGTAGTCCTGCGCGTCATCCCAGGTAATACAAACCACAGGATGTGAATCATCCTGCGCAAAGCCCAACGTCTTCCACGTCGCTTTCGGATTAGGCTTCATTGCATCCATCCCGGGCAAGCCGCTCCATGTGCAGCCTCCCGTTGTCTGGCGGCCTGTTGCCGATGCAAACGCAGCCCATTCCCCGCGCGTCACGTCATACTTCCCTACCGCAATCCGGGCTATATGAACGATTCTCTGCGGCCCTTCTTCATCGTAGCGACCGGGCTCGGACGCAGGGGAGCCCATCGTGAAGTTGCCGGCCGGAATGACTACAAGCTCCGGGCACCGTTCGCGTTCGCAGTCCCGAAACGACGCTTTACTTTCATCCGCTGTTGACCCAACGCCATTCGTGCTCTTGGGGCGCGGAGATACGGCACAACTTGCCGTGAAGATCATTGCAAGAAGTACAACTGCGTGTCGTGCTTTCATCGATGCTCCTTCTTGACGAGGGGGACCATCAAAGCCGTATAACGCATGAGTCAATCGGCGGCGAAGCCGTCCGCTTGGACGAACTGTTAGCGGTACAGCTACGAAAGTTTGTACGTTACTTTATTTTTGCAAACAGCAATTATGACCATGCTGTTCGAGGGCTCTCAATAAATCTGACAGCTCGCTCTCAGAGAGGCCCTTTTGGAAAAGCGTTGACTGTGCTTGCCAGAGTTTTTGGTGTGCGCGGACGTGAATTACCACGTTGTTTGAGGTTGTGGCGCGCTGAGCCAGATACACGAGGGGGCCCGGCACATAGGTCAGCGGTCAGGTGTATCGCGACCACGCCGAACCCGAGCGGGATGATATGAAATCCAGTTCGCGTGCGCCTCCCTTGTCGAAGCCACTGCCAGAATCGCGTCTTGACATCCATCTGATTTTTCGTTTCATTGACGCCGCACCGCGCACTGCGCTTCAGGTCAATCGAATGAAAGCGCAATCAGCAATCCCACGCCGGTTGCCCAAACTATAGCTACGACAGCCAACAATTTATGGACGGAAGTGGGCACCGCGCGCCATACGATATCGGTCACCACCAGGCATAAAACAGAAAATACGATGATTCCGAAAAAGGGCCAGCCGAAATGTCCGGCCGACCAAAAAAACGGCATCATGACGGTGCACCATTTGTCACCAGCGTTTCACCTGCCCTGACCCGTTGGCCGGTTTCCACACAAAGGGGAATTTCTTCCGGTAGTTCCAGCACCACCGTGCTGCCAAGCAAAATTCGTCCCAGACGCTCGCCCCGCGTGATCGTGCTGCCCTCCCGGGGCCAGACTTCTATCCGCCGCGCTGCCACGCTCGTGATCAATCGAACGGCGAGGTAGCCATACTGCTCGGTTTCCAGCACGACGCGCGTTTGCACGGGGCAGTGTTTCTCACGTAGGAAGGAAAAATCGCGCCCCTCGCCGTCCATGAATTCATCCCCGCTCGGCTCGATCGCAACGATTTTCCCGCTAGCCGGGCTACGCTGGACGTGCATATCCCAAAAGCTCAAGGCGATGACGAGGTAGCGTGTCCTGCCCCGGACGTCGGCACTTGTAACCAGCCCGTCGGCCGGCGCGATGAGTCCAGCTTCGAACGGTGGTATGCGCTCGGGGTCGCGGTTGAAGAACCGGAGGAAGCCCGGATGGAACTGCTTGCTTTGCAGCCATCCGCGGATTTCCCGCTCCGGCCACCGAAGCCTCGGCGGCAGGAACGGCCGGAGCCACGGCATCGGATACGGAAATCGCGCGGCCCACGTGGCGACGACGCCCGCCAACACAACGAGGATCAGGATCTGTATCGCAAGCGCCACGCTTCGCCACTCCTTTGCGGGCTGCCAAGGAGCGCAGGCCCGTGGTTTGATTTGTACTGCACAACATCTTGCCATGGCCGGCGTCCGGAGCGGTCGGCCGGACGCGCACCGGGACCGGGCCTCATCGCGCGCCGTAAAGCAGGTTACCCACGGCCTGCTCGGTATAGCGATGCAGTGTGCGCAGGGGATTGTGGGGCAATGGCAGGTTGGCGTGTGTTCGCGTGGCTACCATTGGCGGGTGGTCGGTGTAGGTAGCGGTGGTTACGCAGGACATCCTTTCGAGCGCAGCGCACAAGCGCTTGAACCGGCGGCGGACGATCCGGTTGATCTTATGGCGGTCCCGGCTCAGAAGCTCGAAGCTATGCGACACCAGCGTCATGGAATCCTGTCCTTGCCGGGCCGCATAGTGCAGGGCAGCACGGATCTCCATCCCGGTTAGTGCGGTCAACTGAAAGTGACGCAGGTGTTCGTGTCTTTTCTGGATGCAGCCGATGGGTACTTCGATGACGCCGCAGTGCTCGACAGGATCGATATCTCCGGTGCCCAGCGAGATTGTGCATGGTGCGTCGGGGATTCCCGGGCAATGGCTGGAGTCGTAGCGTATGCCGATTGCCGCCAAGGCGCGCAGCGTGTCGTCGCTGGCACCGTAATTGCCCGCCCGGAAGGCGATGGGTGCCGGCGCGCCAGCCGCGATAAGCACTTCACGTGCGTAGTCGAGCAGTCTGCACTGTTCGTCGAACGTGAAGTCCCGGATATCGCGCCCCGTTCGCCCCGGAACGGGATTGTCCGCATTGGCAAACTCCAGCCACTCACTGTGCAGGTGCATTTGCACGTCATGCCCGCGAGCCACGATGGGACCGACGACGTCGGCAATGGCAGCAATACCCCACACCAGCGCCGGCATGGGGTCGACGAAGAACACGGCCTTCAGGCCATGGCGATCGAGTACATCCATCTCGTAGGCGATACCGGCATCGCCTTCGGGAGTCCGGCCAAGGATCGAGGACGCAAAATTCTCCGCACGTCCGGCGACGCCTGATTTGCGAAAAATCGCGGGCGAGTATTCCGTGTCGATCGTGAAGTAGAGGTTTGTCATGATGGTTCACTCCCTTCCGCGCCGGCAGCCGGGGACACAGCTTCATTGATACGTACTTCTAGCGGGTTTGGCGCTCCAGCATGGAGTCAAGACCCGACCGTGATCCTACGTTTAGCATTCTGCCAGTGGAGGCGAAGCCGCGCACGACTGCTGGATTCACATTCTCAAAATCCGGATCAGCTTCTTGATCCTTTTTTTCAGCCCGTGACGCTCAAGCATGGCTCCCACGTCGGATGAGAGATTGCCAAGCCGGTAGTGCGCGCCGACCAGCACACGGTGACGTAGTGTCCGGCGGAACAAGTAAACGTCTTCGAATGCGTACCGACCGGTGCCGAACATCGACTTGTATTGAGCCTCGCCTGGACCGAAGTCGAGCATGCCGTACCGATGGGTGCTGAACAGATCCTCCAGGATCAAATAGAGCAGCACGCTGCCAGGTGACAGCTTGGCGAATTCCGGCAGGTAGCCGATCGTGTCGTAAACCAGGCTGCTGCCCTTGCGCCGACACCAGGCGAACGCGACGGCGCGCTCACCATAACGCAACAGGTAGCCGCGCGCGTCTCCGCGCTCCGCTGCAGCAACCATACCCCGTAGGGATTCGGCGTCTGAGCGGAAGCCGGAACCGAGCAAACGCGCTTGATAGGTTTGCTGTGAAATCGCCGCCGCTTCCTGCTGAAAGCGTGCCATTTCGTCCGCTGTCGTATAGATTTCGCAGCTGTTGCGCTGTGGATCCTGTGCGAGAAAGTTCCGTACTGAGCGGACCAGATTGCCACGCGTTTTGTGCGAGAAACGCTTCAGGTAGTCCTCGAAGCTGCCCGCGATCTCCACGTAGTGCAGCACGTCGTGGTACTGCACATAACAGATGAACTCTCCGTAACGCCCGATGCCGGGCGCGAACCGCTGTACATCCACCTTGCGGCAGAGGAAGCCATCGACGTCCGCTGGCAGTGCCGCCTGCATGACTTCCGGTGCATCCGGCCAGCCGACCACCCCAAATTCCAAGGGGTCGGCTACCAGCAGGTGCGGCCGCCAGCTTCCAAGCACCAACTCACCCAGCAAAAACTTCAGCCGCGGGCGAGACAGGGTTGTTTCTGCGTGATCGATCATCGCCAATGGAAACCCGCAAGATTACGTGAAAACAGCCGAACAAACGATCGTCCTGGAATTTGCCAGACTGCCCGGTTCACACTACCAGTGACTCGAATTTTGTGATACTTGAGTTGCCGACTACGCCAGATCCACATCAATACCCTGAAGCTCGCGCGTTCGATCCACTATGGGACCCTTTGTCCGACCGCGAATAACAACCGTCACAGTGACGTGGTGGTGAGTGGTATGCACTGAAATTTCCATTGTCCCAAGCCGCGCCATTACACTTCGCGTTCACCTGGTAACTGGTGTTGTCCCGGTCCCGGTGGGACGACCGCGGTGGTTCAAATGAACCCCTTTGCGCTGCGAACACTGTTCAACTCGACCCTGAGGAGCCGTCACATGCCACGCTGCCGGACCGAGAAGATGATGTGAACATGCCGGACGTTCGCTGGACAAAGAGAATTGCACAAGTACGCCATAGCGAAGGAACGTACGGCATGCTGCGCTTCCTGGGGACACGGGTGTTGCGGCTGTACCGTCGACGGGTATTCGCATGTGATCTGGATGGACTGCGCGACGAGCTGGAGGGTGAAGTTCCGTCTCAACCATGTGAAGTCCTATACCTGATCACCGACGATGACCTTCGCCGACAGCACCATTACCTTCAGGTGTTGCCGACGGGAGGCGAAGAATATCTGGACGGAATTCGCAGTGGCAACACGCGCGGCTTGCTGCTGTTGCTTGACGACACGCCTGCGCACTGGGCGTTTGTGATGCGTGCATCGCGGACGTCGACGCTGCTGGGCTTCGAACGTGATGCCCTGCTATTGGGCAATGATTTTACTCTGCCCGCGTTCCGGCAGCGCGGACTGCAAACGCGCTCGGTGCGCCTGCGGCTACAGGAGGCCAAGCGATGGGGTGCTGCACACGCGGTCGCAGAAACGGCAATGGAAAACGACTTTTCAGCACGCGGGTTGACGCGGGGAGGGATGCGCGAACTGGGCTCGGTGACGGTGTGTGTCGTGCTTAACCACTTCGTTATCCGTATAGGCCATCAGGGATATCACCCCAAGACTTTCGGTTACAGTGCGTAAGCGTTCGATGTGTTCGCTACTCCTGCAATCGGGCATCCAACAGCAAAGTCGTTACCCGGCCGGGTCCAGTCGCAGGTGCCGCTCATAGTTTGAGGCGTGCGGACTCACCGACACGAAGTGAGCTCGTCATATGCCGGCGCCGCCGAAATCTTTCACGTGCGAGCTTTCGGTCGGGCGTAAGGCTTGCCTTGCAGCGCGTTGACCTGTCCATCAGATGGACGCGTGGTCGCCCATACGCCGCGTCCCATAGGCGCGAAAAGTACCGCTGCGTACGGGGCGCGATGCGTCCTGCGTACCACCAGGTGAGCCGCTGTTCCAGGGCGTCCATGAAAGTTGTCTGGTCCGTTGCATCTGTCAGCGCTCGACTCTCAGCCCAAGCACGGGCGTTGTGCGTGCGCGATGCCCTGTTCAGCGCGGGGCATCGAGGATCAATTCCAGCTGATGCAGGTAAACGATTGCAGGCGAGACCCACGGGGCCACGTGGCCGCCAGACATCACCGTGGCGAGGAGCTTGGCCCGTGGCGTCACGTTTTTCGTCAACCGGGACGGTTTCGCCAACACCAGCGCGCGTGCCGCGTCGGTTGCGAAACGCGTGCGCGTTGCGCGGTCGTCGCTTCCGGATATTGCATTGTGGGCGTAAGGGATGTGCGCAAAGTGGGGATATGCGCGCGCGATAGTGTCGTCGTGGAAGCAATGATCGATGAGCATGCTCGAGGGCAACGTCGTGAGGAAATCGAATAGATCATGGTCGACGAATGGCGCGTAGACGCGGTCGATGCCACGCAGCAAGCTGCAGGGTGCCAGCGCTATCTCACGTCGCGTGCGGTTCCAGAAAATGAATGAGCCCACTGGATTGGGGCGCCCGAGATGCCGCGTGATTTCCCTGGCCAGGCGCGTACGGGCCACGCCAGGATCGAGGCAGTCTTTCAGCGGGCCGTTCAGCAGCGCGTGTATCCCGCGGGAGCTGGACGCGTGCCGAGCAAACAGCGCATCGCAAATTGCCAGGGAGTCCTCGCCGTGGAACACCGCGTCCAGGTCTGGTTTCAGAAACTTGCTTTGAGAGAGGACGTCGCCAGCGATGCCGTCGTAGGTTGACCCGAACCGCCCATTCAAAAAGTCCGCCAGCGCCAGGTACCATCCATGCGCCGTGGCGCAAAAATGGGTCTCCCGGTTCTTCCGCACTTGTGCCGCGAACTGGGTCAGTTGCTGGTCGATCACCACGAGGGGAAACCCGAGTTCGCGACACAGGATGGCGGCGATCTTCGGATCTTCGTTGGGGTCAGGCGGATGGTCCAATCCCGATACGCAAACATCCGGCTGGAACCCCGTGCGGTGCAGTTCGAGCAAGATGTGCCGTGAGTCGCGCCCGCCGCTGATCGGGATGGCACATGCACCGTCCCCCGGCGAACGCCTTGCCATCGCCTGTGCAAACAACGCGATGTATTCGTCGATGGCCTCGTCGCGTGAGCCTGTGAAGGTTTGCGGCGCACCCGGATACCGCGCCACGCATTCGAGTTGACCGCCTTTCCACGTGAAGCTTGCGTGCGGTGGCACGCTCCGGATGGCCGCAAAGGGGGTGTCTTCGCCGATGAAGTAACCCAGCCGGAAGAACACCGCGAGCGCCTCGATGTCGAGTTCCGCACGGGCACCCTGGTCGATGAGGGTCAACGGCGACGGCGATACCGCTAGGCCGCCATCCGCGAGCGCCGTCCAGAACAACGGTTGGAAACCGTAGCGGTCGTTGCTGACCACGAGACGTTCTCCATCCCAGTCCCAGCCCGCGAAGATACCGTCATCGTCGCGGTGGGATGTGACGGGGATCCGGTGTCCAAATGCCGCTTTCGCCTGGCCGCGGATCTGCACGTCTCCGCCGCGCCGACTCACGCGAAAATAGGGTGTATCGCCCGCGCCCAGCGGAAATTTGCCTGCGTTCCGCGCACTGTGTTCATACGGTTTCATGCGAGAGTCGACCAAGGCATCAAAGATAACCCAGCGACAACAGGCCGAGCAGCCAGCGTCGTTCCTCTCGACGCGTGATCACGCAACATAGCGCCCTGGCGCCCCGTATCGGGTGGCCGCGCCTGCATGCGTAAAACAGGCTCCAGAAATGTGCCGCCGCTTCCAACCTGCAGCGCTGAAACCACGCTCGCCGGTACGCGCGCCGATTGAGAAGTAGCGACGATAGCTCCTCAATACGCTGAATGGCATCTGCGCGCGCGGCGCCTACAAGAAGGTGCGGCAGATGATCATCTTCGATCCGTAACGGAACCATCCGGTACGATAAGTGAGGGGAGCCATCGGCGAGGTGGACATCCACTACCAAAACCAAGCTGTCATGCACGCCCGGGTGGCGACTTTGGTACTGGTTTCCGTGTACGTTGAAGATGAAGTTTCCGAGCGAATAGGCAATCAAGCCATTGTGGTACGTCTCGATGCCTTGCAGCACGTGTGGGTGGTGTTGAATGACCAAGTGTGCGCCCTGGTCGATCAGCCACCGCGACAAGCGCTGCCGCCATCGGCCCGGGACCTTGCAAAATTCGAGGTCAGCGTGCAGCAAGACAACGACCAAGTCCGCCTGCATCGCGGCTGCGCGAACCCGTCGACCCAAACGCGATTTCTTGAGTGGCGCGACCCCGGCACGATTATGGCTGGCGTACAGCTCGGTCTTGTCGCACGCGGCCACGAACGCGATCTTGCAGCCGTTGCATTCTGTCACCGCGGGCGCTTCCGCCTCACGCAAATCCATGCCGTTACCGAATGCACGCATACCGATAGAGTCCAGGCGCGCGTGGGCAACCGGTACCGCTTCGGCTCCGCAATCCAGTGAATGATTGTTCGCCAAGGACAAATCGGAAAACGCGAGGCGCTCCAGGAATGGATCCGCGATAGCCGCGACTGCCATCGGCTGCTCGCGCGCGTCCGCGTTGCAATGTGCGTCCACCAGACAGCACTCGAGGTTGCCTACCAGGAGGTCGTGTGCGCCTACCGCGTCCTGGATGGCCGGCCAGTCGGGGAACGCGATGCCTTCGGGTGATGGATGTCGGAACAGCGACGCGAGGCACACGTCGCCCACGAATGCGAGATTGAGTGAACGCTCACTCATTTCTCTTCCTTTTAAGCAGATCCATAGCTTCCACCAAATTTTTCCGCCAGAACATCCACATGAATCCTGGATAGGCGAGTGCGCCGATGACGATCAGCAACGCCATGCCTGCAAGGGGCGCCAGTCGCGTGGCAAGAGTTTCCCGCGCCACCATTACTGCGAGGTACATGACTACTCCCCCGATCGCCGGGCCAATCATCGCCGCCAGATATTGACGTACTTGTATTCCAAGTGGCGGTAAAGAAAATCTCAGCCTCGCGACAAACAGGATCGGGTAGCCAATGACCCAGGCCAGAGCAGCGCCCGTAAGTCCATCGTACCAAGTGCCGAGGAAGAACGCCGCTGGCATTATAAGCAGCGCTAGAATCATGTTGAGGGTGCCGATCTCCGGCCTCCCAATAGCGGTCAGCACCGAACCGCCCGAATGCCCGATCATGCGGATTGGCATTACCACGCCCAACAATTGCAACGGTACGATCGCTGCCTCCCAGCGTTTCCCGAGTACCAAGTTGACGAGTTCGGGCGCGACACTGGAAATGCCCCAAAAAATGGGAAACGAAAGGAAGCTGATAAGGCGCAGCGCATGCAGGTAGTGGTACCGTATTGCGGGTATATCAGCCTGAATACTGGAATAGGCTGCAAAGCCGACCTGTCCCAGGAATTCGGACACCTTTTGCATGGGCAGGGAAGCGAGCTGCATCGCGATCGAGTAGAAGCCGAGCAGTTCCTTGCCCAGGATCTTCCCGATGATGATCACATCGGACCGCGAATAGACGTACCACATGAGATTGCTGGCGGTGACGAATCCACCGAAGCGCAGCATCTCGCCCATCCCCTTTCGCGAGAACCGTGGCCAGCACCAATGTCGGGCAGCGATGCTCAACGAGATGGGACGTAACACCCCGCCTGCAAGGCTACCGAATACGAGCGCCCAGACGCCCTCGCCCGCAAGCGCGAAAGCAAGCGTCGTGAATGCGTTGCCGAGAGCATACGTGAGACCCGCCAATGAGCGTTGCTTGAAGCGCATTGCGCGGTTCAGCATGGCGTCCTGGACCACGCCCACCGATGCAAGGGGAAACTGGATGGCCAGCACGCGCACGATGTCCGTGAGGCGGGCATCGTTGAAGAACCCCGCGAGCAACGGCGCAATCGAAAAAACCACCACGTAAATGCCGCAGTTGACGACCAACAGGAAGCCAAACGCTTGCTCGACTTGGCGCTCTGTCAGGTCGCGCTTTTGTACCATCGCCGAGAACAGGCCCATTTCCTGGAACAGGGCCGCAAAACCGATCAACACCTCGGCGATTGCCATCAGGCCATAGTCCGATGGCTTGAGGATGCGGATCACCGCCAGGGTGATTGCCCACGCGACGATCTGACCGCCGAGGCGTGCGCCGGCCAGCCATTTCAGGGAGTGCAGCACGTCGTTGCGGAGGGTCATTGACGAGAATCCTGGTGGGCGCCCGATGAGGTGGTCCGATCCACGCAAAGGCCGTTCCGGTTTGTACGAGGTGAGGTTGATGGTCGGCAGGCACGAGGTATGCTCGGACCACCGGTCGCGATGATCGCGCTGAGTTTAGCCGCCCGCGTTCGTTGCGCCGCCATGGCTTGCGCAGCTGAGGAATGCGCATCGATCAGTACGACACCGAACGGGGCATCACCACGAAGTTCGGATAGTCGTTGTACGCATGGGGCGAGGCTGGTTTGACACTGCGTGATTCGAACAACATCCATGCGTCGTGCGCGTTCGGTAGGCCGCTGTCGGCGGCACTTGCCAGGCCGATCTGGAAGTTGGCGGGATAGCCGGGGGCCGAATATGGGTACCCGGACATTTCACTTGGCCGCGCGGATTTCTTTCGCAGTCTGGGGTTCTGCCCCGATAGCATTCTGCAGCGTGGACTAGCCGCCGGTAAAGGCCGCATTCCCCAACCAGCCGCTTGCGACGCTTTGCAACAAGCGAGACGGGCAACCCCGCCGGACGCGGCGAACGAGGTTGCAAACAGAATATCCAGTGCCCCGGCCAGCGTGCCGCCTGCCAGCGCTGCCCAGAGACCCGAACGCAGCTTCATCTCTGTCTCCCGAGGTTCAGCGCCTGAATCAAGCCGAGCCACGGAGCGGGCTCGGCTTGAATGAATTGTCAGGCCGCCAAGTTCAGCTGCCAGGACACACCAAACCGGTCATTGATCCAGCCGAACCGCTGGCTGAAGCCGTAATTGTCCAATGGCATCAAAACCTGGCCGCCTTCAGACAGAATGCCAAATACGCGCTCCAATTCCGCAACCAAGTCAAACTCCACGAACGTCGAACTCGCAGGCGTGAACGTGAAGTTGTGCTTGATCGGACTGTCGGAGCACATGAACTCACGACCGCAAAGCGTGAACGTCGCCACCTTGATGGACCCGACTGGACCCGGCTCGCCTTGAGCGTAGTGGTCGACTCTCACCATGTGGGAATCCGGGAAAGTAGCGAAGTACAGATCCAATGCAGCTTGCGCAATGCCGCCTTGAAACATGAGGAATGGTCTGGCCGTTGTCATCACGCACCTCGATATCTGGATTGCTGCCTGACGCCTGAATCAAGCGGACCCGCGAAGCGGGTTCCGCTTGAACGAACTGTCAGGCCCCTGACCGTTGAGCGGGCCATCGCGAAAAGGCAAACCACCAAAGCAACACCAGGTTTAGTACCGGAACAACGACAAGCAGCGACCATGCGCCTGAGTAGCCGGCTTTACTGACGATCCGCCACATAGGCGGGAAAAACAGGATCCCGGAGAAGAGAAGAACTGACCAATGCCAGAGACTGAGTCCGCCCATGAGTGAATCTCCTATTTTAACGGCCCTAATACCTGAATCAAGCCGCGCCGCGAAGCGGCGTCGGCTTGGACGAATTGTCAGGCCGCACCGCCAGGTTGCTCGAGCGGCCAAACCTCCACGACCCCATGTGCAACTGCGCAGGGCGACTGCGATGCCATTTTGATCGCAGCTTGAAGGTTCTCAGCTTCAATCACGGCAAACCCAGCGATGGGAAGCTGAGATGACATGAAGGACCCCGGCTGGGTTTGCACGCCAGTCGCTTCGGGATTCCTCACCCGGACCGGCGAGCCGGCGACGCCGATAAGAGCGCCCTGTTGCACTAGTGACGCGTCGTGGGCGTGAGCGGCGGCTCGCACCTTTTCAGGCGTGCGGTCGTAACCCTCGCGATCGCCGTAACCGATAGTTATGAACTTTGGCATTGCAAGATCCTCGGGGGCGAAAGGGCAAGGTGCGCGGCCTGACGCGTGAGTCAAGCCGGACCGCGAGGCGGTTTCGACTGGAAGGGAATTGTCAGATGGCCACGGTCAGTCAGCTCGGCTGACAGCAGCAGAGTACCGAGCCCTCTCGGAAACATTGATGGAGTTCCATTCCCAGGTCTTGCCGTCGTCAACGGAGAAGGCTTGGCTCCACACCGGGAACTTGGGGTTACGAACATCCCACCGAAAGACCATGATGACGGGGTGTTCCAGATAGGTGTCCCGAGCAAAGAAATGCCCGATTCCGTTTTCGAAGGAACCCACCACGGGTGGGTCGAGTGATCCAGAGTCGCTGTCTGCCCAGTAAATGCTCCAAAGGCGCGTCGCAGGATTGAACAATCGCAGGGCTACGCCTTCATATGGTTTTCCCGAGCTCCGGTCAGTGTATTTGTCAACGTTCCCCAAGCCACCCAATATCTGGTGCATTTCAACTTGGGACTCGAACGCCACCCACTCGGTGGAGTGCGTAAGCCGAGAGGTGAGCTTCCGGTTTCTCAGCTTCCAGTTTCCGACGAGGAAGTCAAAATCGTGTTGCGAGGACGTAGCCGACGGATGCATGACGATGGCCCCGGAGCTGTCGAACTCGATGGGCGGAATGGCCACCGCGGTATCAGGTATCAAGGCCCGATCCATGGATGAAATAGTGGCAGCTTCTTTCATTCCATCGATCTTGGTTGAATCGGTAACGGTGTCGGCGCAAGCCGACCCCGTGATCACAAGCCAGGTGAGGAAAACTGCCGTAAGTTTTTTCATTTTCCTTCCGATACGGATTGGGGCCATCTGACGCTGGAAATCAGCGGCAACCGCGGTACTGACCCGTCAGGCGCGTGCCCGGCTGCGCCGCTTGGCGGCATACGGCAGGGCGAACAGGTAAAGGCCAGTGAACAACTGCAAAAAAAGCGGTGGTAGCGGCGAGTAGGTCAGCCACCACGGAGGCTCGCCGGATGCCGCAGTCCTGAACACAAAGTTGGCGATCACGGTCAGTGTGAAAGCAATGGCCACCCAGCGGTGACTCTGTCGAATCCATGGGCTCAGGCTCATTGGGAACTCTCCGTTTCCGGGTTTGCCCTTGCCTCGATCATCTTCCAGCCATTGCCGGAGGGATCGCGAAAGCCCGCATCGACGGCCCCATAGCGATCGACAGGCTCCTGTGTGAACTCCACGCCGAGCGCGCTCAACCGCGCATGGGCTTTCCGGCAGTTGTCCACCATCAGCACCAAAGGAGGCATGGCACCCTTGGCCACTACTTCCCGCAGGGTTTGTGCCGTGGCCGAGTCATGCACCGGCGGCCCTGGCTGGAGCAAGCCAAGCTGAAACGAGGGCTGCTCCGGGAGTTGTACCGTCAGCCAGCGATAGTCCCCGTTGCGGACGTCGGTATGGACGCGAAAACCCAGCTTCTCGACGTAGAACGCCAGAGCCTCGTCTTGATCCCGCACATACAGACCCACCACATCAACGCTCTTGGTCATAAGGCCTCCGTAGCTTGGAGCTCCATTCTCTCAAGCGCCCTGCTCCGCCGCTTCTCCGAAACTGCGATCTTGAGGTCCGGCCGGTGGGCGGCGCGCACGATGCACTCGGGCGCGTGGTCGCGCGCATGCGGGGCCGACCGATCGCGTGCGCGCAGGCTGCCGGGGTTCTCGCCTGTGATGTCGCGAAAGATGCGTCCAAAGGTACCAAGGCTCTTCCAGCCGGTCTGGAAAGCGACCTCTGTAATTGGCGAATCAGTGTCGCGCAGCAGCGCAACGGCTCGCTCGATGCGGCGCGTGAGGAGGTAACGGTGCGGCGGCACGCCGAAAGCATCCTTGAACGAGCGCGCAAAGTGCGCCTGCGAAACGGCGCTCACTTGCGCCAGCCGCCGGACGGACCACTCCTCATGGGACGACCCATCCATCCGGTCCTTCGCGCGCAGGAGGCGTCGCAGTAGTTCGGGGCTCTGACTCATGGACCCTCGTGCCTGACGCCTGATTCAAGCGGCACCGCGAAGTGGTGTCGGCTTGAATGAAATTGTCAGCTGTCGTCCGTGAACACCATGGCACGAACACCGAACCATCCACCATTTGCGGAGAAGCCGTGGGCAATCCCCTGTCCGTGTGCATCGG
>DAITPL010000022.1:0-33999 GCA_036833615.1 Rhodanobacter sp.
CCATCGTCCGCGGCGTGCTGACCGAGCCGATGTTCCTGATGCTGCTGGTGGCCGGTGGCCTGTACCTGGCGCTGGGCGATCGCGCCGAGGCGGCGTTCCTGCTGTCGGCCGTGTTCGTGGTCATCGGCATCACGCTGGCGCAGGAACGCAAGACCCAGCGCGCGCTGGAATCGTTGCGCGAGCTGTCCGCGCCGCGCGCGCTGGTGATCCGTGGCGGCGAGGAAATCCGCGTGCCGGGCCGCGAGGTGGTGGTCGGCGACCTGTTGGTCTTGCACGAGGGCGACCGCATCGCCGCCGATGCGGTGCTGCTGGACGGCCACCTGGATGTCAACGAGTCGCTGCTCACCGGCGAGGCGGTGCCCGTGACCAAGCTGCCCGGCGCGGAAACCGGGCAGCTGTTCGCCAGCACCGTGGCCACCAAGGGCGTCGGCGTTGCCGAGGTTCATGCCATCGCCGGCGCCACCGCGGTCGGCCGCATCGGCCAGGCGCTGGCCGATACCGTCGAGCCGGTATCCGGCCTGCAGCGAGCATCGCGCCGGCTGATCCGCAACCTGACGATCGGCGGCTTGCTGCTGGCCACGGCATACACCCTGCTCGGCTGGCTGTGGGACGGCCACGGCTTGCTGCAGAGCGTGCTGGCCGGCATCGCGCTGACCATGGCGATCCTGCCCGAAGAGATCCCGGTGATCCTCACCGTGTTCCTGGCGCTGGGCGCGTGGCGGATCTCGAAGCACAAGGTCTTGACCCGCCGCGTGCCGGCGGTGGAAGCGCTGGGCGCGATCTCGGTGCTGGCGGCGGACAAGACCGGCACGCTGACGCAGAACCGCATGCAGGTCGTCGAATTGCGCCTGGTCGACGACAGCGCGCACGACGAGGAGGCGACCGAACTACCCGAACCGTTCCACGCGCTGGTCGAGTTTGCCATGCTGGCCACGCCGGCCGACCCGTTCGACCCGATGGAAAAGGCGATCCAGCAATTTGGCCTGCACTGGCTCACCGACACCGAGCACGTGCACGCCGAGTGGGCGCCGGAATTCGAGTACGTGCTGTCGCCGGAGATCCTGGCGATGACTCACGTGTTCCGCGGCGATGCGCGCGACGCGCACCTGCTGGCGACCAAGGGCGCGCCGGAGGCGGTGATCGACCTGTGTCACCTGGACGCGGACGCAGCGGCTGCGATCCTGCGCCAGGTCGAGGCGATGGCCGAACGCGGCCTGCGCGTGCTCGGCGTGGCCCGCGGCGAGTGGCAAGGCGAAACATGGCCGCGCAGCCAGCACGATTTCGACTTCCGCTTCCTCGGCCTGCTCGGTTTCGTCGACCCGCCGCGCCCGGAAGTGCCGGCGGCGATCGCCGAATGCCGCAGCGCCGGCATCCGCATCATCATGATGACCGGCGACCACCCGGCCACCGCGCGCGCCATTGCGCGCGAGGTTGGCTTGAGCGAGCGCGCCGACGTCATCACCGGCGCGGAAATGGCCGCGCTGGACGACGCCGCGCTGCGCGAGCGCCTGCACCACGTCGACCTGTGCGCACGGCTCAAGCCGGAGCAGAAACTGCGCCTGGTGCAACTGCTGCGCGCGGACGGCGAGGTGGTGGCGATGACCGGCGATGGCGTCAACGACGCGCCCGCGCTGAAGGCGGCCGACGTCGGCATCGCGATGGGCGAACGCGGCACCGACGTGGCGCGCGAGGCGGCCGCACTGGTGCTGCTGGACGACAGCTTCGCCAGCATCGTCAGCGCGATCCGCCAAGGCCGGCGCATCTACGCCAACATCACCAAGGCCACCCGCTTCGTCTTCGCCGTGCACATGCCGATCATCGCGCTGGCGTTGGTGCCCACCCTGCTGCACTGGCCGGTGCTGCTGATGCCGGTGCACATCGTGCTGCTGGAATTGCTGATCGACCCGGCCTGCTCGATCGTGTTCGAGGCGGAGCCCGCCGACGCCGACATCATGCAACGTCCGCCGCGCGCCCCGACGGATTCCCCGTTTGCCGCCGCCAACCTGCGTTATGCGGTGATCCAGGGACTCGGCTTCGCCGGCATCCTGTTGTTCGGCTACGGCCTGCTGCCCGGCCAGGGCCTGGATGCCGCGCAAAGCCGCAGCGCGGTGTTCATCGCGCTGGTGATCGGGATGTTCCTGCTGACCCTCGCCAATCGCGACCTGACCCGCCCCGCACTGGCCCGCACGGCGGCGAAAAACCCTTGGTTGCCGCGGATGTTCGGCGGCGTGGCGCTGATGCTCGTTGCCGTGCTGGGCGTGCCGTATTTTCTCCGAGTGATGGCGCTGGCCGTGCCGGACGCAACGACGCTGCTTGCCGCGATCGGGATACTGGTCGCGACCGTCGTCTGGCTGGAAGTGCTGCGTCGCGTGACATGCGGCCTGCGCCAGGCGATTGCGTCATGATTGCCATCCAGCAGCATGTGACACCACAACATTGCGCCGCCTTACCGGAAGCCAAGCATGGACAAGACGCCCTCTGATCCTGTTGTAGCGCTACCTGAGGATGATCAACCAGCCGCGCCAAACCACCTGTTCGATGAGATCACCATCGGCGACAACGCGTCCATCAAACGAGGGTTGCACGCCGAGGACGTGCAAGTACTGGCGACTCTGTACGGCGACGCCCCGCCACCAACGCCGGGTCCGTTGTCCGACGACGCATCGCCACTCCGCAGCGCCATCGGCCATGGCGAGTGGGCCGCCGCGTTGATCCATACCGTACTGGGGACGCGTCTGCCCGGCCCGGGCACGGTATGCATCGAGCAGTCCCTGCGTTTTGCGGCGCCGGTGCACATTGGCGACACCTTGACCGTCAGCGTGCAGGTGATTGCCCGGGATGCCGCGACGCAACGCCTGCGTTTCGCCTGCCGCTGCGCAAACCAGCACGGCGTCGTGGTGATCGATGGCACCGTGGAGGTGCAGGCCCCGACGGAGCGGATCGTGCGACCGCGCACGCGTCTGCCGGAGGTACAGGTGCTTGACGGTACCGGGCAGTCGCTGCTTGAGCGTGCCCGGCGACTGGGCGCGATTCGCGTCGCCGTGGTCCATCCATGTGATGCCACCAGCCTTGGCGCCGCGCTGGATGCCCGCCGTAGTGGTCTGATCGAACCCGTACTGGTCGCACCACGCAAGAAGCTTGAACAAATCGCGAGAGATGCCGCGCTCGACCTGGCCGGTATCCGCGTCGAAGACGTGCCCCACAGTCACGCCGCGGCGGCCAGGGCGGTGGCGCTGGCCGCAAGCGGACACGTCGACGCGCTGATGAAAGGCAGCCTGCACACCGACGAACTGATGGCCGCCGTGGTTGCGGGCGCGTCCGGTTTGCGCACGGCGCGACGCATCTCGCATTGCTATT
The DNA here is from genome assembly GCA_036833615.1 of Rhodanobacter sp. Classification (GTDB taxonomy): domain Bacteria; phylum Pseudomonadota; class Gammaproteobacteria; order Xanthomonadales; family Rhodanobacteraceae; genus Rhodanobacter. Next base: position 3,358 of record DAITPL010000022.1, read on the forward strand.
TGATGCACACCCCGGCCTACCCGCGCCCGTTCATCATCACCGATGGCGCGGTCAACATCGCCCCGACTCTGGAGGACAAGGCCGACATCCTGCGCAACGCGATCGATCTGGCCCACATCGTTGGCGTGGCGTTGCCGCGCGTGGCCATCCTGGCAGCGGTGGAGACGGTCAATCCACGCATGCAGGCCACGCTGGATGCCGCCGCGCTGTGCAAGATGGCCGACCGCGGACAGATCACCGGCGCGGTGCTGGACGGGCCGCTGGCATTCGACAACGCGATCTCTGTTGCCGCTGCACGAGTCAAGGGCATCGTCTCAGACGTGGCCGGCCGTGCGGATATCCTGCTGGTGCCAGATCTGGAAAGCGGGAACATGCTGGCCAAGCAACTGGAATATCTTGGCGGCGCGACCAGCGCGGCGGTGGTACTCGGTGCGCGCGTACCGATCGTGCTGACCAGCCGCGCCGACTCAAGCGAGTCACGCATCGCTTCCTGCGCGCTGGCCGTGCTGATCGCCCACCACTACCGAGGTTGCCCGCCGTGACCCACCCGTCAGGGCGCGACCTCATCCTGGTGCTGAACTGTGGTTCGTCGAGCATCAAGTTCGCGCTGTTCGACACCGGTGACGCGCCGCTGTCACGCAGCCCCGACTGGGGCGGCAGGATCGAAGGCATTACCGGTACCGCGCCGGTGTTCAGCGCCAACGATGTAACCCCCGAACCGTTGGCGCTGGACCCCAGACGCCCGTATTTTTCCGCACTCACGTTTCTGCGCCAACGCATTCAAAGCCGTCTGGACGGCCGCAACATCGTGGCGATTGCACACCGTGTCGTGCATGGCGGCAGCAAATACTTCGCGCCCGTGCAGGTCGACGCCACCGTGCTGGCAGATCTGCAGAGCTACATCCCGCTGGCACCATTGCACCAGCCCTTTGCGCTCGAGGCCATTGCTGCCCTGTTGGCCGCACAGCCGCAGTTGCCGCAAATCGCCTGCTTTGACACGGCGTTCCACCAGAGCATGCCGATCGTCGAAAAAATGCTGCCGCTGCCACGCTCGGCCTGGGACCAGGGCCTGCGCCGCTACGGTTTCCACGGACTGTCGTATGCCTACGTGGCGCAGATCCTGGGTGAACGTTACGGCGTTGCCGCCCGCGGTCGCACGATCGTGGCGCACCTGGGCAGCGGTGCCAGCCTGTGCGCGCTGCAGAACCTGCGCAGCGTCGCCACCACCATGGGCTTCTCGGCACTGGACGGGCTGATGATGGGCACGCGCTGCGGCGCGCTGGACCCGGGTGCGGTGATCCATCTGATGGAAATCCGCAAGCTGTCGCTCGCCCAGGTGGCGCGCATGCTGTATCACGAATCCGGCCTGCTCGGCGTTTCCGGGTTGTCGTCCGATCCGCGCGTGCTGCTGCAACACGAAGATGATGAGCATGTGCGTGAAGCGCTGGCGTTGTACGTGCGCAGCGGAGTGCGTGAGGTGGGCGCGCTGACGGCGACGCTGAATGGCCTGGACATGCTGGCGTTCACCGCCGGCATCGGCGAACACAACGCGGCGATCCGCGAGCGCATTTGTGCCGGACTGGGTTTCCTCGGCGTCGACCTTGACCCGTCAGCGAATGCCGCCCACGCGCCGGTCATTTCCAGTACGTCCAGCAAGGTGCGCGTGGTGGTGGAACCCACCAATGAGGAATGGGTGGCGGCGACCGCTGCCGCCGCCATCATTCGGCGCTGAAGAGGGTTTCCCGCACGCCGCGTTCCCTACGCCAGCGTGCCCGCGTCCTCCGCGCTCCACGTCCAGTTGCGGATCTCCGGCAGGTCCGCACCGTTCTCTTCGATGTAGCGCTTGTGCTCGACCAGCTTGTCCAGCAGCTTCTGCTTGAGGTGGATGCCGCGCTCTGCCGCCTGCGGTACGCGGTTGATCACGTCGATCACCAGATGGAAGCGGTCGAGTTCGTTGAGTACCGTCATGTCAAACGCGGTGGTGATGGTGCCCTCCTCCTTGTAGCCATGCACGTGCAGGTTGTCGTGGTTGGTGCGCCGGTAGGTCAGCCGGTGGATCAGGGTCGGGTAGCCGTGGTAGGCGAAAATCACCGGCTTGTCGCGGGTGAACAACTGGTCGAAATCGTCGTCGTCCAGGCCATGCGGATGTTCGCTGGGCGATTGCAGCTTCATCAGGTCGACCACGTTGACCACGCGCAGCTTCAGCTCCGGCAGATAGCGACGCAGGATCGACACCGCCGCCAGCGTCTCCAGCGTGGGCACGTCGCCGGCGCAGGCCAGCACCACGTCGGGCTCGCCGTGCTGGTCGCTGCTGGCCCACGGCCAGATGCCGATGCCCTGGCGGCAATGGCTGGCCGCCGCATCCATGGCCAGCCACTGCGGCGCCGGGTGCTTGCCGGCAATCACCACGTTGACGTAATGCTGGCTGCGCAGGCAGTGGTCCAGCACCGACAGCAGGCAGTTGGCGTCCGGCGGCAAGTACACCCGCACGATGCTGGCCTTCTTGTTGACCACGTGGTCGATGAAGCCCGGATCCTGATGGGTGAAGCCGTTGTGGTCCTGCCTCCACACATGCGAGGCCAGCAGATAATTCAGCGACGCAATCTTGCGCCGCCACGGAATCGCCGCGGTCATCTTCAACCACTTCGCATGCTGGTTGAACATGGAATCGACGATATGGATGAAGGCTTCGTAGCAGTTGAACAGGCCGTGCCGCCCGGTCAGCAAATAGCCTTCCAGCCAGCCCTCGCACTGATGCTCGCTAAGCATCTCGACCACACGCCCACGCGGCGCCAGGAACTCGTCGTTCGGCGCGGTCGCTGCCTGCCACTGCCGGTTGGTGGCTTCGAACACCGCGCCCAGGCCATTGGACAGCGTCTCGTCCGGGCCGAACACGCGGAAGTTGCGCTGCCCGGCGTTCAAGCGCATCACGTCACGCAGGAACGGGCCAAGTACGCGCGTGTCGCCGATGCCGGGTACGCCGGGCATCGGCACGTCGACGGCGTAATCGCGGAAGTCCGGCATGCGCAGATCACGCAACAGCAAGCCGCCGTTGCTGTGCGGGTTTGCGCTCATGCGATGCACGCCGGTGGGAGCCAGCGCGGCCCATTCCGTGCGCAAGCAGCCGCGCTCGTCGAACAGTTCTTCCGGCCGGTAGCTGCGCAGCCATGCTTCAAGCTGCGGCAGGTGTTCCGGTGGACTGGTCGGCGAAATCGACAGCGGCACCTGATGCGCGCGGAACGTGCCTTCATTCGGCCGCCCATCGACAAGGGCCGGCCCGGTCCAACCCTTGGGCGAATCGAGCACGATCATCGGCCAGCGTGGCCGCGCGGTGACGCCACCCTCACGGGCATCACGCTGGATCTGCCGGATCTGCGCCACCACCGCATCCAGCGTCGCGGCCATCGCCTGGTGCATCGCGGCGGGTTCGCTGCCTGATACGAAATACGGTGTCCAGCCGTAACCGCGCAGCAATTGCTCCAGCTCCTCCTGGGGAATCCGCGCCAGCACCGTCGGGTTGGCGATCTTGTAGCCATTCAGATGCAGGATCGGCAGCACCGCGCCATCACCCACCGGATCGAGAAACTTGTTCGAGTGCCACGCCGTGGCCAGCGGTCCGGTCTCCGCTTCGCCATCGCCGATGACACAGGCAGCGATCAGCCCGGGGTTGTCGAACACGGCGCCAAACGCATGGCTGAGCGAGTAGCCGAGTTCGCCACCCTCATGCATCGAGCCCGGGCACTCCGGCGACGCGTGGCTGGCAATCCCCCCGGGAAACGAGAACTGCTTGAACAGCCGTTGCAGCCCCGCTTCGTCTTGGCTGATCTGCGGGTAAACCTCGCTGTACGTACCTTCGAGATAGGCATTGGCCACCACCGCCGGGCCGCCATGTCCCGGGCCGGAGATGTACAGCATGTCCAGATCGTGCTGCTTGATCACCCGGTTCAGGTGCGCGTAGATGAAGTTCTGCCCCGGTGTCGTGCCCCAGTGGCCGAGCAACATGCGCTTGATGTGTTCAGGCGCCAGCGGCTCGCGCAGCAGCGGATTCGCGCGCAGGTAAATCTGCCCGACCGAGAGATAATTCGCCGCGCGCCACCACGCGTCGATGCCATGCAGTTGCCCAGGATCAGGCGGCTGGCGATCCAACAGATCGGTCGTCATCAGTCCACCTCCGACGGGCGGGAAGACCCGGCTCACCGCAGTGTGTACCTCACTGGCGGTGAATTTCGATGCAGCACCTTGCCGCAGCTGCTCGGCGACATGCGCATTTTCACCGCAGCAGGGGCCACTGCGCTACGTGCAGGCCGCCGTCACGCCCCACGCCGAAAGGCGCGGGCACAGCCGCGGTGCAGTCGAAGGACCGGAAGCGTTATCCAATTGATCGGAATCAACATGCGTGGCAGCGGCTTGCCTAGACTGAGGCCATCCAGCGAAGAAAACCGCCATGCAGGACATTCTGGTCTACGCCAATGATGCTGCTCCGTGGTCTGCCGGGCTGACCTGTGCAGCACGTCTCGCCGCTAACTTTGGAGCGTCACTTACCGGGGCATACATCTGCCCTTCGCCGATGACCATGATGCTTGCCTATGGAACGTCAGAGCTTCTGGCGTCCGCCATCAAAAGCGCCCGCGAGCAGGAGGACCACGCTTATGCTGCGCAAGCGGAATTTGTCGATTGGGCGCACGCGCTCGGCGTGCATGACGCCGCTTGGCAAGTGGCCGAAGGAGACGTTGCGCAGGTGCTTGAGCGCGTTGGCAACTGGCACGACCTGATCGTCCTTGAGCGCACCGTACAGCCCCTGCTGGACAATGGTCCGGTACTCGGCCAAGTGGCGCTCGGCAGTGACCTGCCCTGCCTCATCCTGCCGCCAGACACCGCCGACCGGTTGCCGCTGGATTGCATGGCCCTGGCCTGGAATGGATCACCCGAAGCGATGCGCGCCATTCACGCCGCCCGGCCAATGCTGGCCCGGGCCAAGCGGGTGGTGATATTGCATGGCACACCGCGGGACACCATCAGCGGGATCGGCTGGAAGCCGGGACTGGAACTGTCCGCTTATCTGCAACGCCACGGGGTTCACGCCGTGGAACAGCCGTTGGCAGCCCGTGACGAAGACGCCGGCGAGGCTTTGCTTGCCGCCGCGCACGCGGTTGGCGCCAGCGTGCTCGTCATGGGTGCTTACGGCCGTACCCGTTTCAGCGAATGGATCTTTGGCGGCGCCACCCGACATGTACTCAAGCACGCTGACATCCCGGTGTTGATGCGGCACTGATTGGCGCGCCGGGCCCGTGGTGCAAGGACCGGCCCGGGCAACCAGTACACTGATCCCCTATCGATTGACTGCACCGACCCGCATTTGGAGCAAGCGCCATGCTGACCATGATCGAGGATCTTCCGGACCACGTGATCGGTATCCGCATCACCGACAAACTGCGTGCCGAGGATTACGAGCGGCAGCTCATCCCGCTGATCAACGCGAAGCTGGAAAAACACCGCAAGCTCGACTTCCTGTGTTGCATCGACGGCGAATGGAAGGGCATGGAGGCCGGTGCGGTGTGGCAGGATCTGCGCCTCGGCCTGGGCCGGTTTGGCCACTGGGCGCGCATGGCGATCGTCACCGACATCGACTGGCTGGAGCGTGCGATCAAGCTGTTCGGCCTGTTCTCACCCGGTGAACTGCGCCACTTTGACAGTGATGACTACGACGCCGCCCGCGACTGGGTCTGCGAGCGCGAGCGTGCGCGCATCGGCATCACGCTCGATGCCGATGCCGGCATCCTGGTGCTGGAGCCGGCCGCCGACAAGGCGCTGAGCGAAGACGACTTCGAAGCGGTTGGCAAGGCGATCGGCAACTATCTCAAGGATCACGACCGGCTCCGCGGCATCTTGATCCACAGCCGGCGATTCCCCGGCTGGCAGGGCATCGGTGCCTTGTTCGCCCACCTCAAGTTCGTCAACAGCGTGCACGACAAGATCGGCAAGGTGGCCATGGTCACCAACAGCCCGCTGGGATCATTTGCCGACCGCGTGCTCGATCCGTTGATGCTGGCCAAGCTGCGCAAGTTCGATTACGACCAGCGCGACCAGGCCATGGCCTGGCTGCAGGACTGATCGGCCAGACAGTTACGTGATCATGCCCGATGCGGCACCGGCCCAAGCGCGGCACCAGAGGCCATCGCCGCAGCACTTGGCAGGTGAAAGCTGACCCGGGCGCCGCCCAGCGCGGAGCGCCCGAATTCCAGTTGTCCATGGTGCAGACTGGCAATCGCCAACGCGATGGAAAGCCCCAGACCGCTGCCATCGCCGGCGCTGCCTTCGGGCCGATAAAAGCGTTCACCAAGCCGCACCGCATCCGTCGCCGCAAAGCCGCCACCGCTGTCGTTCACTTCCAGCGTCACCCGCTCCGCCACACCCACCACGCGCAGGTTGACCCGACCGCGCCCAGGCGTGTGCCGCAAGGCGTTGTCCAGCAGGTTCTGCACCAGGATATCGAGCAGGCCACGACTGCCATGCACGAAGTCGTCGCCTTCGTGATCGAGCGACAAGTCGATGCCGCACGCAGCGGCGTGCTCGCTGGCGCCGCGCAGTGCGGCTTCGGCCACGGTCACCAGGCGCAACGGGCCGGCGTCGTCCAGCTCGGTCAGCTTCTCGACCCGCGCGAGCAGCAGCAATTGGGTCACCAGTCGCTGCATCCGATCCAGCGCAGCGTGCGCGCGCTGCAGGTGCGCCGTGCGGGCGTCGGCCGCATCACTGCGCCCGACCAGATCCAGTTCCAGCCGCAGCGTCGCCAACGGGTGGCGCAATTCGTGGGCGGCATCGGCGGTGAAGCGTTGCTCGTGTTCCAGGCTGACCTTGAGTTTTGCCACCAATTGGTCGACCGCCCGGGTGAACGGCGTCAGCTCAATCGGCACGCGATCATCGGTGAGCACGGGAATCAGCGGCGAGATGTCGGCGGCCATGCCGCGGGTCAGCTTGCGCAGCGGCTGCAGGCCGCCATGCAACCCGGCAAACACTGTCGGCGGCACCAGCACCAGCAACGCCAGCAGGGCCAGCAGCGCCGGCGCCAGCAATTTGCGCAGCAGTTCATCGCGCTCGTCCAGCGGCGCGGCAACCTGGATCCAGTATTGGTGATTGGCATCCCAACGCTGGAATACGCGCCAGCGTCGCTTGGCATGGGTGACGGAATGAAAAGGCACGGCATGTGGATCAAAGGTCAGCGCGGGCAACTCGGTGCTCTCGATCAACAGGCGCCCGCTGGCGTCGCGCAACGCGATGGCTGGACGCTGCGCCGTGGCGTCCGAGCCGATGATCTTCTTGTCGGGCAGGCGTATCAGTCCCACCGGCTTCGGTGCGTCAGGCATCACCGCGAACACGCTGGCTGCGGTACGCACCAGCGTCTGGTCGAAGATCTCGTCCACTTCATGCAGACTGCGCCAGGCCATCCAGCCCACCGCGACGCACCACACCAGCATGATGCCGACTACCAGACGCAGCACCAGTCGCCGGTTGAGCGAGGGACGCATCATGGCCGTGATTCCGGTGGGCTGAGCGCATAGCCGATGCCGCGCAAAGTCCGGATCCAGCCTGGCCCCAGCTTGTGCCGCAGATGGTGCATGTGCACCTCCACCGCATTGCTCGCTACTTCCTGATCCCAGCCGTACAGGGCTTCTTCCAGTTGGTCGCGCGAGTAGGCCCGCCCGGGATGGCGTACCAGCGTCTCCAGCAGCTGATATTCGCGCGCAGTCAACTCCAGCGCCGTGCCCGCAAGCATGGCAACGCGCGCAGCCGGGGTGACCTCAAGCTCACCCACGCGGATCGCCGGCTCCACCTGGCCGTCGGCCCGGCGCAACAACGCACGCAGGCGGGCGGCCAGCTCATCCAGATGCACTGGTTTGACCACGTAATCATCCGCACCGGCATCCAGTCCGGCGACCCGGTCAGGCAGCTCGTCGCGCGCAGTCAGCAGCAACACCGGGGTAGCGTCCTGGCGCCGGCGCATGCCGGTGATGATGTCCGGCCCGCTGCGGCGTGGCAGGTTCCAGTCCAGTACGGCGGCGGCATACGGGGTGTCCGCCAATGCCGCGGCGGCCTGGTTGCCATCGGTGATCCAGTCCACCGCATAGCCAAGCTGGCGCAGGCCGTCAGCCAGCGCCTGGCCCAGTGCACGATCGTCCTCGGCGAGCAGGATGCGCATGACTGGATTCTAGTGAGTGGCAGGCACGCAAACCCGACCTGGGGCAATTCATCGCGGGTCGACATCGCCCGCCTCGTCGGCCTCCAGCGGTCGCTTGCGGCCGTGGATCATCGCGGCGATCAGGTTCTCACGGTAATGTACGCTCTCGCCGACCGCCGCCAGCACATGCAGGCCAACCAGCACCAGCACGCCATAGGCCAGCACTTCGTGCAGGTCTTCCAACCAAGGCGTGCCGAAAAACGCGTCGGTGGTCTGCAACCAGCCGGTGATACCCACAAGCGACACACCGGCGAGCAGCGCCAGGATCATCACCGCCGCGCCGGGGTTGTGGCCAAGGCGGCGATGCGAGTCTCCGTGCAAGCGCTGATGCAGATACGTGCGCACGCCGCGCGCACCCGGCACCCAATCGCTGAAGCGCGCGTGCTGCGTGCCAACCCAGCCCCACACGAACCGCAGCGCGAGCAGACCGAGGATGGTGTAGCCCGCCCAGCGGTGGACGAACTCGCCGCCCTCGGTGAAGAAGTTGGCGAGGAACAAACCCGCCAGTGACCAGTGAAACACCCGTACCAGCGGATCCCACACCTTGATCGTGGCTTTCATGGGTTTGTCCTCGCCGTAAGTCGTCACAGTTATCGTCGTGGGCGAGGGTCAGCCGCCCTTCTGCTTGACGATGTGTCCGTCAGTCGGGTCGAAATAAATTTCCACGTTCTTGCCGGCCTTGTCCTTGCCGTAAATCTCGTAGCAGTTGCCGCTGACCTGGAACACCTTGATGGTGTAGCCCTGGTCCAGGACCTTCTGCTTCATTGCCGCTTCGGTCAGCCACTGCGCACGCGGCGCGGTGGTGCATTGCGGCGCTGCGAACACCGGCGTCGACAGCGCGGCGGCGAGCAGCAGGGGTGCGATGAGGATGGTTTTCATGGTGCTTCTCCGGTCTCGGCATGATTGCCTTGAGAGCGATTGCAACCGGAGTGGCTTATGTGAATCTTAAGAGCGCGCGCGCGGGCACCCACCATTGGCAAGGCGCGCATCGGCAACGCTGCAACAACACGCTCCCTGCGGGGACCAACAAATCCTGCTCGCCACGCCCCCGGCGCTCAACGCCACCGGACAAGCAGTGGTGGCATTCTTGCCACAGCCACCATGGAGGGTGCACCCAGCCGGCTCCAGCACCGCAGTGGCATCGCGTTGCATCGTCCAACCGACATTCCGTCTCGCGTTTCCACCGTCGCCACCACGGCTGGCTCCCCCGCTTCAGGCTTGCGGCGCAGGCGGAGGCATGGCACTTACTGGCACCAGCCACGGTGACACGCGCGGTCGGTCCAGCGCAGCACGCAACGGCGGGTCGCGCTGATAAATATCGGGGCGAAAGCCGATGCGGCCGTCGTCCCTCAGATCCACCGTCCAGTACGCCAGCAACAGCGGTACCGATTTATCCAACATCACCGTCTGGGTCTTGCCGGTGTCGATGGCGCGGTCGATAGCCGCACGATTCCAGCGAACCGGATCGTCCAGCAACAGCTCGACCAGTTCGCGCGGGCGCTCCACCCGGATGCAGCCCGAGCTGGTGGCGCGCTGCGGGTTGGCGAACAGTGCCTGCTGTGGCGTGTCATGCAGGTAGACCGCGTAATCATTGGGGAAACGGATCACCAGCCGGCCCAGCGAGTTGCCCGGCCCGGCATCCTGACGCAGCACGATGCCGCGTGGATTGGCCCAATTCACACTGGCCGGCGCCAGCTCGCGGCCCTGACTGTCCAGCACGCGGATGCGGTTGGCGGCGAGGTAGCCAAGGTTCTTGCGTACTTTTGGCAGGATGTCGTTCTTGAGAATGGTCGGCGGCACCGTCCAGGTCGGGTTGAGCGTGAGGTAGGTAATCTGCGACTTGAACGCCGGCGTGCTGCGATACGGCTTGCCCACCTGCACTCGTGCGCGCCATGTCGGCTTGCCATCCCTGTAGTAAGCAACGCCGTAACCGGCGATATCCACCATCACAAACTCGCCGTGCAATTGATGCAGCAGCCAGCGCGCACGCTCCAGGTTCACCCGCAATTGATCTATGCGTACAGCCACCGGCACATTCAATGCGGCCAGCGTGGCCAGCCCAAGATGGCCATCCGCGGTGAGGTAGTGCTCACGTTGGAACTGCGTGAGTGCCTGTGCGAGCACGGGGTCATAACGTTCTGCATCGGTAGCGGCATCGAGTGCCAGATAGCCGCCCAATTGCAGGCGCCGACGCACTGCCGGCACGCGCGGATCGGACATTTCCGGCTTCAACGTGGGGCCGCTGGCAATCGACGCCCAGCCGCCCTGGGCGGCCATTTCCCGCCAGCGGGCCAGGGCCGTGCGCAGCCCGTCGTACAGTGCATGCTGCGGACGCGCGCGTGCGAACAACTCCGCCAACTGCCCTTGCGCCAGCGCATTGCGCACCGTTTGCACATCCTGCCCGGCGGCCGGTTGCCGGGGATCGAAATTCCAATGCGTGTCCAGTGAAGCCGGATCCACCTTGCCGCGATACAGGTGGGTCAAGGCGCCGAGACAGGCATCGGTGGCAAGCAGGTCGAACTGTGCGCGCTGCAAGGGCGTGGCGCGCGGATCAACAGGCACCGTGCGCAGCCGCAGCAGTTCCGTCAGCGCATAGTCTTCCGGATCGAGGCCATCGGCCGTCAGGTCACGCAAGGCGGCCAGCAATTGGTCGACGTCAGCCGGCCGCGTCCATGCCGGCGCAAACTGTGCCTGCGCATAAAACTTCGCCTCTGCCTTGCCCAGCCCCGCGCCGCGCACGTTGAGCGCCGGCTCCACGCGTTCGCGGATGAGCTCGGCCACGGGATCGAGGCGCTGCGCGGACGCCTGCCAGGCTGGCAGCGCGGCAGCCAACGCAAGCGTGAGCATGATGGTGAATCGCAAGCCTCGGGCCGGCGGCATGGCAGTGTCCTGTACGGTAACCCTTGCCATCTCTTGGCACAGCCACGGCGAGGATCGCGACGAACAGGTCCTTAACCGGGCGCTGCTAGGATCGGCTCTTCCGTGCCCCACGGTCAACCACCCCCACCGATGAACCCCTTTCTGCACCACGTCCTCGTCACGGTGCCGCTGCTCGCCGCTGGTCTCGCCCCCGCGCATGCCGCCGACGCCACGCTGCTGGAGGCGCTGAGCAAGCTGGCCCCGCATGCCAATGCGCAAGTCATCGGGCTGGCGCTGGCTGCCACCGAATGTGCGGCGGCCCAAGGTCAGCCGCCAGCTGACCGCCTGGCAGTGATCGATTACTCGCTGCCGTCCACCAAACCACGCATGTGGGTGTTCGACCTGACCACGCGCAAGCTGCTATTCCATGAGCTGGTTGCGCATGGCCGCAACACGGGCGAAAACTTCGCCAAAAAATTCTCCAACCAAGCGGGCAGTCTGGAATCCAGTCTCGGCCTGTTCCGCACGCGTGATACCTACGTCGGCCGCAACGGCTACTCGCTGCGCATGGATGGACTCGAACCAGGTGTCAACGACCGCGCACGCGAGCGTGCGCTGGTGATCCACGGTGCTTCCTATGTCAGCACCGCCGCTGCCAGCCAACAGGGGCGGATCGGCCGCAGTTGGGGTTGCCCAGCCGTGCGCAGCGCTGTCGCGCGGCCGCTGATCGACACTCTGAAAAGCGGCCAATACGTGTTCTCCTTCTATCCCGACCAGCACTGGCTGGCCACCTCGCCATACCTCAAGTGCCGCGCCGCCCGCACGACGGTCGCTGCCACTGCGACACGCTGAGCCAGCTGCATGCCGGCACTGGCGAAAAGCTGACGAATGGCCGGGTTACCTTCGGACCTGGAGGGTTGCAGGCTGCTCACAGGCGTCTGGACTACCGGAAAACCAGGCGTCGTCAACCCACCCTGCAAGTCCTGGCCAAACACGTCGAACGGGTCAGCCGCGTGCTGCCATCGGGTTGACGCCCGTCAACCCGCCCCCTGCATACTCCGTTCGACAGTCCGACCGGGCCCGCTCCCTCCGCGCAACGACAGGCGAAGCAACGCATGATCATCTACAGCTGTCACGGCGCCGCCAAACAAGTCACCGGTTCCTGCCACCTGATCACCTGCAACGATCGGCGCGTACTGATCGACTGCGGGATGTTCCAGGGCAGTGAGGAGGTCGAGCGGGCCAACGCCGAACCTTTCGGCTTCGACCCGGCCGACATCGACGTACTGCTGTTGACCCACGCGCATCTGGACCATTGCGGCCGCATTCCGCTGCTGGTGCGCCGGGGTTTTCGCGGCCGCATCATCACCACCGCCGCCACGCGCGAACTGGCTCGGGTGGTGCTGCTTGATGCGGCCGGCATCCAGGAAGAGGACGCGCGTCGCGCGCAACGCAACAACCGTCGCGGCGAGGTGCTCGCACCCGCGCTGTACACCATGGACGACGCGCTGCACGCGCTGGATTTTTTTGCCGCGGATGCCGGCTACGACGAAACCACCCAAGTTACCGACGGCATCACTGCGCGCTTTCTCGACGCCGGCCACATCCTCGGCTCCGCCTCGATCCTGCTGCAACTGGACGACGGCAAGCAGCAGCGCAGCATGCTGTTCTCCGGCGACCTGGGCAATCCGGGACGACCGATCCTGCGTGACCCGACGCCGGCACCGGCCGCCGACTACGTGGTGATGGAGAGCACCTACGGCGACCGCCCGCATCGCCCGGTACCCGACTCCGTGGATGAGATGTACCAGGCGATCCGCGACACCGTGAACCGGCGCGGCAACGTGGTGATCCCCACCTTCGCGCTGGAGCGCACCCAGGAAATCCTCTATTACCTGCATCGCGGCATCCGCGACGGCGCCATCCCGCAGCATGTGCGGGTGTTCCTGGACTCGCCGATGGCGATCTCCGCCACCGAGATTTTCCGCCGCCATCCGGAGTGCTTCGACCAGCGCTTTCGCGACGAACTGCAGCATGGCGACCCATTCGCGATGCCCGGTTTGCATTTCACCCGCGAAACCGCCGAGTCCATGGCGATCAACAGCATCGACAGCGGCGCCATCATTCTGGCCGGTTCGGGGATGTGCAACGGCGGCCGCGTGCGCCATCACCTGAAGCACAACCTGTGGCGCGAACGCAGCAGCGTGGTGTTTGTCGGTTACGCGGCCGAAGGCACGCTGGCGCGGCGGATCGTCGATGGTGCCGCCAGCGTGCGCGTGTTCAACGAGGAGCTCCCGGTGCGTGCGCAGGTATGGACGATCAACGGCTTTTCCGCGCATGCCGACCAGCCATCGCTGCTCGCCTGGCTGGACGATGCGCCGCGCCGCAAGGTGTTCCTGGTACACGGTGAATATGACCGCGGCATGCGGGTCATGCGTGAGGTGCTCACCGAACATGGCTTTACCTGCCAGCTACCCGGGCTGCACGAACCGATCAAGCTCGACTGACGCGTGTCCGCCCGTCGGCATGCGACGACCGGGTGCCGTGGTGGGCCACCCTGGACCGAAGCAACCCGGCGGCTGCCGCCTGGCCGGCCACCAGCAGCAAGCCCTGCAATTGACTTCGATCAAGTGGGCAAATCCGGGCAATCCTAAAGTGGGAGCCGCTACGGGAGTAGCTCCAGCGCCAGGGATGGCGTTCGCCAGCGCGGTGCCACCGGCCCGGGAGTGCGCTCACGATGAAACGGACAATCATCCCGACCAATTCCGCGTTGGCGGGCGCTCGTGCCGGCCGGTTTCCGCAATCGCCCCGGATCGACGTGAGGCCCGGATGGTCGATCACCGGATGGTCGATCAAGTCCCTGCGCGCCGCGCTGCTGCTGTTGCTTGGCGCCTGGCTGGCACTGCTGCCAACCCAGCGCGCCTCGGCGATGCCCGAGTTCGCCCGCCGCTACAGCCTGACCTGTGCCGCCTGTCACTCCGCGTTCCCCCGCCTGAACAAGTTTGGCGAGCATTTCGCGAAGAGCAACATGCGCCTGCCGAACTGGATGGAAACGGCTGATCAGCTCGGCGACGAACGGCTCGCCCTGCCCGATCACGTCCCGCTCGCCATCCGCGCGCAGGCTTACGCGCAGGCCCGCCAAGGCCGGGCGATCGACCCCATCACGGGCACCAGCCAGTACGCCGCAACGGACTTCCAGTCGCCGTATCTGCTCAAGTTGCTGTCCAGCGCGCCACTGAGCAAGGACATCACTTATTACTTTTACGCCATCATGGCGGAGAAGGGCGGCAACGGCGAGATCGTGGTCGAGGATGCGTGGTTTCGCCACGCCAATATCTTCGGCAGCGGCATCGGCATGCTGCTTGGCCAGTTTTCGCTCTCCGACTCGATGTTTCCGCGCGAGGTGCGCCTGCCGTTCCAGGACTACATGGTCTATCGCCTGGCTGGCATCACCTACGATCGCGGTGTGCTGTTCGATCGCGATGTCGGGCCGCTCGCCATCAACCTCGGCTTCACCAACGGCAACGGCATCAACGACAATCTCAACCTCAACGGTCCCGGTTTCGCCCGCCCCGACCGGATGTTTGACAACGACAGCGCCAAGACCGCGTTTGCCCACCTCGGTACGGATATCGGGCCGGTGGGCGTTGGCCTGTTCGCCGCCTCCGGCAAACAGCGTGGCGCCACCGGACCTGCCGGCATGGGCAAAAGCACACGCAATACCGACAAACGCATTGTCGGCCTGGATGCGTCCGGCGACATCGGCAGTACCACGCACTGGTACGCCCAATACCTGTGGAATACCTGGGACGGATTTCTGGACCTGGCGCCGACGCGCGACTACCGCTGGAGTGGCGGGTTTGCCGGCATCGACTGGATTCCCAACGATCGCTGGGCACTGTCGGGGTTGTACAACCGCGCCACTGCGGGTGACCTGGCGCATACGGGAACCATCTACGAAGGCATCGCCATCAACAGCCTCAGTCTGACGGCGTCGTATTACTTCATGCGCAACGTCAAGGGCATCATCGAGGTCAATGTCGACTTTCTGGGCAAGACCCGGCCCACCGGTCCCTACTTCACCGGACATCTGAGCAGCGAGAATTACATTCTGTTCGGCTTCGACACCGCGTTCTGACATGCGTGCCCACTGCTGCCCGACGCAATCGTGGGCGCGCACCGGCGCGGCCGTGCTGGTGCTTGCCGTCGTCGCCAACGTGCATGCGCAGGCCTTGCAGATCGGCACACTGCGCATCGAATCGGTGCCAACGGCCGCCGAGGTCGAACTGATCGGCGGCAAGGTCGGAGTCACGCCACTGACCGTCAGCGAACGCGACATTTATCCCAACAATTACCCGGACGCACGCGCCGACTTGTATGGCACGGTCACCCTGCGTCTGGCCGGCTGCGAACCGTTGCGCCACCGCGTGACGCTGAGCGACTTCAAGCAGGACCTGCATCTGCGCCTGGACTGCGCCACTACAGCACAACCGGCGGCGCCGCCCATCGCACCGCGCGTGCCACCGGCAACACCACCAGTGACATCTCCGGCTGCGGCTGTGCCGCCGGCACCAGCGGCGGCGCCGGAAGCCCTGCCGCAGCGGCGCCTGCGCCAACTGCAAACCTTGCAGGAGTTGCTGGATGAAGGTTTGATCAGCCCGGCCGAAGAACAACGCGTGCGGCGCCGCATCCTGCAATTGGGCACGGCGCCGGGCCAGTAAGCGACGCGCGCCGCCCGCTCCGTCTACGCCGCAAGCTGCCAACCGCCCGACTGCCGCAGCGAGCAGCTCGCCCGAGGGTGACATGGTCATTTCGCGCTCGTGCCGGGATTCGCTGCGCGCGTGTAAAGTGGCAACTGCTGCATCGGCCCGCATGGATTGGCACAAGCGCGAACAGCGTGGAAACCGACGCTCGCCGGTCCCTCGGGCGCTCCGTCTGCAGTCCTGCGGTGATCGCGGCAGTCATCGCCATTGCCCCGCGGTTTTGCAAACGCATTGCACTTGACTTGCGTCAATGTGTACCGATTGCGGACGTCCGTATATTCGGTTCCGCTGCTGGGCGAATTCGCGGATACGAACTCCGCGATTCGCGTCATGGCTCGGCTGCTGTGCAGTCCAACCCGGGGGAGCAATCACAATGCAACGGACCGTCGATCTCACGTTGTCGGTGCTGGCCACCGTGGCCGCGTTCCTGTTGTCGTGGCCATTCTGGCGTGATTTCGAATTCTGGCCCGAATCGCACGTGGCGTGGTGGATCTACTTCGTGCTCGGCTTCGTGCTGGCGGTTTACGTGTTCTACGTTTTCATCGGCAGCTTGCACATCCTGTTTCTGCACGGCGCCGACGAAGCTGCGGCACCTGCGGCAGCAAATGGGAAAACCGCTGCTGACCAGGAGAAACGCGCATGAGCTGCGGAGTGGGGGGCAGCAGTTGCGAGACGCCACGTCGGCGTGGCGCCATGGTCATGCTGGCAGTGATGACCGCGATCTTCGTCGTCCTGTCGATTTTTTCCTTCCTGAAATCGCGCGGGCAGACCACGCCGGACACGATCACCTACGGCAAATACACCGCCGACCAGGGCAAGCGCGTATTCCAGGCCTACAACTGCATGGGTTGTCACACCATGGTGGGCAATGGCGCTTACCTCGGCCCGGATCTGACCCAGGAGTATGCCCACGCGGGGCCGGCGTGGCTGGAAGCGTTCCTGCCCTCGGCGGGTGGCTGGCCCACCGCCGCGGCGGTGCGCACGCACTTGGCGAATCCCGAGCAACTGGCGGCGGCCGGTGTCGACTCGATGGACGCCTACCTGCAAAAATTTCCTGGCGCGGCCGAGCGCATCGACCGGCGCGGGGGTGGCATCACGAACATGCCGAACCTGCCGTTCACCCGGGATGAAATCGGCCAGTTGATTGCCTACCTCAAATACACCTCGGCAATGCATACCGAAGGTTGGCCGCCGAAAATCCAGGTAGCCGGATTCGACAACCGCCTGCGGCTGGCGCATGGCGCGAGCGCGGCGGCGACCGCCCCGGCCTTGTCTGCGGCAGCGGCAACCACGCCCACCGACCCGGCAGCATTGGGTGCGCAGCTGGTCAAGGATTACGGCTGTACCGCGTGTCACGCGCCCGATGCGCAGCGCCTGGTCGGACCCGGCTGGGGTGGCCTGTATGAATCGCAGGTCAGCCTGGTCGACGGCAGCACCGTCCAGGCCGACGCGGCCTACCTGCGCGAATCGATCCTGCAACCCAACGCAAAGGTCGTCGCGAGCTACCCCGCCAGCGTCATGCCCGCGTATGACACCTTGCTGAAGGCGGACGAAGTCGACGCCATCGTCGCCTACCTCCACACCTTGGAGAAGCAGTGATGCAGATTGCATACCAGACCCAACGGCTGAGCCTGCGCTTCTTCATGCTCATGCTGGTCCTGTTCGCGGTGCAGGTCGTGTACGGCATGCTCCTGGCGGCGCAGCAGGTCGACCCGACGTTGCTCGCGGGCGTGCTGAATTTCAACGTCGCGCGCGCCGAGCACCTCAACCTCGGCATCATGTGGATCGTGTGCGGCTTCATCGGTGCCATCGTGTTCGTCGCGCCGCTGTTGTCCAAGCGCGATTTGTTCGCGCCATGGCTGATCAAATTCCTGTTCTACGCCGTGATCGCAATCGTCGTGTGGAACTTCTTCACCCAGTTCCTGGCCGAACGTGGCATCGCCGGCTGGTGGTTGGGGCAACCGTGGCTGCAGCAGGGATTGGAGTATCTGGAGGCCGGGCGAATTGCCGGCATCCTGATCCTGGTCGGCTTCGCGATCCTGTGTTTCGTGGTGCTGCGCACGTTTCCGCCGGTACGCCAATGGAACGAGGTGCACTGGGGGCTGGGCCTCGGTGTCAGTGCGCTGATGCTGGTGTGGATTTTCGGCTTGTTCTACATACAGCGGCTGGACCTGCAGGAATACTTCCGCTGGTTCGTGGTGCATTACTGGGTGGAAGGCGTGTGGGAGGTCATCCACATCAGCCTGATCGGCATGTTCCTGGTGCTGATGTTCAAGGCCGACATCAAGTCCGTGGGCTTTGCGGTGTTCTGGGGCATCACACTCGTGTGGTTGTCCGGGCTGATCGGCAACGCGCACCACTACTTCTGGATCGGCACGCCGGAGTTCTGGCAATTCTGGGGCTCGCTGTTCAGCGCGCTGGAACCGCTGCCGCTGGTGTTTTGCTTCTGGCACATCTATCTGGACGCCCATACCAACAAGCGTCCGCTGGAAAATGCGCCGGCGTTTTATTTCATCCTGGGCTCGACCGTGCTGGAACTGGTCGGTGCGGGCATCCTCGGCTTCGTCATGACCTTTGCGCTCACCAACGTGTGGTCGCACGGCACCTGGGTGACCGCCGGGCACGCCCACCTGGCGCTGTTCGGCACGTTCGGCATGCTCGGCATCGCCGCGGCGTACTACGCCATACCGATCATGCGCAAGGTGCCAAACTACGACCAGCGCCTGGGCAAGCTCGCGTTCTGGCTGGTGTTCACCGGCATCATGGGCATGGCATTCGCGTTCTCGATCGGCGGCACGGTGCAGATCTACGTGTACCGCATCCTGGGGCTGGACTGGTTCGGCGGTGACATCTACCCCACGATGGGGGTCTACAAGCTGATGTTGCCGCTGTTCGGGCTGGTGTTCGCTGCCGGGGCGATAGCCCTGGTCTACGACTTGATCACGCTGGGACAGCGGGTGCAGACACCGGCCACGCTCGGCGCCCGCAACGTGGCCGCGCTGGCGACGGTGCGCGCCACCGGCTGGCACCGCCCGCTCACCGGTTTCGAAGCCGGCATCTGGCTGCTGATGCTGTGCGTGTTCGGCCTGATCATCACGTTCGGCCTGCTCAGCTTCAACTTGCCGCGCGTGCGCGTGGGCGGCGACCCGACCCTGCCCTACCTGCTCGCCGGCGTGGGGTACCCGGGGCTGTTGCTGGTGACGCTCGGGTTCGTGTGGCGCTTCCTCGCCTCACTCGGCGCACGCGCCGCAGTGGTGGAGGAATTGCCCGCCACGGTCGTGGTACCTGCGCAAGCCTGAGCCGCAAGCACTCGTTGCCATGGCGCGAGTGCAAGTTGCATGCAAAACCGGCACCGTTGGATATCACCGGCGGCAATGGCTTTTTTCGTGCCGGGATGGTGGTGGGCTCGAACCGGCTGAGGAGATGCAAGCCGGTATTCGCGTGATGACCAGGCCAGATCCCGCCCTGGCGCATTGCCAAACCACGCGAACCTGGATCGGTTTCAACGCATTGCCGGGCGCTGCGCCGCCGGCCCATCATGCCGGCGCTGTCGATTCAGCCACGCGTAATACAGCAGCGGAATCACCAGCAAAGTCAGCACGGTGGACACCAGCACGCCGAACACCAGCGACACGGCCAGACCCTGGAAGATCGGGTCAGCGAGGATGAAGAACGCGCCGAGCATCGCCGCCAGGGCGGTAAGGACGATCGGCTTGGCGCGCACGGCGCCGGCGTTGACCACCGCCTGTTCCAGGCTCAGGCCCGCCGCCAGCGAGTGGTTGATGAAGTCCACCAGCAGGATCGAGTTGCGCACGATGATGCCGGCCAATGCGATCATGCCGATCATCGAGGTAGCGGTGAACTGCGCGCCGAACAGCCAGTGGCCGGGCATCACGCCGATCACGGTCAATGGAATCGGCGCCATGATGATCAGCGGCACCAGATAGCTTCTGAACTGGCCGACCACCAGCAGATAGATCAACAGCAGGCCCAGCGAATAGGCGATGCCCATGTCGCGGAACGTCTCGTAGGTGATCTCCCACTCGCCGCTCCAGCGTACCGAGAAACCGGCATCATCGGTCGGTGGCCCAGTGAACTCCTGCGTCAGCTGATGACCCGCCAGGCGCGTGTCGCCGAGCTGGCCAACCAGCCGAAACATGCCGTAGACCGGGCTGTCTTCGCTACCCACCTCGTCGCCGGTGACGAAGGTATAAGGCAGCAGATCCTTGTGGTAGACAGCATCGGCCCATGGCCGGTCCACGACCTTCACCACCTCTGAGATCGGCACCAACTGACCGGTGCTGGAACGTACCCGCAGGCTCAGGGCCGCGTCCACCGAGCCCAGCGCCGCCTGCGGCAGCCGCAGCACGATCGGCACCGCGTACTTCGCGTTCCCGTCTGCGACATGGCTGGCCGGGTTGCCGCCCATGCCGGCACGCAAGGCCTCGACGATTTCAGCCTGGCTGACTCCCAGCGCGGCGGCACGCGCACGATCGACCTCGATCAACTGACGGGTGGCCTGCGGATTCTCGACGCTGACATTCACGTCGGCGATGCCAGGCGTCTGCGCGAACAGTTTCTCCAGTGCCAGCGCGACCGCGCGCTGGTCCTGATAGTTCGGGCCGTAGATCTCGGCCACGATCGGCGCCATTACTGGCGGTCCCGGTGGCACCTCGGCCACCACCAGATGCGCATGGAAGCGTTGCGCCACCGCGGCCAGTGCCGGGCGCACTGCCATCGCCACCTCGTGACTTTGCCGTTGGCGCACGTCCTTGGCGACCAGGTTGACCTGGATGTCGCCCTGGTACGGCTGATTGCGCAGGTAGTACTGGCGCACCAAGCCGTTGAAATTGATCGGTGCCGAGGCACCTGCATACAGCTGGTAGTCCTTCACCTCGGGCACGTGATCCAGCACCTGGCTCATTTCCACCAGGGCACGGTGCGTCTGCTCCAGGGTTGAACCTTCGGGCATGTTCAACACGACCTGGAACTCGGACTTGTTGTCGAACGGCAGCATCTTCAGGATTACCAGCTTGACCCCGGCCAGGCCCATGGCCAGCAGTACCAGCATGCCCATGCCGAGAAACAGCCGGCGCCGGTTGCGCGCCGCTTTCGGACTCCCGAGAAACGGCGCCATCACGCGCACGAACAAGCGTTGCAGGAAGCGGTCGATCTTCGACTCCGGCTCTCCGGGCGCCCCGGACGCATCATGTTCCGGCCCGGGCAGGTGCCGGCGCAAGAGCTGGAACGCCAGCCACGGCGTGACGACGAACGCAACCGCCAGCGAGATCAACATGCCGATCGAGGCATTGATCGGGATGGGCCGCATGTACGGTCCCATCAGGCCGCCGACGAAGGCCATCGGCAGCAGCGCGGCGATCACCGTGAAGGTGGCCAGAATCGTCGGCCCGCCGACCTCATCCACCGCCGCGGGAATCGCCTCGAGCAGGCGCTTGCCACCCAGCGCCATGTGCCGATGGATGTTTTCCACCACCACGATCGCATCGTCGACCAGGATGCCGATGGAGAAAATCAGCGCGAACAGCGATACGCGATTGATGGTGAAGCCGATCGCCCACGAAGCGAACAGGGTGATCGCCAGCGTGACCACTACTGCCACGCCCACCATCACCGCTTCGCGCCAGCCCAGCGCGAGCAACACCAGCAGCACCACCGCAATCGCCGCCAAGGCCAGGTGCAGCAACAGCTCGTCGGCCTTGTCGTTGGCGGTCTGTCCGTAGTCACGGGTCACCGTGGCATGCACGCCTTCGGGGACGTCCACTCCGCGCAGCGTCTGCAACCGATCGCGGATGCTGGTGGCAATGGTGTGCGCGTTGCTGCCGGCCTGCTTGGCAATTACCAGAGTCACCGCGGGGGCCAGCCCGGTGCGCGGACCGGTACGACCCGGCGGCGCACCGAAGGAGGCCAATCGCGTCGGGTGGTTGATCCCGGAAACCACCTGCGCCACGTCGGACAGGTATACCGGATGGCCACCAGCCAGGCCGATCACGAGTTGTGCAACTTCCTGCGCGTTGACCAGCAAGGTACCAGCCTGCACCGGGCGATCCCGATTGCCGGCAACCTCACTGCCGATATCGGCCGCAATGTTGGCCGCCTGCAGATTGCGCGCCAGATCGCCCACGCTGAGTTGATAGCTGGCCAGCTTCGCCGGGTCCAGCGTCACCATCACCGCACGCTCGGGAGCGCCCAAGGTGTAGACGTCGCGCGTACCCGGCACGCGCTTGAGGTCGGTTTCCAGCGTATGTGCAACCCTGGCCAGTTGCTCGGGCGTGGTCGCGGCCCGGTCAGACCACAAGGTGACCGCCATCATTGGCACGTCATCGATACCGAACGGCTTGACCAGCGGTTGACCGACGCCCAAACCTGGCGGAATCCAGTCGGCGTTGGAGTAGATCTGGTTGTACAGGTCGACCAGCGCCTGCTGCCTCGGCACGCCGACAGCGAACTCCACCGTAATCACCGCCATGCCCGTGCGACTCATCGAATAGACGTGCTTGACGCCCTTGATCTCCGCCAGCTTCTGTTCCAGCGGAAAGCTGACCAGGTGCTCGACACTGCGCACGCTGGCGCCTGGATACGGCACCAGCACGTTGGCCATGGTCACTTCGATCTGCGGGTCTTCCTCCTTGGGCGTGATGACCGCCGCGGCGATGCCCAGCAACAGCCCGGCCAGCGCCAGCAAGGGAGTGATCCGCGAGCCCTGGAACGCCCGCGCCACGCGCCCGGCGATGCCCAGCCTGGTCGGCTCACTCATGCGCGGAGGCACGGCTGGCACGGTGCGCGATCAGCCAGGCCATGGCTGCCTGTGGATCACGCGCCACACGCTCACCGTCGTCGAGCCCGGCCAGCACTTCGACTGCATCGCCATCGCGCTCGCCCGTGCGTACCTGGCGCAGGGTGACGGCATGTTCGCCAAGCACATACACCGCCACCAGCTCACCACGCTGCAGCAGCGCCGAATCCGGCACCAGCAGGCGCCTGGCCGCGCCAGTGGCGAAGGCCACCTTCACCGTCATCCCGGGGTAGAGGCCGACGCTGCCCGCCGGCAACTGCAAGCGCACGTTGAAGGTGTGGGTTGCCGGGTCGGCATAGGGAAATACCTCGACCGTGCTGGCACGAATGCGCCGACCGCCAGCCGGCAACACCTCGGCAGTGTGGAACTGGCGGATCGCCGCGGCCGCACTCTGCGGTACTTGCACGTTGACCCGCAGGTTGTCCAGCGCTTGCAACGTCAGCAACGGCTGCGGCGAAGGCGGACCGGCCTGCACGGCCTGTCCTGCGTGCACGAAACGGTGCGTGATGACCCCGGCAAACGGTGCGCGCAGCACGGTGTAATCCAGCTGCTGACCGACTTCACTCAAGCGGGCGCGCGCGGCCTCCAGCGTGGCCTTGGCTGCATCGCGGGCGGCACGCTGCTGATCCATCTGCGCGGGGGACACATAGCCTTTGGCATACACTGCCGCGATGCGCGCGTACGAAGCCTGGGCGTCCCTGTAGCTGGCTTGCGCCGCCGCGATCTGTGCCGTCGCCGCATTGCGCGCGGACTTTTGCTCCACGTCGCTGAAACGAACCAGCACCGCGCCCTCGGCCACGATGGCGTTGACCTCATAAGGCAACTCAAGCACCCGGGCGTTGGTTTGCGCGGTGATCGTCACCTGTTGCACCGCCTCAACCACGCCATCCCAAACTTGCTGGCTTTGGCCACTCTCGGCGCGTACGGTCAGTCCCGCCAACGGCGGCTCCTGCTGCGGCGCCACCTGTCCCGCCGGCTGGTTGCCGCAGCCGGCCAGCGCACCCGCGACCGCGAGCCACCCGATGGCACCAACCTGGCGCAGCAACGTCATGCGCCTAACACGCTGCATCAATGATGCGCACGAGCGAAGCTTCCACCTCGCGGGCAATCGCCGCTGTGGTCGGGTCGGTGGCCAGCATACCCAGCATCGCTACCGGACGGATCATGCCAATCCAGGTTTTGCCCTCATCGGTATACACCGAGATGCGGCACGGCAAAGCCATGTTCAGCCGCATGTCCGCCGCCATCACCGCGGCCGCCTGCTGCGGACTGCAAACCTCGAATACCTGGCACTGGCGTTCGAACGCAAGGCCCTTGCCACGCAGGGTGGCGCCCAGATCGTGCACATGCAGCAAACCAAACCCGTTGTGCGTCACGGCGTCAGCCAGATCGGCCGCAGCCTGCGTGGGGGTCTTGGACGTAGGTACCGTGTAGTACATGTTCACCTCCACCCACGATCAAGCGGTGTCATCGCCGCTGACCGCAGTTCCGGTTCAGGATGGAAACGCACAGCCCGGCTTCAACCCGAGTTTGCGCAAGACCATTGCCAGCGGGCAAAATCCGGTAAACGCGGACTGCAACAGGTTGGCACCGACAAACGCCGCCACCCACAACCAGCTCGACGCCACAAAAACACCCAGCGCAAGGCTGAGCAGGATTACCGTGCCGGCAAATGCCAACACCACACGATCGATCGTCATAGCCTTCTCCATTGTCGAGTGAAACCAGCTCCGGCCTGCCAAGGCCCGCACGGACCGCCGCGATGCCATGCCCGCGTCGCCACCGTGTTCACGCCTTGCTGCACAGCGTGTCGTCGTGCGCGGAGTAACCGTGATACCAGCGCCGCGGTGACACCAGGCTCGCCGCCGGCTTTAGGAAATTCACCGGCGATATCGTCGCCACCAGTGCCTGCGTCGAATATCACGCTCCGGGACATGTGGTTGCTTGAGCACGATCAACTGAAAGCCTAATCAACCTGATATATTTTAGCAATAGCTAAATTAGACAAAACGCATAATTTGCTGCAACATCCTCCCCATCTCCTGACTGCCCGGAAACGCCATGTCCGCAAACCCACTGACTGCGCCGCAACTGGTTGCCGCCGCGCGCGGCAGGATCGAGGAAATCTCGCCCGCCGAACTGGAACGGCGCGTAGCGGCCGGTGCGGTGCTGCTGGACGTGCGCGAGCCAGCGGAGTTTGCCGAAAGCCACCTTGCCGGCGCCGCGGACATTCCGCGCGGCGTGCGCGAATTCAAGGTCGAAGCCCATCCGGCGCTGGCCGGTGTTACCGCGCCCGAACCCGCCCTGCGCGATTGTCCGATGATCGTCTACTGCCGTAATGGCGGTCGCGCGGCGCTGGCCGCACAGAGCCTGCAGGACATGGGCTTCAACGCGGTCGCCTCACTCATCGGCGGGATCCAAGGCTGGTACGACAGCGGCTGGCCAGTCGTGACGGAGGGCTGACGCGATGCGGCAACTCGCGCGTGGCACCGGCGTCGGCAAGCCCATCGACTGGTCCGCCATGGACAAGAACGCCGACGCCGCAGCCGCCTTGCTCAAGGCCCTCGCCAACAGCCAGCGACTGCGTATCCTGTGCTTGCTGGTGGGTGGCGAGCACTCGGTGAGCGAAATCAACGCGGCGGTGGCATTGAGCCAATCGGCGTTGTCGCAGCATTTGGCCAGGCTGCGCGAGGAAGGCCTGGTCACCACCCGACGCGAAGCACAGACCATTCACTACGCGTTGGCCGACGGACCGGCTGCACACATCATCGCCACGCTGCACGGGTTCTATTGCGCGACATGAGGCCGTGCCCATGCGCGCGGCTGTGTCGAAATGTCACAGCTGGCTGCTCCCAGATGGGGACCGCGGCCGCGGCCGCTCTTCGGCCCGGCGTCGTATGTTAGTGTCCGGTTGCAGCGTGGGTTCAGCAACCACCTGACCGGACGCCGCAATCGCGAGAGGGTGTCGATGGACGACAACACCAGCGTGTTTGATCTCGGCCAGTTGCGCCGCAGTTGCAAAGCCTGCGCGCTGCGTGAGCTGTGTCTGCCAGCCGGTATCGGCGCGGACGGTCTCACGCAGCTCGATGCAGCCATTCGCGACCGCCGCGCACTGGATCGGGGCGCAGCGCTCTATCGCAGTGGCGAGCCATTCACGGCGCTGTACGTGGTGCGTTCCGGTGCGCTGAAAACCTTTGTGCAGAACGCCGACGGCGATGTGCAGATTCTCGGCTTCCATCTGCCCGGTGACATCATCGGCTTTGACGCCCTCGCCACCGACCACCACGTCAGCCAGGCCGAAGCGCTGGAACGGTCCAGCCTGTGCGAACTGCCGTATGCGAAACTGCAGCAGGTAACCCATGATGTCCCCGCCCTGCAACACCAGTTGTTGCGGGTGATCAGTCGCGAAGTGGCCAGTGAGCACGATCATCTGGTAATGATGGGCAAGCAACAGGCGCAGGAGCAGCTCGCCAGGTTCCTGCAAAGCATCGCCGACCGCTACGCCCGTTTGAGCCGCGACAATACGGTGCTGACCCTGCCGATGTCGCGCATGGATATCGCCAATTATCTCGGCTTGGTGGTGGAAACCGTCAGTCGTAGCTTCACGCGCATGGAAGACCTGGGCGTGCTCGCCGTCAACCGCAAGCAGGTGCGCGTCCTGCGCCCGGACCTGCTGGCCGGGCTGTGCGGCCCGACGGGTCTGGACGGCGTACGGCAACACGCGGCAGGTTGAAACCTGGGCACAGGCGCCTGCCGTCTGCGGCTACTGGTGCTGTCGCGTGACCGCATGCTGATCGGCCGCCAGCAATTCACGTACGGCGGCAACAAAGTCCGGGTCGAGCCGGCCGATCACGTCAGTACGCGCGACGATCCGGCCATCGGCGTCCAGCAGAATCAACGTGCTGCTGTGGTTGAAGTCGCCATCCGGCAGTTGTCGATACTGCAAGCCAAGCAACGCCGCGAGCTGACGCACGGCCTGCGGCTCAGCGCGCGCCAGGGTCCAGTGCGGTGCATCCAGTTTGCGCGTGGCGGCATACTTGCGCAGCGTGGCCACGTCATCGCGGGCCGGGTCGAAGCTGACAGCCAACACCTCCAGCCGGTCGCGCATCGGCTCGTCGAGCGCTTTGCGCGTCAGCTTGACCGTGTCGATGATCATCGGGCAGACCATCGTGCACGAGGTATAGAACATCGTCACCAGCTGCGGGCGCCCACGGCGTGCGGCCAAGGGTTGCACCTGCCCATCCTGACGGGTGAGTTGCACGTTGAGCTGATAGACCGAATCCCCCGGCAGCGGCGTTGCCGCCAACGCGCCAGTGCCCACCAGCAGCAACACGGCCCACACGCATGGCAACAGACGTTGCATGGCACTCCTCATTGGGACTTCGCGCAGCGAAAGCCCATGTTGTTGGTGGTGTCGATGGCCTTGAGCGCGGACAGCATGGCGATGCGCATCAAGGTGGCGTAGTTCTCCTTCTCCTGCATGCTGATTGCGCCGGCACCGCAGAACTTGAGCTTGTCCGCCCCGTCCTGATCGCGGCTGTCGACCCCGACCAGCAGCGCGTTGAAGTCGTCCACCCATTCCCACACCAGACCATTCAAATCGCGCACACCATGGACATTGGCGGCACCGCCGATCGCCGGCAGTGCCACGCTGGACGGGCGCGAATACCAGTTCAGCACGCGCTCGCGCCATGCTGGATCACTGCGTGCATCGACACGGGTGGCATCGGCCGCCGCGGCGTATTCCCACTCATACCAGCTTGGCAAGCGCGCCCCTTCACTGGCGCAATACGCCTGGGCGGCAAACCAGCTGACGCGGGTCACCGGTTGTTGCGGCTGCGCGTTGGCACCCAGTACAGCAGGAGCGTCCCATTGCGACAGATAACTGC
This sequence comes from Rhodanobacter sp., assembly GCA_036833615.1. Classification (GTDB taxonomy): domain Bacteria; phylum Pseudomonadota; class Gammaproteobacteria; order Xanthomonadales; family Rhodanobacteraceae; genus Rhodanobacter. The sequence continues at coordinate 30,916 of DAITPL010000022.1, forward strand.
CATCGGCAAACACCGTCGGCACCTGGCCGCGCTGCCACGTCGGATGTTGCTTGACGAAGGCGAGGAATTCCGCATTCGTCACCGGCTCGGCGCGCAGGCGGAACGGGGCGATCCGCGCCGGGGCCGCCTTGCCATCCGCCGGCAACACGCTGACGAACGTGCCGCCCGGCAATGCCATGTACTTCGCCGCCAGCGTTGGGGCTGCCGCAAATCCCAGCAGCACCGCAAGCACCCAGCGCACATGCTGCTTCATGGGCATGCTCAATGCGCCGGTGGGGGCGTGGCAGGTACCGGCTCGGCGCGGACTTTGGCCACGTCTTCCTTGCTGATCTGGCCGCCCGGATTGTCCCAACTGTTCATCACGTAGGTGAGAATGTTGGCCACTTCGTCGTCGGCAAGCTGGGCCATCGGCGGCATCACCGAGTCGTATTCGTGGCCGTTGACGGTGATCTTGCCGGTCAGGCCGTGGGTCACGATGGAAATGGCACGCTGCGGGTCGGCGGCCAGGTAATCGGATTTGGCCAGCGGCGGGAACACGTTGGCCAGACCCGCGCCGTCGGCCTGATGACATACCGAACAGGTGCCGGCGAACAACTGCTTGCCGGCGGCAACCTGTTCGTCCTTCGTCAGCGTGCCGGCGGCATGGGCCCTGGCTGCGGTGGTCACCGCGGCCAGGTTGCCTGTGGCGCGATCGCCCAGATACACCGAGTCGACTTCCTTGCCCGAATAGATCGACTTGTTTTCCGCGCCATCGACTTTCAGGATCGCCAGCGCGCCCTTGTTGAACGCGCGGAAAATCGAGTGATCGACGATCACGTAGCTGCCCGGTACCTGGGTGTGGAACTCCACCGTGGCCGCGCCACCGGACGGGATCAGCGTGGTCTGCACGTTTTCCTGCGGATGCGTGCCGCCTTCGGGCTGCACCTTGTCGAAGATCTCGCCGATGACGTGGAAGCTGGAGATCAGATTCGGTCCACCGTTGCCGACAAACAGGCGCACGCTCTGGTTGACGCCAGCGGTCAGCGCATGGTCACCGGTGAGCGCGCCCTCGCGACCGTTGAACAACACGTAGGTCGGGTTTTCTTCAATCCCCTTTTCCATGTCAAACGGCTGGTGACCCTTCTCGCGGTATTTGCCGGTGGTGTAGAAATCGCCCTGCATCACGTAGTACTCGTGATCGACCTTGCTCAAGCCCTCTGGTGGCTCGACCAGGATCAAGCCATACATGCCGTTGGCAATGTGCATGCCGACCGGCGCGGTGGCGCAGTGGTACACGTACAGCCCCTGGTTGAGGGCCTTGAAGGTGAACTGCGAAGCATGCCCAGGCGCGGTGAAGCTGGACGCCGCGCCGCCGCCCGGACCGGTCACGCCGTGCAGGTCGATGTTGTGCGGCATCTTGGAATCGGGCGCGTTCTTCAGGTGGAATTCCACCGTGTCCCCCTGGCGCACGCGAATGAAGCTGCCCGGCACGGTGCCGCCGAAGGTCCAGAATGTGTAGCTCACCCCTTCGGAAATCGGCATCTCCTTTTCGATCACTTCCAGCTCCACGATAACCTTGGCCGGGTAGTTGCGATGGATCGGTGGCGGCACATGCGGCGGGCTGGTGAGCACCGCATGAATCGGCTCGCCCTGGGGTGGACCGAAATCGCCCATCTCGCTGGGCAACGAGGTGGATACGGCAGGGGTATGCGCGGATGACGGAGCGGGCACGGGCTTGTTCGAGCAGGCAGCAAGCGCAAGCATGCCAACCGCGACCAGGACACTGAGGGGCAATCGTTGCATGGTGGCTCTCGGCGTGGATTCGACGCCACACTAAGTGAGCAGCCCGAACCGCAATTGACTTGAGTCACTTGACCAGCAGCAAATGCGGCACTGCGTCAAGCTGCCACAGCTGCAAGCGCGGCGGGCGACGCGGCTGTATCCATCGCACCGTCGCGCCACGCACCATCTCGTCCCCGGTGCGGCAAGCCCGGTGTCTGCGTCACACTGGGTAAGGCAAATCCTGGTCGTGGTCGGCCGTCCTTGCCTGGGATGACGGCCTGTCTCCGCAGGGGGCGCGGACAATCGTTGCTATCAACTGCTCGGAAACTGGACCTTTTGGGCGAATCACAGAGTCGAACGCTGACGCGCGAAGATTTCCAGCATCTCCAGAAAAGCAAAGGCCGGCAATGATTGCCGGCCTTTGAGAATGGCGCCCGAAGTTGGACTCGAACCAACGACCCCCTGATTAACAGTCAAGTGCTCTAACCAGCTGAGCTATTCGGGCGTGAGCTGCGTAGTTTGCTGAGCGTGCCGCGAGGTGTCAAGACGTAACCGGTGCAACGTGACCCGGTTTTCAGGCCGTACGTATGCGATAGCACGGTACATACGCAGTGCCGCCGGGCAGTTTCATGCGCTGCTGCACGACGAACGCCTGCAGCAGTTTGTCCAGCGCACGCATGATGTCGACATCGCCATCGATATCAAACGGGCCGTGTTGCTCGATGGCACGCACCCCCTCTTCCTTGACGTTGCCCGCCACGATGCCGGAGAACGCCCGGCGCAGATCGGCCGCCAGTTCGTGTACCGGCCGGTCGTGATGCAATTGCAGCGCGCGCATCGCCTCATGCGTGGGACGAAACGGCTGCTGGAATGCCAACGGCACCTGCAATGCCCAGTTGAAGAAGAACGCGTCCTTGGTATCCAGGCGGTTGTGCCGCACCCGGTCGATACCCTTGACCATCGCCCGCGCCACCGATGCCGGGTTGTCGATGATGATCTGGTAACGCTGCGCCACTTGCGCGCCGAGCGTCAACTGCAGGAACCGGTCAATTTGCTCGAAATACGCCGCCGACTGCGTCGGCCCGGTCAGGATCAGGGGGAATGGAATGCCCTCATTGTCGGGATGCAGCAGGATCCCGAGCAGATACAGGATTTCTTCCGCGGTACCCACGCCGCCAGGGAACACGATGATGCCGTGGCCCATGCGCACAAACGCCTCAAGCCGCTTCTCGATGTCCGGCATGATCACCAGGTGGTTGACGATCGGATTGGGCGACTCGGCGGCGATGATGCCCGGCTCGGTGATGCCGATGTAGCGATTGT
>DAITPL010000023.1:0-32623 GCA_036833615.1 Rhodanobacter sp.
GCTGGTGATGTTGGCAATGTTGATGTTGCCGCTGCCGCCGTTTTTGCTCGACATGCTTTTCAGCTTCAACATCGCGCTGTCGCTGGTGATCCTGCTGGCCGTGGTGTACGTGCTGCGGCCGCTGGAATTTGCCGCGTTCCCCACTGTGGTGCTGATGGCGACCTTGCTGCGGCTGGCGTTGAACATTGCCTCCACCCGCGTGGTGCTGTTGCACGGGCATGATGGCCCCGGTGCCGCGGGCAAGGTAATCCAGGCGTTTGGCGAGTTTGTCATCGGCGGCAATTTCGCCGTCGGCCTGGTGGTGTTCGCGATCATCACCATCATCAACTTTGTCGTGGTGACCAAGGGCGCGACGCGCGTGTCGGAAGTGACCGCACGCTTCACGCTGGATGCGATGCCGGGCAAGCAGATGGCGATTGACGCCGACCTCAATGCCGGCCTGCTCACCCAGGACCAGGCGCGCGAGCGACGCCAGGAAGTACGCGAGGAAGCCGATTTCTACGGTTCGATGGACGGTGCCTCGAAGTTCGTGCGCGGCGACGCCACGGCCGGCATCCTGATTTTGCTGATCAATATCGTCGGCGGCTTTTTTGTTGGCGTGATGCAGCATGGCTTGTCCGCCGGCGAAGCGGCCAGGACTTATACCCTGCTGACCATCGGTGACGGCCTGGTGGCGCAGGTGCCGGCGCTGATGCTGTCGGTGGCGGCAGCGATCATCGTGACGCGCGTGTCCAAATCGCAGGACATGGGCAAGCAGGTGATCGGCCAGGTGTTTGGTCAGCCGCGTGCGCTCGGGGTGGCAGCGGCGGTGCTGATTGTGATGGGCGTGATCCCGGGCATGCCGAACATGGCGTTTCTGCTGCTTGGTGCCAGTTGTGCGGGCGCGGCGTGGCTGCTGTTCAAGCGCGAGCGCGAGACACGCGCGAAACTCGCCGAAGCCGTCGCCGAGGCACCGGCGGCAACCGTGCCGGCCGAGCGCGTGGAGCTGGGCTGGGAGGATGTGGCCAGCGTCGACCCCCTCGGCCTGGAAGTGGGCTATCGACTGATCCCGCTGGTGGACACGCATCAGGGCGGCGAACTGATGGGGCGGATCAAATCGGTGCGCCGCAAGCTGTCGCAGGAGCTGGGCTTCCTCGTGCCGGCGGTGCACATTCGCGACAATCTGGATCTTGGCCCGAATACTTATCGCATCACCTTGATGGGGGTGCCGATGGGCGAGGCCGAGGTGCACAACGAGCGCCTGCTGGCAATCAATCCCGGCCAGGTGCATGGCACCCTGCAAGGTATCGCCACGCAGGACCCGGCGTTCGGTCTGGAGGCCGTGTGGATCGAAAGCGGGCAGCGCGAGCTGGCGCAAAGCTACGGCTACACGGTGGTCGACCCGGCCACGGTGATCGCCACGCATCTGTCGCACATCCTGCAAGGTCATGCGCACGAGTTGCTCAGCCATCAGGACGTGCAGCAACTGCTTGATCGCCTCGCGGCCACCGCGCCGAAGCTGGTCGAGGACCTGGTGCCAAAGCGCTTGGCGCTCGGCGCCGTGGTCAAGGTGTTGCAGAACCTGCTGGCCGAGCGGGTGCCGATCCGCAACATGCGCAGCATCGTCGAATCCTTGGCGGAGCATGCCGTGCAAAGTCAGGATCCCGGCGTTCTGACGGCTGCCGTGCGCGTCGCGCTGGGTCGGCAGATCGTGCAGGAGATCACTGGATTGGGTACCGAGGTGCCCGTGATCACCCTGGCGCCCGAGCTTGAACAAATTCTGATTACTTCACTGGCTGCCGGTGGCGGAGTGGCCGGCGCGGCCGTGGAACCGGGCCTTGCCGATCGCCTGCAGCAGAGCGTCGCGGATGTCGCCCGCCGTCAGGAAGTGAATGGCGAACCGGCAGTTTTGCTGGTCGCGCCACAGTTGCGGCCATGGCTTGCGCGCTTCACGCGCCACGTGGCACAGAACCTGCACGTACTGGCTTACAACGAAGTGCCGGACAACCGCCGCGTGCGTTTGGTCCAGGCCCTGGGGCGTTAGTCGCGACACGAGGAACGAGATGATGACGGTGCATGACGAGTTGGTGATTGGTCACGGTGCGGCAGGATTCGGCATGCCGTCGCCTCGGCGCGGGCAGCGCCGCCATCCCGCCGGGCAGAAGTCCGTTGCCGGTTTTCCAGCCGTTGCTGCGCGCTGGAGCCGGGCATGAAAATCAAGCGCTTCGTGGCCGCGGACATGCGTCAGGCCATGCGTCTGGTGCGCGAGGAACAGGGTCCGGAAGCGGTGATCCTGTCCACGCGCCGGCTGGCTGACGGCATCGAGCTGATTGCCGCGATCGACTATGACGAGTCGCTGATCAACGAAGCCGTGCGCCAGGGCACTGCGCCTGCCGCAGAAGAAGCCCGCTCGCCACGCATGGCGGAGCCGGCCGACGCCGGCGAGCCACCGCCGATGCCCGTGACCGCCGCGCCCGCGTCGCCATCATCACGCGTGCTCGCCGACCCGGGCAGCGCGACTGTGCCGCGCACGGCCGCTCGTGCGCGTTTGCGACCCACTACGGCAGCGGCCATCCAGCCGTCGCTCGAGCACGCCGCGCAGGAAACCGCCCAGCTGCGCGAAGAGTTGGGCAGCCTGCGCGACATGCTGGAAATGCAGCTGTCGAGCCTGGCGTGGAACGACATGGAACGGCGCCAGCCGCTGCAGGCCCGCGTGCTGCGTGACCTGACGCGCATGGGCATAGACAGTGATGTTGCCCGCGCGCTGGTTGCCGAATTGCCTGACCAGCTCAGCGCTGCGCAGGCGCGGTATCTGCCGCTGGGGTTGCTGACGCGCAACCTGGTCGTCAGTGGTCGCGCGCTGACCGCAGGTCCGGCGGTGACGGCGCTGGTGGGGCCCACCGGCGTGGGCAAGACCACCACGATCGCCAAGCTCGCTGCACGCGCGGTATTGCAACTTGGCGCGGACCAGGTGGCCCTGGTCAGTACCGATCATTACCGCATTGGTGCCGCGGCCCAGCTCGAACATTACGGTCGCCTGCTTGGCGCGCGCGTGTATCCGGCCTATGACGCGGACAGTCTGCGCAAGGTGCTGGAGCTGCTGCGCGACCGCCATACGGTGCTGGTCGATACCGCCGGCATCGCGGCCAGCGATCCGCGGTTGGTGCAACAAATGGAAATTTTTGCCGACGCCGGTGACTTGCGCGTGTGCCTGGTGCTCGCCGCCAACGCCCAGGCGCAAGCGCTGGACGAGGCTGTGCGCGCGTATCAACCGCTGCGGCCGAGCGCATGCGTGCTGACCAAGCTCGATGAAGCGCCAAACCTGGGTGGCGCATTGTCGGTGTTGATCCGCCAGCGCCTGCCGCTGGACTACACCACGGATGGCCAGCGCGTACCCGAAGACATTGCATTGGCGGATGCCCGCAAGTTGGTGTGTCGCGCCGCGCAACCGGTGCGCGGGGCCGAGCCCGATGACAGTGTGATGGCCGAACGGTTCGGCCTTGCGGTGGCTGAGGCATGAGTGGAATGCAGACCATGGATCAGGCTGCCGGGCTGAAAGCGCTGTTCGCGACGGCCGACGATGATGTGGATGCCGGCGCGCCACCGAGCGCGCTGGGCATGGCGCCGCCAGCCGGCAGTCGTGCCCGGCGCCGCTGCCGCGCCATTGCGGTGGCGGGGGGCAAGGGTGGTGTCGGCAAAAGCTCTGTCGCCGTAAACCTGGGCATGGCACTTTCGATTGCCGGCAATGACGTGATGCTGCTGGACGCCGATATGGGTCTGGCCAATGTGGACGTCCTGCTCGGCCTGACCCCTTCGCGGCACATCGGCCACCTGCTGGATGGCACCTGCGCGCTCGAGGATCTGCTGCTCACGGCGCCGCATGGCTTGCGGGTGATCCCGGCCGGTTCCGGTGCGCGGCGTCTGGCGCAATTGGCCAACGGCGAGCACGCGGCGATCATCCGTGCGTTTGATGAACTGGCGCAACCGCCCAAGTACCTGCTGGTGGATACCGCTGCTGGTCTGTCCGACAACGTGTCGATGTTTGCGGCCGCCGCCGATGATGTGGTGCTGGTGGTGTGTGACGAGCCGGCTTCGCTGACCGATGCCTACGCCATGATCAAGGTGCTCAGCCGCGACTTTGGCGTTCGGCGCTTCCGCATGGTCGCCAACATGGTGCAGAACGAGGGCGCAGCGCGCCAGTTGCACCGCAAACTTTCGCGCGTGTGCGATCGCTTTCTTGAGGTGGTGATTGATTTCAGTGGCTGGGTGCCACACGACGAGCGTTTGCGTCAGGCCATCCGCCGCCAGTGCGCGGTAGTCGATCTGTGGCCATCCAGCCGTTCCGCACTGGCATTCAAGCAATTGGCCACAGCGGTCGATACATGGACTGAGCCTGAGCGTGCAGGTCTCGACCGGATTGCGTTTTTTGGTGACCGGGCGACGCCGGCGGGCAGGGTGACAACATGAGTGTGGCCTCGGAATATCTGCAGCACTCGCGCGAGAGTGCCGACGAACTGGTACGTCGGCACGCCCCGCTGGTAAGACGCATTGCCTATCACTTGATGGGTCGTTTGCCGGCCAGCGTGGACGTGAGTGATTTGATCCAGGCGGGAATGATTGGCTTGTTGGAAGCATCGCGCCATTTCGCCACCGATCGCGGGGCGAGCTTTGAAACGTATGCGGGTATCCGCATCCGTGGCGCGATGCTGGACGAATTGCGCCGCACCGACTGGACTCCACGCTCGGTGCATCGCAAATCGCGCGAAGTGGCGGAGGTGATTCGCCAGATCGAGACCGAAACCGGCGCCGAGGCCGAGGATGCCGAGGTCATGCGCCGGCTTGGCATCAGCGCCGAGGAATATCACCAGGTGCTGGCCGATGCCGCCTGTGTGCGGTTGCTGAGCCTCACGGCCGCGGATGACAACGAGGACAGCCCGGTGATGGACGTGGCCGACGAGGCTGCACTGGAACCGGCCCAGAGCATTGAACGTGATCGCATGCGCGAGGCGCTGGCCGCAGCCATCGGCAAGCTGCCCGAGCGCGAGCAACTGGTGATGTCGCTGTACTACGAGCAGGAATTGAATCTGAAGGAGATCGGCGCGGTGCTTGGGGTGACTGAATCCCGAGTTTGTCAGATTCACGGGCAGGCGGTCATCCGGTTGCGCGCGCGCATGACCGACTGGCGTGGCTGAACACCGCGCTGACCCAAAACGACTTCGGCGCAGCGACGCCGCACACAGCACGTGGAGAAGGTGTTGGACAAGAACATGAAAATCCTGGTGGTGGACGATTTCTCCACCATGCGCCGGATCGTTCGCAACCTGCTGGTGGAGCTGGGCTTCAGCAGTCCGCTGATCCAGGAAGCTGACGATGGTGACAACGCACTGGCCATGTTGCGCAGCACGCCGTTCGACCTGGTGATCACCGACTGGAACATGCCCAACATGAGCGGCATCGACCTGCTGCGGGCAATTCGTGCCGAACCGTCGATAAAAGCGCTGCCGGTGTTGATGGTTACCGCTGAAAACAATCGCGACCAGATCATCGCGGCCGCCCAGGCCGGGGTGAACGGCTACGTCGTCAAGCCCTTCAGCGCCGCCACGCTGGAGGAGAAACTCGCCCGCATTTTTGAACGTCTCGCCGCCAGCGGAGCCAAAGCATGAACGCAGAATTTCCGCTTGCCATCGATGAAGACCTGCCGCCGCAGTTGCGCGACCTGCTCAACAGCGCCGACGGCCCCGCATTTGAAAAAGCGCTGGATGCCATCGTGCGCCAGCGTGAGCAGCACCTGTTTCGTGCGCTCGGCCAGCTCGCACGCGATTTGCATGATGCCGTGCGTCGCCTTGGTGGTGAGTTGGCCCACGACGGTGTCACCACCATCGTGGCGGACGCGCGGCAACATTTGCAGGACGTGCTGGAGATGAGTGCGCAGGCGGCCAATCGCAGCCTGGATTTTGCCGAGCGCATGCGTCCGCAGGCCGATGCGCTTGCGCAAAATGCCGGCGAAGTGCTGGCGTGGGCAAGTGGCAATGATGCCGCTGCGGTGCTCGCGCGGCAGGCGCTGGAGTTTGCCGACGCCAGTCGGGCCGGGCTGGCCGACATGGTGCTGGCGCAATCGTGGCAGGACCTGACCGGACAACGCATCCAGAAAGTTGCGGCGTTCATCGGCTCGGTGGAGTCGTCATTGCTGGAGTTGGTGCGGCTGACCGGTGCGCTGGCCGGCAGCGAGGTGCCGGCGCGTACGACGCAGGTGTCCAGCCAGGAAGATGCAGATCGACTACTCAGCGAATTCGGCTTTTAAGGACGCCGCACGTGAATGCCGAGTTTGACAACGAGCTGCGTCAGGATTTCCTGGTCGAAGCCGGGGAGCTCGTGCAGCGCCTCGGCGAACAGCTGGTGGGCCTGGAATCGACGCCGGGCGACAGCGAGTTGTTGAACGCCGTATTTCGTGCCTTTCACACGGTGAAGGGCGGCGCCGGATTCCTGGCACTGGAACCGATGGTGGAGTTGTGTCACCACGCCGAAGACCTGCTCAACGAGGCGCGCAATCACACCGTGGTGCTGGCCACCGCGCAGATGGACGCGTTGCTGGAGGCGCTGGATCTGCTCACCGCGATGATGGGCGCGCTGGCCGAGGAGACGCCGCTGCCCGCAGCGCCGCCAGCGTTGCTGCAGCGATTGCTGCCGCCCGTGGCGGGGGCACCGGCCATTGTCCCGGCAGTGGCGCCACCGCCGCCATCGCCAGCTGCCGCAGGTGCGTCCATTGATGATCGCGAGTTTGAAGCGCTGCTGGACAACCTGTATGGCACCGGCGCCCCCGGTCTGGCCGCGCCGGCCACGGCCACGGCGCCGGCAACCGGCGCCGGCACCACCGGAGCCACCATCAGCGACGACGAATTCGAGGCATTGCTGGATACGCTGCACGGCCAGCCAGGACAACTGGCCTCCGTGCCCCCGATTGGCGCGGTGCCAGAGGTTGCGGCGGCCATTGCCATCGGTGCCGTGGCACCGGCGGCACCGCCGCCTGCCGCCGTCGTGCATCACGCCACGGCCGAAACTACCGTGCGGGTGGATACCGCGCGGCTGGATGTGCTGGTCAATCGCGCCGGTGAGCTGGTGCTGGTGCGCAACCGTTTGCTGACGCTGGCGGCGCGCCACGGTGGCGAGGCTTTGCTGCTTGCGGCCAACGAGCTGGATCGCGTTGCCGACGAGCTGCAAACTGCAGTGTTGGGTATGCGCATGCAGCCCGTTGGCCGGCTGTTTCAGCGTTTTCCGCGCATCGTGCGCGATCTCGCGCGCCAGCTCGGCAAGGAAGTGGAGCTGGTGCTTGAAGGGGAGGACACCGAACTCGATCGCAGCCTGGTGGAGGCGCTGGCCGATCCACTCGTGCACCTGTTGCGCAATGCGCTGGACCATGGCATCGGCATGCCCGATGAGCGCGAGCGCGACGGCAAACCACGCAAGGGTCGCGTGGGTCTGTCGGCCAGCCAGCGCGGTGAACACATCGTGATCGCGGTGAGCGATGACGGGCACGGCATGGATCCGGAAATCCTGCGCCGCAAGGCGCTGGAAAAAGGCCTGCTGGATGCAGCGCAGGCGGCGCGGCTGAGCGAAGCCGAATGCTACGAATTGATCTTCCGCCCCGGTTTCAGCACGGCAGCGGTGGTGTCCGATATTTCCGGGCGCGGCGTCGGCATGGACGTGGTGAAAACCCGGGTGGCCGAACTGGGCGGCAGTTTGCAGGTGCGGTCGCAACCTGGTCACGGCACCGAGCTCGAACTGACGGTTCCACTCACACTGGCGGTTCTGCGCGTGTTGATGGTGCGCGCCGGGACGCAGTTGTTTGCGCTGCCGCTATCCAATGTCGAGGAGGTGTTCGAGCTGGTCGTGGGCCAGGACCAGCCGCTGGATGGTCGGCTGGTGGCGCGGCACCGTGGCCGGGCGTTGCCGTTGGCCAATCTTTCGGCGTGGGCCGGCGCCAGCAGTGCGGCAGGTCGGCATGTGGTGGTACTGCGCATCGGCCATCTGCACCTGGGGTGCCTGGTGGACGCGATGCTTGGTCGCGAGGACGTCATCGTCAAACCGCTCGGCCCGCTGTTTGCGAGCGTGCCGGGAATCGCCGGCGCCACCGTCACCGGTGATGGCCGATTGGCGCTGGTGGTGGATCTGGCGAGCCTGGCCGACCATGACGGCGAGCTGCTTCCCTCGTTGCGGATGGCGGGCTGATGCCATGGACAAGGTAAGCACCGGAGGCACCGTACTCGGGGTGCTGGTGATTCTCATCGGCACCGTACTCAAGGGCTCCACCATTGGCGCGTTGTGGAATGCTGCGGCGTTCGTCATCGTCATCTTCGGTACCCTGGCCGCACTGCTCGTGCAGACGCAGGGACAGGTGCTGAAACACGCCATGTCGATGATCAAGCTGATCTACAAGCCGCCGCGGCACCAACCCAGCGACCTGATCGCGCGCATTGTCGGCTGGAGTGAGGTTACGCGCCGGCAGGGCCTGCTCGGCCTGGAGCCGCAGATCGACGCGGAGTCCGACACGTTCGTCAGCAAGGGTTTGCAATTACTCGTCGACGGCGGGGAGCCGGAGGCCATTCGCAGCGTGCTCGAGGTTGATCTGGGTACGCGCGAGGCGATCGATCTGGCTGGCGCCAAGGTATACGAGAACGCGGGTATCTATTCGCCGACGCTGGGCATCATCGGTGCGGTAATGGGCTTGATGGCGGTCATGCAGAACCTGTCCGACCCCAGCAAGCTTGGTCACGGCATTGCGGCCGCGTTTGTGGCCACGATCTACGGGGTGGCGCTGGCGAACATGTTCATGTTGCCGATGTCAGCGCGGCTGAAGGCGCTGGTCGGCAAGCAGACGCGAATGCGCGAGATCCTGATCGAAGGCCTCGTATCCATTGCCCAGGGGGACAATCCACGCCAGATCGAAGCCCGCCTGCAGGGGTATCTGGAGTGAGAAGGAAGAAGCACGAGGATCACATCAATCACGAGGCGTGGGCGATCCCCTATGCCGACCTGATGACGTTGCTGCTCGCGTTTTTTGTGGTGATGTATGCAGTCTCCGTGGTCAACGAGGGCAAGTACCGGGTGGCGTCGCAATCCATGATCGAGGCGTTCCACGGCAGCAGTCGTGCACTGGCGCCATTGGCGCCGGGCAAGGACGCGCCGCACACGCCGGAGCCGTCCATGGCGCGTCCGATCAGTGCCAGTGGTGAGCCACTGGCACCCGTGAATGTGCCACTGCCGCAGCGACGCGTGCCGTCGCAGTCGGCGATCCGGCCGGTTCGCCCGACAGCCGATCTGCGACGCATGGAAGATCGCGTGCGCAAGGCGTTGCAGCCGCTGATCGACAAGCAGATGGTGGCGGTGCGGCGTGGCCCGGGCTCGCTGGAAATCGAGATTCGCACCGATGTCCTGTTTCCCAGCGGGGTGGCACAGTTGTCGGTCCCGGCTACAGCGGTGCTGCGTAACATGGCCGCCATCCTGGCGCCATTCGGCAATCCGCTGCGGGTGGAAGGCTTTACTGACGATGTGCCGATTGCCACGCCCATGTATCCGTCGAACTGGGAGCTGTCGGCGGCACGGGCGGCGACGGTCGCGCGCTTGTTTGCCGAGCACGGTGTCAGCCCCGAGCGTCTGGGCATCGTCGGCTGGGGAGAGGTGCGTCCGATTGCGGACAACTCCAGCGCCGAAGGGCGCAACCAGAATCGCCGGGTGCTGGTGGTGGTGATGGGCGGGCAGGATCCCGCGGGGCGGCCGGTGCAAGACCTGGATCAACTCCAGGCCGGTTCGCAGCTGACTGCCGTCGCTGTGGTGCCTTCGCCACACAGCGGCAAGGCGCAGGCATCTGCGCCAATGGTGGCAAAGGGCAGGGCCGCGGTGTCGTTGGTTGCGCCCGCGCCCGCAACCGAACGGGCGCCAATGGTGACGACGCCAATGCCGGACGCAAGCGTGGTTGCCAACGCGCGAAGGACAGCCGACCCGGCGCCTGACATCGACTACGCACCCGCCACGCTGGCCCGTTGAGGTGGCACGATGAGCGCAAATCAGGGCCGGCAAAGGGGTGGATCGATGGCAGCCGTCGCGGGCCACCAATGGTTGTCCTTTCGCATGGGTTCGCAGTTGTATGCCGCGCCATTGGCGGAAGTCAGTGAGGTTATCCGCGAGGGTGAGTTGACTCCGGTGCCGGGAGCTGCGGCGGATCTGCTTGGCGTGCGACCGTTGCGTGGTCGCATCGTACCGGTACTGGATGGGCGCCGCCGCCTCGGCCTGGCGTTGTTGCCGCTGCCCGAGCCGACGCAAGTGCGGCTGGTGATGCTGGTGCACGGCCCGCATCTGGTGGGCTTGCGGGTAGACGCGGTCGGCGGGTTGCTGTCTAGTGACGGCCTGGAAATCGCGCCACCTCCGCCCGGTCGGGTCAGCCGCGAGGAGGATCCGGTGAGCGGTGTCCTGCCGTGGCAGGGCGGCTTTGTCGCCTTGCTCGATGTATGTCGGTTGTGCCGGTTGGAGCAGAACGATGGTGTGGCTTGAAATCGGAATGCTGGGGTTGCTGCTGGTGGTGCTGGTGCAATCGGCGCTGCTGGTCCTGCTATGGCTGCAGGCGCGACGCCTGCAGGTCACGTTGAGCGCGTTGGGTCACAGCGCCGTGCATGCGTGTACCGACGTGCCCAACTCGATGCTGGTCACCGCCATGGGCCAACTCGAGCGGCGCATCGCCATGCTCGAGCTGCCGGCGGCCGCAACGCCGCGTCCGCCCTACGAACTGGCCCGGCAACTGGCCCGCGAGGGCGCCGATGTCGCCCAGCTGGTCGAGCGGTGCGGGCTTTCGGGCGACGAGGCCAAGCTCATCCTGCAAATGCACCCGGCCACGCGCTGACGCGCGCCCATTGCCGGTCGGCGGCATGTTGCCATTCCCGCTTTGCCTTGCGCGCGGACTTCCTGGTTTCTGTGGGAGCTTCGGTCACGATCCTCGTGAACGCTCGGGGGCTTTGTCCGGCCGTTGCGTCGGCGAGCAAGAGCTTTCGTGCGCCTTTGGCGCGCGAGTTACTTTCTCTTTGCGTGGCCAAAGAGAAAGTAACCCAAGAGAAAGGCCACCCCGCTTGGCGCTTTCCGGGCATCCTTGCCCGGAAAGTGCGTGAGCCGATGGCGGGCTTTTCGACGGTACATCCATGTACCGGCGAAAAGGCATCGGCTTCCTGCCGATGCCCGCTTTGCGGCCTGTCGCCCCCAGCTCACCGCCGCACAGGGGCCCGGCAAAGCCGCGAGCCGTCCGGGCTCGCACTCGATGCGCAGCCGCCTAGCGGCTGCAAGAGCAAAGCGAAACACAACGGCGTGCTTTTGATGTGGCTTTTCGAGGAGTGCGCGCAGGAGCGCGCTGCTCTTTGCGGGGCCCCTGTGCGGCGGTGCGGTATGGCCGACCGGCCCGCAGGGGAATCGGCACGATGCCGATTCCTTTTCGCCGGCACACGGAGGTGCCGTCGAAAAGCCAGGCCATGCCGCACGGACTTTCCGCCCATGGATGGGCGGAAAGCGCCAAGCGGGGTGGCCTCTCTTTGGGTTACTTTTCTCTGGCCAGGCAGAGAAAAGTGACTCGCGCGCCAAAGGCGCACGAAAGCTCTTGCTTGCGACGCAACGGACAAACCGCGGGCCGCAGTCATTCCGGCGGAAAGCGGCAGCTGTCGCGTTACTCCTCGGCGGCGTCATACACGGCGGCCAGCACGGAGGCGGCCGCCGCATACAGCAACACGGGTACATCGTCACGCATGCGCAGCGCCACCAGCAGAGCCGCGATCTGCGGATCGTGGTGCACCGGCACCCCGAGCGCACGGGCGCGTGCCAGCAGGGTCTCCAGGGCTTCTGCCGGCATGGCGTTGAGTTGCGCTTCGCCGTTGGCCAGCCGCAGGTTGACGCGACGTTGTGCGGGTGGTGGCAGGCTGTTCATGCGATGGCCTGCAACAGCAAGGCACTGTGGCGGTTCGGTTGTTGTGGCATGCCGACCTGGCAACTGAGCTGATCCAGCAGTACACCGCATGCGGCAAGGCGCTGGCGCAATGGTGTGCACTGGCGCTCCAGGCGCTCGGCAGTGTCTGCCCGCTCGGCCCACAGGCGCACTGCCAGGCGCGGTTCGTGCAGCTGCAGTTCGCCTTGCACGGGTCCCAGCGCGGGCAGGTCCAGCGCGAAGCCGAGAGTCCAGCCATGACTGCCGTCCGCCGCATCCGTCACGTATTCGAGCTGCAGTTGCAGTACGTCGTGGCCAGCGTCGCCCTGCAGCGGAATTTCGATCATCCATGCCGGTACCGCGCTCGCCTCCAGCTGCGCCACCTCCAGCCGGGCCAGCGCAGCCTTGACGTCGCCGTGCAGCCGACCGATCAGCGGTGCCACGTCGTCGCCGGCCAGCAGCGGCAAGGGCACGCGTCCCTGCGCCTGCAACCCGCGCTGCAAGAGTGGCGGCGGCGTGTCATTGCGCCCGCTGGGTGGGGGCGGTGGGGCTTGTTGGTCGAGCAGGCTGGCCAGGCGCAACAACGCGCCCTTCCAGTCGTCTTGCACGGCGGCCGGGAGTGCGCCGGGCGCGCGTGCAAGTCGGGATTCAAGAAACAAGCCACTGCGACTGATCGCTGTGCGCAAGCCCTCGCCGCGCGTCACTTCCGCGGGCGTGGGCATGGCGTGTTCAAGCAGCGCCAGCGCGGTGCGTAGCGCCGGCGGCAGTTGGCGCACCATCGGTCGTCGGGCCAACGCACCAACCGTTGCCAGCAGGGGCGCGTACCCGTTCTGCTGCGGCAGCAGCTCGCGCAGTGCGCGCTGGAAGGTCGGGTCGGCGGGGCGCGCCGACAACACTTCCAGTTGCGGTTGCGCGCCAAGGCTGAGCACGCGCACCTGGAATTGTGTGGGCAAGGCGTTGCCGGGCACTTCGGTCTCCACCGCCAGCGCGCCGACTTGCAACACCAGCAAGCCCTGCGGGTTGACCCCCAGCGGCCGCGCTGACAGCACTGCGCCGATCCGCCAGCTCTGGGCTGTCGTACCGGCCGCGGCGCCGGCCCAGGTGAGGGCGGCAAGGCTGGTGGGTTGGATGATCATGAGGCTCCTGCGCTCGACTGTCTGGCGCGGCTGGATGGTCCGTCCATGACAACATCGGCAGTGCGTCGGGGAACTTGAGCGCGCCGGTCGTCGCCACGCGAGCGCGCCACGGGACGGAGTCAGGATAGCGCGAGCGAGTGGCGCCAGACACGAACCGCGGTCCCACCATGCGCAAGGGGGCCGCCCGGTTTTCTTTCCGATGATGCTAAAGCGATTGCCCAGGCCGCCGATAGCCTCTCGTCAGCGCAGACAGCGCGAGCCGACAGGCGGGGCGGAGCAGATGGCTGGAAAACGTGGTGTCAAGCACGGAGTGGCCGCTGCGCGGCAACAGCAAGCGCCAGCGACGGAAGTGTCGATTGCCGCGTCGGCGGCAGCCGAAGTGGCGATACCGGAGAGCTTGGCAGCGGAGGAGACGGTGGTCGTGGCCGTCGCTGGCTCAGCCACGGTGGCACTGCCGGCCGATTGCCGCATGAGTACCCAGGGCGGTTTGATGGCGGAGTTGCTGCAGGCGCTGGATGAGCACGCGATCGTCCTTGACGGCCAGGCCGTGGAGCGGATCGACACGGCGGCACTGCAACTGCTGGCGCTGTTTCGCCGCGAGGTCAACACGCGTGGCGGTACGGTGAGCTGGCGTGGACCGAGCGTTGCTCTGCATGAAGCAGCCAATCTGCTCGGGTTGGCCACGTTACTGGAATTGCCGGCCATCGCGCCGGTCTGAATGAGGCGACAGCGACATGGCAAAAATTCTTGCGGTGGATGATTCGGTGTCGATGCGCGGCATGGTGGCGTTCACCCTGCGCGGTGCCGGGCATGAAGTGGCCGAGGCGGAAAACGGGCAACTGGCGCTGGATATGGCGCAGACCGGCACGTTTGATCTGGTGTTGGCGGATGTGAACATGCCGGTGATGGACGGCATCACGATGGTGCGCGCGATGCGTGCCATGCCGGCCTGCAAGGGCGTGCCGATCCTGATGCTGACCACCGAATCGCATGCCGAAAAGAAGCTGGAGGGCAAGGCCGCAGGTGCCACCGGCTGGCTGGTCAAGCCGTTTGATCCGGATCAGCTGCTGGCGACCGTCAAGCGTGTACTCGGCTGATCGCTCATGGGTACGGTTGATCTGACCCAGTTTCATCGCACGTTCTTTGCGGAAAGCCTGGAAGGGCTGGAAGCGATGGAAGCGGCGCTGCTGGAACTGGATGGTGGCGCCAGCGGCAGTGACCTGGTGGACACGATCTTTCGTGCCGCGCATTCGATCAAGGGTGGCGCTGCCACGTTCGGTTTTGCCGACATTGCCGCGTTCACCCACGTCGCCGAATCGCTGCTGTCGGAGGTGCGCGACGGGCATCGCGCAGCCGATCCCGAGCTGATCGAACTGATGCTGCAGGTCGTCGACTGCCTGCGCGGCATGATTGAACGTACGCGCGCCCAGCAGCCGGGGGCCAATGCCGACAGTGAAGCGCTGCGGGTCGAGCTGCTGCGTCTGGCCGGCGCTACTGCCGGTCCGGCGGCAGCGGCCGTGCCGACAGCGCCCGCGCCGGTCGTGCGCGGTTGGCAAATCCGGTTTGTCGCGCTGCCGCACATGCTGCAAACCGGCAATGATCCCTTGCGCGTGTTTCGCGAGCTGCAGACGCTGGGCCGGCTGGAGGTCAAGCAGGCATTCGTGCTGGACAACGCACCAAGCAGCCTGGCGCAGCTGGACCCCAGCCAGTGCTTTCTCGGTTGGGAACTGTGCCTGCATGGTGCCGTGGCGCGGGCCGACGTGGCCGGGGTGTTCGACTGGCTGGAAGGTGACTGCGAACTGGCCCTCACGGCACTTGCCGAGCGCCGTGCGGCGGCTGCCAACACGCCGGCCGCCGGTGCCCCGCCAGCACCGTCAGCCACACCTGCAGCGAAGGTTGCAACCAGCGTCGGCAGCGTCAGTGGCGGGTCGATCCGGGTGGACATCGACAAGATCGACGCGCTGATCAACATGATGGGCGAGCTGGTCATTACGCAATCCATGCTCAGCGACCTGGGTGAACACTTTGACATGACGCAGCTGCCCCGCTTGCGCGATCGTCTGGTGCACTTGGAACGCAATACCCGCGAGCTGCAAGAGAGCGTCATGCGCATCCGCATGCTGCCGATCGGTTCCGTGTTCAACCGCTTCCCGCGCCTGGTACACGATCTGGAACGCAAGCTGGGCAAACGCGTCGACCTGCAATTGCTGGGTGAGCACACCGAGCTGGACAAGACGGTACTGGAAAAGATCGGTGACCCGCTGGTGCATCTGGTGCGCAATGCGATTGACCACGGTCTGGAAACGCCGGCGCAACGCGTGGCTGCGGGCAAGTCGGAGGTCGGCACGCTCACCCTCGACGCCCATCACGAGGGCGGCAATATCGTGGTGGAAGTCAGCGATGACGGGGCGGGTCTCAACCATGCGGCCATTGCTGCCAAGGCGCAGCAGCGCGGGTTGATCGAGACCGACCACGATTTGAGCGATGACGAGATTGCCGAGCTGATTTTCCAGCCGGGATTCTCCACGGCGGACCAGGCGACGGATCTGTCCGGGCGCGGCGTGGGCATGGATGTCGTGCGCCGCAACGTGCGTGACCTGGGCGGCAGCGTCGGCGTACGCAGCGCCACCGGCAAGGGCAGCACGTTCACCATCACGCTGCCGTTGACGCTGGCAATCATCGAGGGGCTGGTTACTGCCGTGGGCAGCGAGCGCTACATCGTGCCGCTGATCTCGGTGGTTGAATCGCTGCGCCTGCGGGCCGATGCGGTGCGCAGGATCGCCGGCGGCGGAGAGGTGTTTTCGTTCCGCAATGCCTATCTGCCCATTTTGCGCCTGCAGCAGGCATTTTCCTGTGCCGATGCGGTGACCGCGATCGAACGCGGCATCGTGGTGGTGGTGGAAGACGGCACGCGTCGCGTGGGCCTGTTGGTGGACGCGCTGGTCGGACAGCAACAGGCCGTCATCAAGTCGCTGGAAGCCCATTACCGGCGCGTGCGCGGCATCTCCGGCGCGACCGTTCTCAGCGACGGTTCGGTCGCCCTGATCGTCGATGTGGGCGGCATCGTCCAGCTCGGCCTGGGCTGCAAACAGGCGGCGTGAGCCGGAAACCAGGCGTCGGCTCGAGCGCCACATCCGGTGGATGGGCAAATGGCGGGCAAGGTGTCTCGCTGGCGCATTGGTGTTGCCGACAGTCCTCGAGCGACCTGGTACCTGGTCGCTCAAGTTTTCGGGCTGCGCGCCGACACAGTCACCGACAGCAGGGTGACTGCGACCCGTCACGAGGTACACATCCATGTACGAAGAGGTTCCGGACACTGTGGCGCCATTGCAGCAGCTGACGTTTGCGCTCGCTGACGAGGAATATGGCGTGGACATCCTGGCCGTGCGCGAAATTCGTGGCTGGTCGCATGTGACGCGCATACCGCAGGCGCCTGACTATGTGCTGGGCGTGTTGAACCTGCGTGGCGCGATTGTGCCGGTGATGGATCTGCGCCTGCGCTTTGGCCTTGTTCGCGAAAGTTACAACGACACCACCGTGATGATCATCGTCGCCATCGGCGAGCGCCTGTTCGGCATCGTCGTGGACGCGGTATCCGATGTCATTGACATTGACCCGGCGGCCATCAAGCCGGTGCCGGATCTCGGTGCCGTGGTGGATACGGACTATCTGCACGGCCTCGCCACCCACGACGGGCACATGGTGATGTTGCTGGACGTGGAAAAACTCATGTGCCCTGAGGATGTGGAAACGCTGGATGCGGCCCTCCCGGGTGCGCGCGAGGTGGAAGTTGCCGCCTGAAATTGCTGACCGCGCCGGCTGGTCCGGCTGGCCGTCTGAATGAGTGGAATGACGCGATGAAGATCAAACAGTCTCTGCTGAAAATTGCTGGTGAAATGACGCTCACGATCAAGGCCCGCCTGATCGGCGTGCTTGGCTTGCTGTGCGCCATGCTGCTGGTCGGTGCCTGGGCGGGTATGGGTGCGCTGGCCGACAGCAGCGAGGAAGTCCGGCAGATCTACCAGGACGAACTGCTGCCGCTGGCCGGCGTCAACGACGTGGCGCGTGGTTCGTTGAGCAATTTCATCGCGTTGAGCGAGGCCGCGTTCCACGGCGATGACAAGTCCGTGGTAACGCAGAAGCTGGCGGGTGTGACCCGCCTGCAGGCGGAGAACGATGCCATGCTGAAAAAGCTGGGTGCCGCCAGCATGTCACCCGCCGGGAAAAAACAGTGGACGGCGTTCGAGAGCGCCCGCAACGACGTGACATCCTCGATGGTGGAAGTGACCGATGCGCTGAAACAAGGTGATGCTGGCGCCAGCGGCATGTTGTATTCCGACGTGCTGCCGAACGTGTCGATCATGAGCGCGGAAATGGGCAAGCTGATTGCGCTGCACGTGCGCAACAGCCAGGAAAAGTATGCGCTGGCGGTGGCCAATTACGAGCGTATCCGGGTGGTTGCCTTCACTGCCCTGGGTATCGGCATGTTGTTCGCGCTGCTGCTGGCATTCTTCGTGATTCGCTCGATTGTGCGCACGCTCAACCATACGGTGGAAGTGGCGCGCGCCATCTCGCAAGGTCAGCTCGGACACCACATCGACAGCCGGCGCCAGGATGAGCTGGGACGTTTGCTGGACGCATTCCGCTTGATGGACGAACGTCTCACGCTCACCGTGGGTGAGGTGCGTAACGGGTCCGAAGCCGTGAGCACCGCCGCGCAGCAGATCGCGCGCGGCAACGATGACCTCAGCCAGCGCACGCAGGAGCAGGCCTCCAGTTTGGAGGAAACCGCCTCGTCGATGGAGGAGATGACCTCCACCGTCAAGCAGAATGCGGAGAATGCCAACCACGCCAACCTGCTCGCGCGCAGTGCGCGGGAACAGGCCGAGTCTGGTGGCGAGATAGCGGGCAGGGCGATTGTCGCGATGGGCGAGATCGATGCGTCCAGCCGCAAGATTGCCGATATCGTCGGACTGATCCAGGAAATCGCGTTCCAGACCAACCTGTTGGCGTTGAACGCCGCGGTCGAGGCCGCGCGTGCCGGTGAACAGGGCCGCGGGTTTGCCGTGGTTGCCACCGAGGTACGCAATCTGGCGCAGCGCAGCGCAAACGCGGCGAAGGAGATCAAGGGCCTGATCACCGACAGCGAGGAAAAGGTGCGCAGCGGGAAGGAACTGGTCAACGAGTCCGGCAAGGCCCTGGCCGCGATTGTCGGCAGCGTGAAAAAAGTCACTGACATCGTCGCCGAGATTGCCGCCGCCAGCCAGGAGCAATCGGCCGGCATCGATCAGGTGAACAACGCGGTCATGCAGATGGACGAGATGACCCAGCAGAATGCCGCGCTGGTCGAGGAAGCGTCGGCTGCCGCGCGGGCGATGCACGAGCAGGCAACCGAGCTGACCGAACAAGTCAGGTTTTTCCACCTGCATGACGATGAATCCGCACCAGTGGCGAAATCCGTTCCTGCACATGTCGTCGCAGCCGAGGCCGAGGCGGTGTTCGCCGCGGTACGCAATGCGCCAGTTGCGGCGGCCAATCGTCCGCTGCGTGCGGTCGCCGAGCCCAGCAATGCGGCAACTGGCGTCTGGAAGGAATTCTGAACGTGAACACGGCCGTTGGCATGCTGCGCGCTGGCGAGTGCACTGCCGGTGGCGGATCGCAGCTGGGTGATGCCGAGTTCCAGTTTTTGCGCGGGTTCGTGCTGCAGCATTGCGGCATTTCCCTGGGCGAACACAAGCATCAGCTGGTACAGGGGCGGTTGGCGCGGCGTCTGCGCGCGCTCGGTTTGCCGGGGTTTGCCGACTATTGCGCCTTGCTGCGCAACGACCCGCAAAGCGAGCTGGGAGAGTTGTCCAGCGCCATCAGCACCAACGTCACGGCTTTTTTCCGTGAAGCCCATCACTACGATCTGCTGGCCCATGAACTGTTGCCGCGCTGGCTGCGGCAGAAGCGCCGCGACGGTGACCGCTTGCGGCTCTGGTCGGCCGGTTGTTCCACCGGCGAGGAGCCCTATGCGTTGGCGATGGTGCTGGCGGAGGCGCTGGAGCGCAATGAGCTGCCGGTGGA
The DNA here is from genome assembly GCA_036833615.1 of Rhodanobacter sp. Taxonomy (GTDB): domain Bacteria; phylum Pseudomonadota; class Gammaproteobacteria; order Xanthomonadales; family Rhodanobacteraceae; genus Rhodanobacter. The sequence goes on from DAITPL010000023.1 coordinate 19,135, forward strand.
TGCCCGGATTCTGGCCACGGACTTGTCCCCCCAGGCGCTGGAGACGGCGCGCCAAGGGGTGTATCCGCTGGAACGTCTGGCTGGTATCAGTGATGAACGACGTCGGCGCTGGATGCTGCGCGGTGAAGGTGCGTACGCGGGACTTGCCAGCGTGCATCCACGCCTGCGCGAATTGGTGCACATCGAGCCGTTGAACCTGTTGCACGCCTGGCCAATGTCCGGGCCGTTTGATGCGATCTTCTGCCGCAACGTGGTGATTTATTTCGACCAGCCGACCAAGCAGCGGTTGTTTGCCCGCTATGCGCAGTTGTTGCCAGTGGGTGGCTATTTGTTTCTTGGCCATTCCGAATCGCTGCATGGCATCAGCGAAGCGTTTGAACTGGTTGGCCGCACGGTCTACCGGAAGGTCGCGTGATGGGTCGCGAACATGGCAACGTGGTACCGCTGATCCCAGCGGAGGTACTGCCGGGTTTTGAACATTTGCATCGTTACTGGGATCCGACCCAGGCGTGCATGATCGTCAAGGTATTGCCTGGCGAGTTTTACGTCAGCACCCATGAGGAATTGGTCACGACGGTGCTGGGCTCGTGCGTGTCGGTATGCATCCACGATCCACGCACGGGCATCGGGGGCATGAATCATTTCCTGTTGCCCGAGCCCGCGGGTGGGGCGGACAGCTGGTCGGCCACTGCCGGACGTGCCGCACGCTATGGCAGTGACGCCATGGAGCAGCTGATCAACACCATGCTCACGGCTGGCTGCATGCGTGCCGACTTGCAGTTGAAGGTTTTTGGCGGAGGCCGGGTGCTGACTCAGCTCAGTGATATCGGGCAGCGCAATATCGAATTCGTGACGTCCTACATCGCGACGGAGAAATTGAATCTGTGCGCGTCCGATCTGGGTGACGTATATCCGCGCCAGATCCAGTTTTTTCCACATAGCGGACGCGCGCGCGTGCGCCTGCTGCGGCGTCAGGACGACGTGGCCCTGGTGGCGGACGAGCCGGTGTACCTCAAGCGTTTGGCCAAAGACCCGATAAAGGGTGAGGTTGAGCTTTTCTAGCAACGATCCGCTTTGGTCAGGGGTCAGTGTGCCGGTTGGTGATGGATGGATGGTAATGGAAAGAATCCGTGTTCTGGTGATTGACGATTCGGCGCTGGTACGCAAGCTGATGGCGGTAATGCTGTCCAGCGACCCGGCGATCGAGGTCGTCGGCAGCGCGGCCGATCCGTTCGTCGCCCGGGAGAAGATCAAGCAGTTGAGCCCGGATGTCCTTACGCTGGATGTGGAGATGCCGCGCATGGACGGACTCACTTTTCTGGAGAACCTGATGCGTTTGCACCCGCTGCCGGTGGTGATGGTCTCCTCGCTTACCGTGCGTGGCGCGGATGTCACCTTGCGCGCACTGGAGCTGGGTGCAGTCGATTTCTTCGCCAAGCCGGACAGCGACCTGACCAGCGGTTTCGGTGCCGCGGCGGAAGAGATTTGTGCCAAGGTGAAGCTTGCGGCCAAGGCGCGACCGCACGCACGCACGACGGTGCGCAAGCTGGATGTGGCACCGCGCCTCTCCGCCGACGCGGTATTGCCGCAACGGCTGGTTCCGGGCGTGCGTGGCAGTGGCTCGATCATCACCATCGGCGCCTCGACCGGCGGTACGGAAGCGGTACGCGTGGTGCTGGAGGCGATGCCGGCGGATGCACCGCCGATCATGATTGCCCAGCACATTCCCGCCGCATTCAGCGGGCCGTTTGCGCAGCGCATGGATCGGGTTTCCGCCCTGCAGGTGGGTGAAGCGCGGGATGGGGAGTCGATCCGGCCCGGACACGCCTACATCGCCCCCGGCGGTGCGCACTTGCTGCTGACCTGGGACGGCGCCAAATACGTGTGCCGGCTGCACGATGGTCCATTGGTGAATCGGCACAAGCCGAGTGTGGATGTGCTGTTTCGCTCGGTGGCGTTGAGTGCCGGCGCTGGCGCCGTGGCCGCGCTGCTGACTGGCATGGGCGATGACGGCGCACGTGGTCTGCTGGAACTGCAGCAGGCCGGCGCCGCCACGCTGGTGCAGGACGAGGAAAGTTCGGTGGTCTGGGGCATGCCCGGGGCCGCCTGGAAGTTGGGAGCGGCGCGGGAAATGCTGCCGCTCGATCAGGTTGCTGCGCGCCTGTTGTTGCTGGCGCGCCAGCCCCACGATGGCGCCGGCCGCGCCTGATGCCTGGATATCCGCTCATGGCCGTGATCGACAGCTTTATCCGCCAGCCGCTGGCCCGCCTGGGCTGGGCATGGCCTGCCAGCGTACTGGCCGTGGGCTTGAGTCTCGCCTGGCCAGTCGCATGGTTGGCGCCGCTGCTGTTGACCACGCTGAGTATCGGCTGGTGGATGGAATGCCGCCGTCGCGTGGTTCGTACCCAGCCGGTAACTCCGCCCGAGGTCAGCGCATCGGTGCGCGACGCGCTGGAGGATGTGCGGGGCGCCCTGGTGGACGAACTTGGTTACGCCGCGCGGGAATTGCATCAGGGCCTGGGTCTGCTCAACGACGCGGTGTCCGAGCTTGGCGGCGGTTTTGATGGTCTGTCCAGCAAGACGGCGCTGCAGCAGTCGTTGCTCAAGCAGATCATTGACGCGCAGTCCGATGGCGTGTCCGTGCAGGATTTTGCCGCGCGTACGGCCGATCTGTTGCAGCACTTTGTTGGCATGATCGTGCAGATGTCACGTGAAAGCCTGCGTATCGTGTATCGCATCGATGGCATGGCCAAGGAAATGGATGCGGTGTTTGGCCTGCTGAAAAACGTCAACACGATTGCCGAAGAAACCAACTTGCTGGCGTTGAATGCCGCCATCGAGGCCGCGCGTGCCGGTGAATCCGGTCGTGGTTTTGCCGTGGTGGCTGGCGAGATCCGCAACTTGGCCAGCAATTCCAACCAGTTCAACGAGCAGATTGGCAGCCATGTCGAACGTGCGCGCAGCGCGATGGAACAGTTGCGCGGCCTGGTCGGCACCATGGCCTCGCAGGATCTGAACGTGGCGTTGTCCGCCAAGGGTGGCATTGACGCGATGATGACGCACGTCACCGAGAGCGACGCGCGTACCAGCGCCGTGGCCGACCAGGTGGTGGAGATCAATCGCGGACTGGGCAGTGATGTGTCCACCACCATTCGCTCGCTGCAGTTTGAAGACATCCTTGGCCAGTTGCTGCGCCAGACGCGCAGCCGTCTGGTCGAGTTGCAGGAGGTGGTAACCGAATGCACGCACGATATTGGCACCCTGGCAGGCGCTTCGGCGGATGCCGGGGTACTGGCCGAGCAGGCGCAGCGTATCCGTGGACGGCTTGCCGCGCAGCGTGAAAAGGCGCGCTTGCGCTCGCGTGGTCCGGCGCTGCAGAGCTCGATGGACGCCGGCGAGATTGAATTGTTCTGAGGGAGTGCAACTTGTGATCGTCAACCGTGACAACGACAGCGATTGCGTGACCTTGCAGATGGGTGAGCGCTTTGATTTCAGCATGCATCGCGATTTTCACGACGCCTGCCTGGGCACCAGCGCGCTGGCGCACAGCTACGTGATCGATCTTGGTGAAGTGACCCGGATGGACAGCTCCGCGCTGGGCATGCTGTTGCTGCTGCGCGAGCGTGCCGGTGCCGACCGCGCCGAAATCCGCATCGTCAATGCCAGCAGCGATTTGCGCAGCACGCTGCGCGTAGCCGGCTTCGACAAGCTGTTTGTACTGCATTGAAGCGTGGTGACCACGTGCAGGTAGCGGCGTGTACGGGTGAATGCCTGGTCCGGATACAGTCACCGTAGCCGCACAGGCGATGCTCAGCGAGCCCCCCGCGGTGTCGCGTGTTCAACAGGCCCCCGCCGGGTTCCGGGGCTCGGTCGATGGCCATCGGGGACAGCGCCTCCCTTGCCGGGCGCGGATGCCATCGGCGTCGCGCCACGCACACCGGGTACGTCTTGCTCCCGGTTGTCGGCGGGTGGATGTCAGCGCTGGGCAGCTGGTGCAGCAAATTCGCGCGGAGCCTGCTGGAGCGTGGTCAAGCGCCTTACCACGCGCGTACCGTCACGATGGTCGCCGTGTAGGTTGCCATGCCGGGCCGGAAGTGGAACTGCCGGCCGAGGTCGAATTTCGTTGATGCGCCGGGTGCGATGTTCGTGGTGCCGGCGGGCCAGCTGCGCTTGGACTGGATGACGTTGCCGTTGCTGTCTTTCGCGTCAACGCGGACCTGGGCAGCAGATGGAGCGGCGCAGTTGTTGACCAACTCGCCGCTAAGGGTGAGTTGAATGGTCGAGCCGCTACCGGTCACCTCGGTCTTGAAATCCTTGATGGCGAAATCAGTCTGTGCGCACTCGGCTTGCGCAGCGACCGGGGCCAACAACAGGAGTACGGAAACAAGTAGTGTCTTCATGATTGCGGTTTCACCGAGTTGGTAAGCAAAAGCGCTTTCAGGGCGCTATGCGGGTAATCGGCCGCAGCGCAGAAAACTTTAGCAGCGCGTGACGCAAGCTCTCACCGCGGCGGGCGCCCGCCCGCTCGCGGCTGGCTGGCTGGGCGTTCCGCAGTTGCGGGCGCGCCCCCTGCGGTTTGCCGAGGTGGATCGGCGGGCCCTTCAGTGCGACAGCGCTCCAGCGTGGTCGATGAACCACAGTCCGGCAAACAGCTTCGGGTCAATTGAATAGCCGGCGGCGGCGCGGGCGAACAACCACTTGCCGGCTTCGGTGCGCGGCACTTCGTGCACCACGATGTTTTCGGTGTCGTCGCCGCCACCGGGACCGACTTTCTCCAGGTCCCAGGCGCGCATGAACGCGATCATCTCGGTACTCATGCCCGACGACGATGGCCCACGGTGCACAAACTCCAGCCGCTGGCAGCGATAGCCGGTTTCTTCCTCCAGCTCGCGCCGCGCTGCCTGCAGCGTGCTTTCATCGGCCTGCTCGGGCAGGTCGCCAACCAGTCCGGCGGGCATCTCGATGGTGTTGCACAGGATCGACACGCGGTACTGCTCGACGAACAGCACCTTGTCCGCGGGGGTCACGGCCAGGATGATCACCGCGCCGCCGGGGTTGTTGCGCTCGGCGTATTCCCAGCGCCCGCGCTTGCGCAGGCTCAGCCATTTGCCTGTGCACAGCGTTTCCACGGGCGCGCTGGCGTCAGGCGGAATGTGCCGGGAAAGGTCGTTCATGGTTGCTGCGCCCGTGGTTGATCATTTCCATCGTGACCGTTTCGATCCGCAGCGACAAGCCGTGCTCAACGCCGCAAGGCGTGCAGGCGGCTGCGCGTGAACGCACCCAGGCGCAACTGTTCGCACAACGCGTCCAGCGCCGGGGCGTCGGCCGCCGCGCGTTGCAGGGCGGCGGTGTCGATGGCCCCGGGCGCGTCCAGCGCAATGCGCGTGAGGCGCCGGCACAGCCGCGCCTGTTCGGCATGTTCGCGCAAACGCGCAGCGCACGCCGCGGCACCGCGCAAGCGCAGGAACGGCACTTCATCGATGCGTTCCAGCAGCCTGTCCAGGCTGCCAAAGTGCGCCAGCAGCGCGGCGGCGGTCTTGGCCCCGATCCCGGGCACGCCGGGAATGTTGTCCACGGCATCACCACACAGCGCAAGGTAGTCGGCCACTTGCTGCGGGTGCACGCCAAGCCGCTCCAGCACGCCGGGCGGTCCGTACCGCAAGCCGCGTGCATAGTCCCACTGTTCGTCCTGCTCGCCCAGCAGCTGGCCGAAATCCTTGTCTGCGGAGACGATCACGCTGCGCATGCCCAGCGCGCGCATGCTCCACACCGTGCTGCCGATCAGGTCGTCGGCCTCGTAGGTGTGGTCGATCAGCACGCTGATGCCCAGTGCACTGGTGAGTGCGCGGCATTGCTGGAACTGGCGCTCCAAGGCGGGTGGCGGCAGCTCGCGATTGCCCTTGTAGGCCGGGTAGATCGTGTTGCGGAACGAACTGGTGAGTGAGGCATCAAACGCGACGGCAATGAATTCGGGCTGTGCGCGTTCCAGCAATTCGCACAGGAATCGCGCGTAACCGCGTATGGCGTTGGTCGGGAAACCGTCGGCGTCGACAAACTCGTCCGGCATCGAATGCCAGGCACGGAAGACGTACAGGCTGCCGTCGACCAGATAGGCCGTCGGCAGTGCTGTCTGGTCCGCGGCTATGCCGTCCATGTGCTCAGCAGGTCCGCCAGCGCCGGGCGCTCCCGATCGGGTATGTCGATTTGCGCCGTGCCGATGTGCACGAAGCCGATGACGTGTTCGTCGTCACCCAGGCCGAGGATCGCTGCGGCATCGCGATCATATGCGGCCCAGCCAGTAAGCCACTGCGCGCCGAAACCCAGCGCAAACGCGCCGAGCAGCAAGTTGTGCGCCACGCAGCCGGCGCTGAGCCGTTGTTCGATCTCCGGCACCTTGCCGTGCGCGGTGAGTCGTGCCACGACCACGACGACCAGCGGCGCATAGCTGTAGCGCAGGCGCTCCTTTTCCAGCTTCACCGGCGAGATTTCCGGCCGTTTGCGCAGCGCCAGCGCGGTCACTTGTTCGCCCCAGGCGCGCTTGGCATCGCCTTGCAGGCGGATCAACCGGAATGGCACCAGCAAGCCGTGATCCGGCACGCGGATGGCCGCCGTGAACAAGGCCTGCAACTGCGCTTCGTCGGGCGCCGGTTCACCGAGTTGGCGCGACGGGACAGAGTGGCGTTGCTCAAGCAGGGACAGTGCGGTGGACATGCCGGCTTCCTTGGAAATGCAGCCTCCATGCTACCGGGCGCGTCAGTGTCGCGCGAACGGGGAGTTGCCCGCGAACCACACGCGGGCCTTGACCTCGTTCAGCGTGCGCGCGCCGGTGCGAGGGGTGGATCGAGCCTGAAGGCGGCCGGCAACAGTGCGGCCACGGTGGTTTTCTGTGTGGCGCCGTGCAGGTTGCCGAGCATCACCGGCATGGCTTGATCGCACAGCTCTGCCAGTACCTGGCGACAAGCTCCGCACGGGCTCGCCGGGCCGGCGGTGTCGGCGACCACGGCCAGCGCAACGAAGTCTCCAGGTTGGCAGCCGGCAGCGATGGCGGCAAACAACGCCGTGCGTTCGGCGCAATTGCACAAGCCGTAGGCGGCGTTCTCCACATTGCAGCCGTTGAAGCGGCGCCCGTCGTGGGTTTGCACGGCAGCACCCACGGCAAACGCGGAATACGGGGCATAGGCGTGTTTGCGGGCGGCGCGTGCCGCGTCGAGCAGCTCAGCCAGCGCCGTGGCAGAAAACGTGGTGGTGGTCAGTGGCATCGGGATCTCCGGCAATGCCCCGCACCACGGTGGCCGTTGGCGCGGCGGGCCAGCTTACTCCTGGTAGTGCGGATGCGTGCCGCGCCGTCCATCCCGCTAAGATACCCGGATCATTCCATCGAGATTGCGTCATGCCGATCACCGTAGCCGCGTTGCGCGAGACCGCCGCTGGAGAACGCCGCGTGGCGATTACGCCGGAGATGGCGAAAAAATTCCACGGTAACGGCCTGCAGGTGTTGCTGGAACATGACGCTGGCCGTGCGGCCGGCTTCCCCGATGCCGCCTACCCGGACACAGCGTTTGCCGACGCGGCCGGCGTGCTGGCCCAAGCCGATCTGCTGGCCTGTGTGTTGCCGCCGGCCGATGCCGTGTTTGCCAGCCTGCACGAAGGCGCACTGGTGGTCGGGCAGTTGCGTCCGTACGGCGCGAGCGCGCGCCTGGCCGCGCTGACCGCGCGCAAACTCACCGCGTTTTCGCTGGAGCTGTTGCCACGCATCACGCGCGGCCAGGCGATGGATGTGTTGAGCTCCCAGGCCGCCGTGGCCGGTTATCGCGCCATGTTGATTGCCGCCGAGGCGTCGCCGAAATTCTTCCCGATGCTGACCACTGCTGCCGGCACCATCCGGCCGTCCAAAGTGCTGGTGATTGGTGCCGGGGTGGCCGGCTTGCAGGCGATTGCCACAGCCCGCCGGCTGGGGGCGCAAATCGAAGGCTATGACGTACGCCCGGAAACGCGTGAACAGGTGGAATCGCTGGGTGCGAAGTTCCTGGAACTTGGGGTCAGTGCCGCCGGCAGTGGTGGCTACGCCCGCGAGCTTTCGGCCGAAGAGCGTGCCGCGCAGCAACAGGCGCTGGCCGAGCATCTCAAGTCGATTGACGTGATCGTCACCACGGCGGCCATCCCCGGCCGCCCGGCGCCGAAGATTCTCACCGCGGCAATGGTGGAGGGCATGAAGCCCGGCGCGTTGATTGTCGACCTGGCCGCCGAGGGCGGCGGCAACTGCGAGCTGACCCGGCCCGGCGAGCGCGTCGAGCACGCCGGCGTGGTGATTCTGGGCCCGCTGAACCTGCCGGCCGGTGCGCCACTGCATGCCTCGGAAATGTACGCGCGCAACGTCCGCAACTTTGTCGAGTTGCTGATCCACGATGGCGCGCTGCAGCCGGATTTCAATGACGAGCTGGTCGCCAAATGCTGTGTGAGCCATGCCGGAGAGACACGCTTCAAGGCCTGAGGGCTGCTGCGCCGGACCTTCGTCCCGATGACGGTCGCCCGGAACATTCCTGTTGCGCGGTCTTGCCGGGCGTTCAGCGCAGCGGTTGCTGCTGCGGCGGCTGCGAATGATCGATGGCGGGCTGGCCGGGTGAGTCGTCAGTTGGTTGCCCGTGGCGTGGTGGCGCTGACCAGTGCAGGCGTTGCCCGGGCGTCAGCGCGTGCCATTCGCGTATCAATTTTTCGCGCTGTGCCGGCGGCAACTGCTGAAAGTGCTCGAACGTGGCGTGCAACTGTGCCCGTTGTTGTGGCGACATGGCGTGAAACTTGCGCCGGTTGGCGCGTGCCTGCGCGCGCTCCTCCGGAGTCATCTGCTGCCAGTGGGCAATATGCTCGCGGATGGCGGCACGGCGCTCGGCGGGCAGTGTGGCCCAGCGTTCCGCGCGCTGCAGCAGGTGTCCCTGCCGGCGCGGGGAGAGAGCATCCCAGGTTGGTTGCAAGGGCGCGAGCACGTCGCGTTGCGTCGGGGAGAGACTGCTCCATGGGCGCGCGGTCGGCGTTGACTGGCTGCTGGCGGCGCTGGCCGGTGCGGTGTCCTGTGCGTGCGCTGGCAGTGCGACGCCGCTGCCCAGCACGGCGACAGCCAGCATGGTCAGCACTACATGGCGAAGTTCAATCATGGTGCGCTCAACGGTTGCCGACGGGACGGTTATTGGTGGCCAGCCAGTCGTAAAAATCGAGATTCTGGTATAGCGCCGGATCGGCCTGGTCGGCGTCTGGTGGCAGCTCGGGGTCGGCATCGCCGTTGCCGGCCGTGCTGCTGATTGCCACGGTGGGGTGCGGTGTCAGCTGCGTCAGTGGTTGCCACAACATCACGGCAGCGAAGGCGACTGCGGCGAAGGCGCCACCGGGGACCAGCCAGCGCGTGCCAGGCCGCTGTTCGCCAGCCTGTGGCGTGGCCAGTGCGCGGATCCGTGCCGCCCGCAACCGGGCGCTGGTGAGCGGATCCAACTGGTGAGCGGCTGTGCGGTACAGCTCGCGCGCACGCTGGGCAAAGCGGGTATCGGGCGGGTTCATCGCCAGTCCTCGAGTTGAGCGCGCAGATGCTGCATTGCGCGTGACAGGTGGGTCTTTACGCTGCCCTCGGAGCAGGCCATGACCCGTGCGGTCTCGGCCACGTCCAGCCCTTCGAGCATGCGCAACATGAATGCCTCGCGCTGGCGGCGCGGCAGTTGCCGCAGCGCTGTCGTCAGGTCGGCCCAGGACTGCGCATCATGCAACCGGTCGAGCGGGCCCGGACCCTGCTCGGCGGGCTCCCAGGTTGGCAGATCCTCGCCGTCGCTGTCCTGACCACCGCCGAGCCACCCGACCACAATCGAGCGTACCTTGCGCCGACGCTGCAGATCGACGATGCGTCGCCGCAGGATGCCCCAGAACAGGGGTGCCCATTCCGCCGCGGGCTTGTCGCGGTAATGCTTGACCAGGCGCAGCATGGCGTCCTGCACCGCGTCCATGGCGTCCTCGCGGTGACGCAGCTGCAACTCGGCCAGCCGAAATGCGCGGCGCTCCACCTGGGCCAGAAACGCGTCCAGCGTGGCCGGCACCACGCGCGCGGGCAGGGCGCCAAACAGCGGCGCCGCGAGGGTGTCGGCCGCCGCGTTCACGGCATGGGCGTCCGGGTCCGTGCTGGGTACATCGTCAGACTCCATCGCTCGGGCTTCCTCGGGTTCAACGCGGCAGACTCGCGCGGGTTGACGCTCACCCCTATGATGCGCGGACATTTCAGTTTTGTCGGGGCGGACGTGATGGACGGATTTCTGGCGCTGTACATTTTCATGCTGGCGGCATTTACCGGCTATGAAATCATTGCCCGGGTGCCGGTCATCCTGCATACCCCGCTGATGTCCGGTTCCAACTTCGTGCACGGCATCGTGCTGATCGGCGCGATGATTGCCCTGGGACATGCCAGTACGCCATTTGAGATCACCATTGGCTTCATCGGCGTGCTGCTGGGTGCCGGCAATGCGGCCGGCGGGTATGTGGTGACCGAACGCATGCTGGAGATGTTCAAGTCGAGCAAACCGGGCGCCGGCAAGGAGCACAAGTGATGGCCTGGCTGCCGATATTGATCAAGGCGTGCTATTTCCTCGCCGCCGTGCTGTTCATCCTGGGCTTGAAGCGCATGAGCTCGCCGCGCACGGCGCGCGGCGGCATCGTGTGGGCGGGCGTGGGCATGGTGTTTGCGGTGCTGGCCACGTTCTTTCTGCCGGACATGCACAACCTGGGCTTGATCATTGCTGCCGTGGTGCTGGGCGTGAGCGTGGCATGGTGGACCGGCAAGCGCGTGGCCATGACCGCGATGCCGCAGATGGTGGCGCTGTACAACGGCATGGGTGGCGGTGCGGCGGCGGCAATTGGTGCGGTCGAGTTGATCGGCTTTGTCCGCAACTGGGCGCTGCTGCATCCGCCGGGCGTGCCCGACACGGCGCCGTTGCGTCCCGAGAGTTGGGCCATCAACGCGTTGCCACCGTTGCCCGGGATGGTGGTGTTGACGCCGACCGAGCTGGGTCTGGGCGTACTTGGGGCGCTGATTGGCGCGGTGAGTTTTTCCGGCTCGATGATCGCGTTTGCGAAGTTGCAAGGCTGGCTGGACAAGCGCTTCGTGTTTCCCGGGCAGCGCGTGGTCAACATGCTGTTGCTGGCGGCGACTGTCGTGGTCGGCATCCTGCTGGTCGTCGGACACGCCAGCTTGCCGTTGATTGCGCTGTTCTTCGCGCTGGCATTGTTGTTTGGCCTGATGATGACGCTGCCGATCGGCGGCGCGGACATGCCGGTGGTGATCTCGCTGTACAACGCCTTCACCGGGTTGGCCGTGGGGTTTGAAGGTTTCGTGCTGGGCAACGAGGCCATGATCATCGCCGGCATGGTGGTCGGTGCGGCGGGCACACTGCTGACGCAGTTGATGGCCAAGGCCATGAATCGCTCCATCGGCAACGTGTTGTTTGGCAGCTTTGGTGCGGCTGCGGGTGGTGACGCGCATGCGATCGAGGGTGCGCAGAAACCGATCGACGCCAGCGACGCGGCGGTGATGATGGCGTACGCCGAGCGCGTGGTGATCGTGCCCGGCTACGGCATGGCCGTGGCCCAGGCGCAGCACAAGGTGTGGGAGTTTGCGCAGCTGTTGCTCAAGCGCGGGGTCAAGGTGAAGTTTGCCATCCATCCGGTGGCTGGCCGCATGCCCGGCCACATGAACGTGCTGCTGGCCGAGGCGGGCGTGCCATACGACCTGATCGCCGACATGGACGATATCAACCCGGAGTTTCCGGCTACCGATGTGGCGCTGGTGATCGGCGCCAACGATGTGGTCAATCCTTTGGCCAGGACTGATCCCGCGTCACCGATTTACGGCATGCCGATTCTGGATGTGGGCAAGGCCGGGCATGTCATCGTGATCAAGCGCGGCAAGGGCACCGGTTTTGCCGGTATCGAGAACGCGCTGTTTTACGCAGACAACACGCGCATGTTGTACGGCGACGGCCAGGCCGCCGCCGGGCAACTGGTAACCGAGTTGAAAGCGCTGGACGATTGAAGCGGGCCCGGGTCCGCGCGCCTGTTCAAGGTTGCTTGCGGCGCAACGCGATGATTGCGGCCAACGCTGTACCGACGCCGTACCAGACGATATCTGCCGGCGCCGTGGCCAGCCGCGCGAGTTGCCAGAGCAGGCCGCTGCCGGCGGTTTGCAGCGCCTCGGTCAGCCCCAGCCCCATGAAGCCGGCAAGTTGGACGCCCGCCAGCAGCACGTTGACCGACAGCATTGCCACGATCGTCGCCAACGCTGCGAGGCCGGCACACGTCACGCCCGGCGGATGGATCCCCGTACGCAGCACCCACGCCAGCAGCACGCCTGCGGGTAGCGCAAACCATGCCGTGGGTTGCCGCAGGTACAACGTAACCACCATCCAGACCACGCCAGTGGCAATGCCCAGGGTGGTGGCGCCGAGCGTGGCGAATGCGGTCACGGCGAACGCGCGCAGGCCCATCAGCAGATGTATTGCGCAGTGTGAGCGGACATGGCGTGTTCCCGGGACAAAGCCGCCATCATAGCGTGACGCTGGCAACGGTCTGGCCGGCACGCACGGGTGGGCTGATCTGGGACAAGCACGCGTGGAGCATCGACGGCATAATGGAAAGTCCCAGCTCGACGTTGTGTCGCGCGAACAATCCGGTTGGCAATGGCATGAGTGGTTTCAGTCTGAACAGTGAACCTTTTACCCTGGTGCGCGATTGCGATGCGGTCATGGTGCCGCAGGGCGAAGAGGTGGTGCTGCCGGCCGGGCAGATTGGCTATATCACCCAGGCACTGGGCGGCAGTTTTACCGTTTACGTGGAAGGCAACTTGTTCCGTATCGCTGGCGCCGATGCCGATGCCCTGGGCAAGGAACCGCCACCGCCGCTCGAATTGCCGCCGAACGCCACCAACGACGATGTGGAAAAGCTGGCGTGGGAGCAACTCCACGCCGTGTTTGATCCGGAAATCCCGGTCAACGTCGTCGACCTTGGCCTGGTCTATGACCTCAGCATGGAGCAGCTCGCCAATGGTGACCGCAAGGTGTACGTCAAGCTCACGCTGACGGCACCTGGCTGTGGCATGGGCGATATTCTGGTGGAGGATGCGCGTACCAAGCTGTTGATGATCCCGACGCTGACCGAAGCCGATGTCGACCTGGTGTTCGATCCCCCCTGGACGTACGAAATGATGTCCGACGAAGCCAGGCTCGAAACCGGCATGATCTAGCGCTTGGTTGCGCAGCGCCCGCCAGTGGCCTGGGAAGTTGGCTGGCAGCCAACGTGGCGCGCCGGTTCCGGCTTGCTGCTGGCAATGGCGCAATGTCGTGACAACGGACCCGCCGAGGCAGTCGGGGTTTTCGGAGCGCTGCAAGACAAACCGGCGGGATGTGCCGCGATCGGGTGCGCTGCGGCAATCAGCCGCCGAGTTCCTCGAAGCGATTGGCGTCGCGAT